>JACPRP010000118.1 GCA_016189905.1 Chloroflexota bacterium | reverse complement strand
CCACAAGATTGCTCATAGACATGGCCAGCTCGCCCTGATGGTTGTGGATTATGTCGAATTCGCCTGCAGTCTCAAGCGCGGCAGCCACGTGAACCCATTCGAATGGGTGCGGATTCCTGATGTTATTTGCAGTGCGCAAGCTGCGGGGAAATACGTCGCGCAAGTAGGCTGCGGTATTCGAATCTCCCGAAGCAAAGAGCGTAACCGCGTGCCCTCTGCGAACCAACTCCTCGGTAAGGACGCTGACCACAAGCTCAGTTCCCCCGTAGCGCTGCGGCGGCACAGCTTCCTGCAATGGCGCCAATTGAGCTATCTTCATTGAGCCACCGATCCCTTTCCCGACTACAACCATTTTTAGCAGCCTAGCTCATAGCCACAGAGTGCAAGAACTGTGCCAATGCCCGCATGGCATGCATCTTGCAAGACCATGCCGACAGGCGTAAGCAGATAGTAGGAATGGTGGTGGAGTGGCGGAGCGGCTTGGCATTGAGGGCATAGCAAGCTCGTTCGGGCTCTGTGCCCTTATTTAGCTTGACTAACCTGGGCGGGGGTGTATTTTCGATGAGGCAGATGAATCACGACGAACAAACACCCTATAGCCTGTTCGAGAAGTTTGGGAAGTTCGCAATCGTCGGCGTGAGCGGGGTTGGCGTCAACAGCGCCGTGTTGTACATCCTGTACGAGCAATTCCATCTACCGCTGATAGCCGCATCGGTACTGGCCGTCCAGACGGCCATCGGCAGCAATTTCTTGCTAAACTCTATCTGGACCTTTCACGGACGGTCCCTTTCACTCCATCGCTTCGCCAAGTTCGATCTGGTATCTCTTGGCGGCATGATTATTACTGTATCGACGCTCCAGGGATTGGTGAGCATCATTGGGCTGCACTACCAGGCGGCCAACCTGATCGGCATTGCCCTGGCCACGTTGTGGAACTTCGGCGCCAATCTGCTCTGGACGTGGGGTGGAGCGGATCGATGGTCTTAATCATAGCATTGATGATATTCTCCATCATACTGAGCATTCAGGCTGCCTACACGGTGTACATAATGCTTTACACGTGGGACCGGCCCGAGGCTTACGAGGCAGCAAAGGCGCCGAAAGTATTCCGTGTTCCCGAGAAATCGTTCACTGTCTTGCTGCCGGCGCGGCACGAGGAGGATGTCATTCAGCAGACTATCGAGCGCGTCGTCCGCGCCAGTTACCCCAAGCGGCTAATCGAAATCATAGTCATATGTGAAGCCGGGGACCGCGGCACGATCGAAAAAGCGGAAGCTAAGATTGCCGAACTGAACGCGGAGGGCATCGGCAACTTGACGCTGGCAGTATTCGACGACAAACCCATAAACAAGCCGCACGGACTCAACGTTGGATTCCGCGATTCTCACAACGAAGTCGTAACGATTTTCGACGCGGAAGACGAAATTCATCCCGACATCTTTAACATCGTCAACACGGTAATGGTTGAAGAAGAAGTGAAGGTGGTCCAGTGCGGCGTTCAGTTGATGAACTACGATTCATCCTGGTACTCAACCTTGAACGTGCTCGAGTACTTCTTCTGGTTCAAGTCACGGCTGCATTACCACGCAAGGATGGGGATGATCCCGCTTGGAGGTAACACGGTTTTCTTTGCGCGGGAAATTATGGAGAGGCTGGGAGGCTGGGATGAACAAAACCTGACCGAAGATGCCGACGTGGGAATAAGGATCAGTGTGCTCAAGGAGAAAGTGAGGGTTGTCTACGATGATGAATACGTTACCAAGGAAGAGACGCCTCCCACACTCGGACACTTCATTCGGCAGCGAACACGATGGAGCCAGGGTTTTTTGCAGACGCTGAAGAAGGGCACCTGGAAGCAGTTGCCATCGCGGGAGCAGCAACTGATGGCCGTTTACACGCTGGGGTTCCCAACCATCCAGGCGCTGCTGGCCGCGTACGTACCGGTATCCATCTGGATGATGTTTGCAATGAAGGTGCCCGTCGGCGCCGCCCTCGTATTGCTCCTGCCATCGTACTTCCTGCTCGCGCACTACATCATCGGCGTGGTGGGTCTTTACGAGTTCGCCGATGCGCACGGTCTGAAGCCTTCTCCGATCACGCCGCTGGTGATGGCGGTCAGCTACGTGCCGTATCAATGGGTCCTGGCCTACGCCGCCTTTCGGGCCACGTTCAGAGAGATGCTGGGAATAAGGAACTGGGAAAAGACCGCTCACGTCGGCGCCCACCGCCAGGAGCGTGAAAACCGAGCGGCCTAGGGATTGGACTGGCTGATGCGATGGAGATCCTATCTCGCGGGCGAAATCGAGCAAACCCGAGGGTGCAAGGACTTCGCGATCACTGGCCAGGTACAACAATTGCATATGAGAGGTTAGGAATAGTCGCAGGCGGGACGACGCAGGAGGCGTAACCGCAGAAAATCAAGTTGGGTGGAAATCAGTTGGTAGGGGCAGGAGACGAGGGGAAACGGACCTCGCAGGCAAACAACGGCGGAGATAATTCAGCAGGGACGGTCAAGCCGCTACGTAAGAGGGGATGGCAGCTCCCCTTCTTGATGGCCGTTGGGTTTATCTCACACGCCTACAATTTGTTCCAATATCCCATCTACCTTGGAGACGAGGGCATATATATGGAGCAGGCGTGGGCAGTTTTGAGATTGGGGAAACTGGCCCCCTACACTTATTTCTATGACCACGCGCCCACCGGATGGCTTATGATCGCCGGCTGGGTCTACCTCTTGCCCGGCAAGTTCCATCAGTTCGGAATGGCGATAAATAGCGGCCGGGTGCTTATGTTGTTGATTCACGTGGCCTCGGTCTTCCTAATCTACAAGATCGCCAAACAGATGTCAGGTAGTGGCATCGCGGCCTTTCTCACCACTTTGATATTCACACTTTCACCGCTGGCAATCTATTATCAGCGGATGGTGCTGCTAGACAACATTATGGTTTTCTGGCTGTTGCTGTCGCTGTACTTTCTGACGCACAGCGGCGGCAGATTGATGAACATAGTTGCCAGCAGTTTCTTCTTCGGTCTATCTCTGCTGACCAAGGAGAACGCGATATTCTTTCTGCCGGTGCTAGGCTATATGGTATATGTCGATACTAAGGAGACGTATAGATTTCGCTTCGCGCTGACGAGCTGGTTGTTCACGTGGAGCGCGCTGCTCTCGATGTACCCGCTCTATGCATTGTTGAAGCAGGAGCTATTGCCAGCCGGAACATCGTTTATCCTCACTGGCACTCCTGGAGAGCACGTCTCTCTGATTCAAACGTGGCTATGGCAACTGACGCGCCGCAACTCGAGCATACTGGATCTCGACAGCCAGTTCTGGGTATTCTTCAATTTGCGCTGGTGGCCTCGCGATGCCTTCATTATCGGGGCCGGCCTTCTTGCAATTTTCGTCAATCTGCGCGCTGGCCTGTCTGCCAGGCAGCGCCATCAGGGCGCGCTATACGCGGCGCTCCTGGCGCTGAGCTACGGCTTTTACATAATTCGTGGCAGTGTAATGCTCGAGTTTTACCTGACGCCTATGCTGCCCTTCTTCGCACTGAACATCGGGTTACTGGCTGGCCGCATCATCGATGGAATGCCCAAGACGGTGACAACGCCACTGTTCGTCATCGTGGTGATCGCGCTCTCTGGCGTTTTCATATACACGGCACGCGACCACTACACCTTAAACATCACTCAGGTGCAGGTCGCACAATTGCAATGGATTCGCGAGAACGTACCACCTTCGGCTGTATTGTCCATTGACGACGACCTTTGGGTTGACTTGCACGAGCCCGTGAACCGGACGACGCCGGTGTTTCCGAATGCCCACTCACACTGGAAGATACAAGGAGACCCGGACATCAGGAACAGGCTGCTCGGAAACGATTGGCGCAGGCTGGACTACATGGTGCTATCCGACGACCTTGTCGAAACTCTGCAGCGAGAGAATACACAGGATTTCATCCTTACGGCGATCAGGAATTCGCGGCTAATAGCACAGTTCCAGAAAGGTGATGTGTTGCTGCAGATTATGCAGGTGAACAAATAGTGGATGTGGAGGGGATCTCATTATGATCATAAGTAGAAGGAACATTGTCATTGCCGCTGTACTCGTGATCGGCGGGCTGTTCCTGATGAACAGCGTGTTCAACAGTTCCGGTGCTGAGCAACCCGCCGGTCCGGTAGAGATTACGACGTTACCGGCTCAAACACCAGATGCCACCACAAAGCCATCGGCGAAGCCAACCCCGAATAAGAGTCCGACCGAGATAGCGGAGCCCTTGACGCCCGATCAGTTGGCCAGCCCTGGAGCCATTATATTGCTGAACCCGGCCACAGGTACACGGGGCTCGAATATTGGCGTTAGCGGCGTCGGATTCGACGCAGGGGCAACCGTCGATATCTATCTTCAGGTAAGAGAGGGCGCCCAGCTCGAATCTTTGGGGTTCGCCCAGGTTGACAAGGGTGGAGGCTTTGGCGGATTCAGCTTCAGGATTCCTGAAGACCTCACCAGCGACACGTTCACCATCGTGGCGCAACAGCACGACGGTAAATTCAAGGCCTCGGCGAAGGGCCGAATCACCGGCAGCAGTGTCTCGGTGAAGCTTGGCACACAAGTCGGCAAGGCAGGAGATACCACGACGGTGTCGGGCAAAGGGTTTGCCCCCAACGAGAATGTGTTCGTGTATTTCAATAGCCTGGCGGCAGATCCAATCGCGACCTTGAAGGCAGACGGCTCGGGAGGACTTGGCCGCATGTCGATCAAGGTCCCATTCGGCCCCTCCGGCGACAACTCGTTCATCTTCGTCGGTGAGGATAGCCAGTCGCCGGTCACGGTGCAGTTCTTTATGTTAACTTTCTATCCCACGGCAGGTATCAGTGAATACGCGGCCAAAGCTGACACCCTGATCAGCTTCTCGGGAAATGACTTTGGCCCTGGCGAAAGGGTCCTGGTTTACCTGAACAGTCCGAGCTCAACGCCGATAGCAGTCATCCAGACTGACGATCAGGGGTCGTTTACGAGCACGGGCGGATTCGTTATTCCGTTTGAGCTGACGGGTAAGAATTTACTGATCTTCATCGGCGAGGAGACACAGTCGGCAGTAACCACGAGCTTCGACGTCCTGCCGTACACGCCATTCGCCGAGCCCAGCACCTATGGGGGACAACCGGGCACTTCGCTGACATTCTATGGGGCCGGCTTCGCGCGCAATGAGATAGTTAGGGTGTACATCGGAAGGACGCGCGATAATCCCGGAAAGCAGGTAGCTTGTGCCAAGACGGACGACAAGGGAGCGCTGGCCGGGGGCAGTGTTACCTATACGATACCGGCGAACGCACAGTCCGGTAAATTGAGCTTCGGGCTGGTCGGAGACAAGAGCAAAGGTGAGGCCACGGCTACCATACAGGTGATGCCGCCTTCAGGACCAGTTCAACCGGACACGAGCAGTGGCGACCAGGGAGCTTTCGTCTGTTCGTTTGACGTGGAAGATACAGAGGAAGATACACAGGAAGGGTCGGCAGAGTGAATATCAGAGCAAAAAAGGGTTGGGTGAATGCATCATCGATTCACCCAACCCTGGCTTGATCTGTAACTGGAGTGATGGACGACGCTGTTAGTAGGTCCTGCCCCAGCCGCCCATCATACCACCTGGGCCACCGTTTGTGCCGGCGGAGCCGCCCATCATACCGCCGGAGCCACCCATCATACCACCAAAACCGCCCATCATGCCGCCGAAGCCACCCATTATGCCGCCGAAGCTATCCATCATGCTACCGAAGCCGCGCGAAGCGCCGCCGTTCGTTTGAGCACTGCCCGTTTGCGCAAACACTTTGTTGAGCCATTCCTGTCGCTGCGTCAACAGATTGTCGGCGTCTCCCTGTGTGATGTAGCCATACTTGACCTGGATGGCCAGCGTATCTTTGTATGGGGCCAGTACGCCATCGACAATCTTTTCCTTTGCGCCCTTTGCGGCCGCGATGTCAAAGACACTCTTCCCTGAGCCCAACTGGCTGGCGATCTCCTGCGCGTCCATCCCGAGAACTTTGGCCACGCCGTTGAGCGTGCCTCGATCGAGCGTTACCCCTGCTCCGGCTCCCGAGCCACCACCGTGGCACCAATTCCACATGTCATCCCACCACGAGGGTTGCTCCTCTGCACCAACCGTGCCGACCAGGCCAACAGACAGAATTACGGCGACCGTGACCGCGCTGGCAAGCAGCATCAGCTTTCTTCTCACCGTGTGAATCCCCCTTTCATTTATTGGCTGATGGTCAGATTATATGGGACAGATGTGAATAACTTGTGAACAGCATGTGAAGATTTGGCGCCGATTAAAGCGGGCCGGCGGTAGTGGCTTCCACCAGCTTGCCGTCGACGATGTGGTAGGTGACATCCGCGAAGTCAGAGATCATCGGATCGTGAGTGGAGACTACGATCGTTACCCCGTGCACGACGACAAGCCTCTTGAAGAGGCGAACGATTCCCCGGCCGGTGCCACTGTCGAGATCGCCGGTTGGCTCGTCAGCCAGGATCACGGCCGGAGAATTGGCCAGGGCACGGGCAATGCTGACGCGTTGCTGCTCGCCCCCCGACAACTCGAAAGGTCGATGCCTGGCCTTATCCGCGAGGCCAACCAGATCGAGCAGATCACGCGTCTTGCGCGCGCGGTTGCGCGGCCCCATTCCACCGAGGCGCAGCGCCAGGTCGACGTTTTCTGTTGCCGAGAACGTCGGCAGCAAGGAGAACGCCTGAAATACGAATCCTAGACGGCGGCGACGGATTGCCGTCAGCTCACGGTCAGACAAAGTTGTGATGTTCCGGCCCTCGAAGATCACCTCTCCGCGGTCCGGCTGGTCGAGTCCGCCAATTATGTTAAGCAGCGTCGTCTTCCCCGAGCCAGAGCGGCCGCGCAGCACCACGAGCTTGCCCGCCTCAACGACAAGGTCAACTCCCCGCAACGCACGCACCGCGGTCGACCCGCTGCCATAGATGCGCTCGACACCGCGCGCTTCCAGCACCGTCCCGATCATTTCGGTTGCCCCTTCCTGTCGGCAGCCTCGACGGGGACTATGGCAATGTGCCCATCGCCGGCTTCCACCCTTACCCTACCTTTCAGCCCGAAGCGCTCGATCAATTCACGGGGGATTTGCAGCCGCCCTGCCGAGTCCAATACGACCAACTCCTCCATTTCGCCTGTGGCTAGCTCATCGTCGGACTCGCGCTCGCGACGAGTCGCCTCCGTGCTCACTTTCCCATCGCGAACCGCAACTACCCGGTCGACGAAACTGCCGATCGTCCTATCGTGGCTCACGATGATCACCGTCGTCCCGTAGGCACGGCTGATCTTATGGAACACACCGTAGATGGCGATGGCGGCATCCGTATCGACCTCGCCGGTTGGCTCGTCGGCAAGCAATATCTCGGGCGCATTGGCCATAGCCACGGCAATCGCTACTCGCTGCTGCTCGCCGCCAGAAAGCTGGGATTGGCGGTGACTCATTCGCCATTCCAGGCCAACTGAGGCCAGAAGCTCTCTGGCCCGGGCTGTTCGCGAGCCTAGAGGCTTCCCCATAAGCATCATCGGCAACTGCACGTTTTCGAGCGCCGTCAGATATGGAATAAGGTTTCGGCTGCTCTGCTGCCAGACGAACCCGACTTTCTCACGCCGGTAGCGCGACAGGCCGGCGTCGGACAACTCGAGCAGGTCCTGGCCCCCCACGAAGACCCGTCCCGCCGATGGGAGATCGAGCCCGCCGAGGATGTTCAACAGCGTCGACTTGCCGCTGCCACTGTTCCCGATCACCCCCAGTATCTCACCCCTTCGCACCTCCAGGTCGAGACCTTGCAGCGCAACCGTTTCCAGATCAGCCACTTTGTAGATCTTGACGAGCCCCTGGCAGACGGCGAACGCACCGGCGCCAGTCTGGTCCGTCCCCTCCCAATCATCTCGCACCTGTTGCCGATCTGCCCTGCCGGATATGGACTTGACCCGCTGTATTGCTAACGGCCACTTCCATCGTCTGAACATCACCCACGCTCCTCGCCAAGCTTGATGGCATCGTAGATGCGCATGCGCCTCAAGAGGGTGAGGCTGAAAGGCAAGGCCAGGGCAAGAAACACGATCAGAACGACATAGAGCCTGGCCAGGTCCTGCCACGCAACCGCCACCAGGAAGGGCGGCACGTCGGCGTTTTGCTCAGCGTTAACCTGGAGGAACGGAATGAAGGTCAGCGAGGTCACATAGCCAACGAGCGTCCCTGCGCCAACGCCAACCGCCAGCAGCAGGCTCTGTTCTATGAGATACATCGCCGTGAGCTGGCGTAGCGACAGCCCAATCGCACGCAGAATCCCCATCTGTTGCAGTTGCCGCCGAAAAGAAAGATACGAGTAGAGCAGCACACCCAGCACGGTTAGCAAGGCCGCGATGAGGAAGCCGACAGAGAGGATGCCGAACACAGCGAGGCGAGTGCTATCCAATCGCCTATCGGCCAGGACATGTCGCAGCTCTTCGAAGCGTACGACTGGCACGTCGCGCTCTATCAACTTGTTGACCACGGAGACGCCGCTCGTGCCTGGACGCAGCTTCACCCAGACGTCATACGGCTGCGAGCCGATCTGCGTGAAAAGGTAATCGACGTTGGCGACCAGGAACCTGCCAGCCCTCGGATAGAGCGTCGGGAAGTAATCCAAAACGCCGGCGACGGTGAATTCGACGGTCTGATCCTTGAAGCCGACGCCGATTTGATCGCCTATCTGCAGACGATAGGCCTCGGCCAGACGACGATCCACGAGGGCCGCGGTCTCATCGTTCGCGAGTTGGCCAAGTAGCTCGCCGAGCGAGAGGCTCGCGTAGTCTGGCCGCCAGTAGACGACGGCGCCGAATTCGCCTGGATCGAGGCCCAAGACCGTCACCTCGCCTCCCCGGGGACCGATCTTCTCCGTCGCGGTGGCGCGAAGAACCCTAGCGGGCGCCTCTATCTCCGGGACGTTGAGGTGCTCACCGACGGGGACAAGCGTCCATTCCTGACTGTCGTCGTCATAAGCTCCCGTTTCGCCTAGCCGCAAGTCGGCTCCCACACGATAAGCCGCTGTGTCGGCATAGTTGCGATCGAGAGTTCCCGCCATCGACGCGCTGAATCCACCGAGAGCGACGGTCAGGGTCAACAGCAACAGCAGACCACGATATTGCTGTGGCTGCCGAGAGATCTGCCGGAGCGCCATAAGAATAGTGATGCCGACGAAGGCGCTAAGCAGGCGCTCGGCCATGGTGACCAGGAGAGGGAAAAGCCGCAAAAAAAGCATGGCAGCCGCGAAGATGAAGAGCACCGGCGCCAGCAGCAACAGAGGGTCTGAGAAAGTGTCGCCCGCTTCTCCAACAGGCAGGACAGATCGCCGCTGCAGCAGAATGTAGTAGGAGTAAGCCGCAAGCGGAGCGGGGATCAGATCGACGAAGTAGCGGCGAAGGGTTCCAGGGCGCAGGCTTCGCGCGACCTCCTGCTTGTAAGTGACGATCGAGTGACACGCCGTCTCCAGAGCAGGAACGAACGCGGCGAGCATTCCTAGCCCGGCCGCGGCGATGGCGTAGGCGATAATTTCAGGTCCTACCTGCACCGGTAGAAGGCCCTGTACCCCGAAGCTCAGGAACCCGGTGTTGAAGCCGATGAACTGGGCCGTCGCGCTCCCCAGCAGCAAGCCTACGACGACGGCGATTCCTCCCAGCAGCGTCCATTCGGCCAGGTAGACGCCGACGATGTGCCTGGTGGTCGCCCCCCTGCTCTTGAGGGTGGCGATCTCATCCTTCTGGCCCTCGACCAGCATACTTGCCGCAGAGGCCACAAACTGTAGTATGATCGCTAGGATCGGCGCTCCGGTGACGAAGAGCAGTATTTGCAGGAAAAACGCCTTGCGGCGATAGATGTCAAGCAGGTCGTCCAGCGAGGAATCGACTTTCAGCCCTCTCAGCGCCTGTTGGGCGCCGACGCGCAACTGCGACATCTCTCCCAGCAGGCGCTCGACGTCACTGACGGTGGCGTGGGATGGATCGTAGGCAGAATACCAGGTGTATTCTCTCAAGGCGCGTGGCGAGGAAGTCAGCACGGCCCTAAAGAGGGCATCCTCTCTCAAAAAGAGTGCGTTCTTGTAGTAGTCTGGGCGGTTGAACCAGTACCGCTCCGCTTCGTCTTTCGGCTGCCAGCGCCCGACGATCCGCACTGGTAGCGCCAGCGCACCCCGGGTTTGAGGGAGGACGACGTCGACGTTCATGCCAACTGCAAGCCCAAGCTCGTCGAGGCCTTCGGTGCTGATAAGCGCCTGAAGCTCACCTTTATCATCTGGCGCCGTGCCCTCGACGACGTCCACGTGCGCCAGGAAATCCTCTAGCGAAGCGAAGAATACATCGCCTCTGGTCTCGCGAACGCCCTGTTTCCGCTCGACGATCAGGGGAAAAGCGTCGGTCTGAACGTATTTCGCGAAGGTTTCTGGCAACAGGCCGGGTAGCGCAGGCGCCACGGCTCTCAGGTAGGTATCGGCGCTCAAAAACTGCTCGCGGGTCGGCGTGGTAGTAGCCCGGCCGGTGATGTAGCTGAACAGAATCGCCGCCTTCGGCCGGGAAAGATCTTTCTCAGCGGAGGACAAGTCACGACGCAGCGCCTGGGTGGCTATTGCGTTGGCGTACAGAGGGATGGCGGTCACGAGCGTCACGGCGATGATCAGGCCGATCGCCCCGACCAGGGTAAGAAGCCGATTGCTGGCAAATCTCTTTGCCACGATGGCGAGCACCGGCATAACGAGCTCACGGCCACTGCTCCTGGTTGTGGCCAGCGTAGCCAAAAGGTTACCCACGAGCTGGCCCGAGGCTGGCGTGGCCGATTGCTGTCAGGATGCAGCGGCGATTGTGGGCTATGGTGTCGTGCCTCATCTGGGATTCTTCCTCCTCTGACCCAGAGTGCTCTTGCCAATGGACTTGCACAGCTTGCACAAGGACTGGCCCGTCGGGCGCGATTCATCGCGCCCCTACACACGGATCAGTCGCATAGGTCCGCACCAATCAATCGCCCCTGTCCGTGCCTTCGCAGAGAACCGGGGCGAATTGAGCTCATACGAGCGATGCTCGTGGAACGTGGCCACCGCAATTGCGCGACTGCGCATCCGGATCAGGGGTACCGTCGCTGCAGGCAGGGTTGTCTACTGCCCGGACAGGATGACCTGGCCTTCGGTCAGTCCGCTCACGATCTCGGCCTCGGTCTCGGTGACAACGCCGACCTCGACGTTTGATGAACGACGGGTCGAGCCCTCCATATATTCGACGAATCGACGCTTGCCCACGGTCTTGACGGCTCGGGCGGGCACGACGAGAACGTCGTTTTTCTTCTGCACGGTGATGGTAACGCGAGCCAGCATTCCCAGTTGCGCGCCCTGCGGCGGCCAATCTACTTTGATCTGAACCGAGCGGTCTTGCACCGTGCTTCCCTGGCTGGTGAAATTGCCTGGGAGTCCGACGACGGTCCCTCTGAGCGTGGCCCCCTGCATAGCGTCCACAAGAACGGAGGCTTCCTGACCCAGGGCAACCTTGGGCAGGTCCGTCTCGATGAGGTCGCCGCGGACCTGGAGCGTCTCTGGATCGGCAATGCTGAAGATCGGCTGGAGGGCAGGTATTTGTTCGCCAATCCTGCCCCTGACAACCATCACCTTGCCGGCGAAGGGCGCGACCAAGCGAGAATCGTGCAACTGGGCCTGCAACTCGTCCAACGACGTCCGCGCCTGGTCGACCGCTTTCGCTTGCAGCGCCATCTCGTAGTCTTCACCCCCGCCAGCCTCCTTCAGGGTGTATTCGGCCTGGACCTTATCCAACGCCAACCTCGCGCTCGCCACCACTCGCTCCGCATCTTTGATGTGCGAGTCGGGGGGCAAAGCCTTCTTGGCATCGAAATCCGCCCGTGTTCTTTTCAGCTTATCCTCGGCCTGCGACACCTGCGCTTCAGCCCCGGCAATTGCTGAAGCCGCGTTCACCCTCGCGGCGTCGAGCCTTTCCTTAGCGGCCATCAGGGTGTCCCAGTGTCTATTCAGCTCATCCTTGCCGATCTCGCCGCGCTCGTATTTGGCCAGGTACTGGCCGTAGTTCGCCTCGTACCAGTTGTGCTCGTTTTCGCGGTCGAGGGGGTCTCGGGCAACGACCGGGCTTTTCTGCACCGCGATGAAGTTGCGTTTGGCATTGTCCAGAGCCAACTGAGCGTCCCTGACCGCCGCTTCGGCCGTCTCCACCGGCGTGAGGCCGGCCTTCACGGCGACGAGATCGGACTCGGCCTTAGAAAGGGCCCCCTCCGCCTGCTGCACGGCCAGAGCAGCCGTAGCCAGGTCAAGCCTGCGCCTTAGCTCCGCGTCGCCCTGTTTCGCCTTCAACTGGTCCAATTTCAACACTGTCGTCTCGTAGTTGACCTGAGCCGTGGCGACGCGCGCTTCGAGATCGCCGGTATCCAACTCGGCCAGCAATTGGCCCGCCGCGACATCCTGTCCAGATCTGGCCGATATGCTCTTCAGGCGCCCGGCATTGTTGAAATACAGCTCAGCTTCTTGCACGGCCGTCACTCGGCCAAGTAGCTTGATGGTTTCCAGGATGGCCGCCCGTTTTACGACCGCCGTCGGCCGGGCAGGCGGCTTAGCCGCCCGTACTACCGGGGTCGGCGTCGGCGCCTCGAATCCAGGGATTTGGGCGCAGCCCGACCCGGCGAGCAGCAATCCGGCGAGCAGCAGCACCGTGGACGCCCTGGCAATTGGTGATCGGCTACTGTCGAGAATCATTTGTTCAACAACTCATCCAGAGCATCAGATGCTTCCTTGAGCACCTCGGCCACGGGCTTCGAATTCTGCTGGATTGGCGAGAGCAACTTCTGATAAAGCACCTGCATCTCCTCTCCTGTGCGCAAGCGAAGCGGTCGCGCGTATTCCAGGGAGTTGACGATGACTTGCGCATCGTCTTCAGCCAGGCCTGGATTCATCTGGCGCAGGTTCTTCGCCAACGAGCGTCTGGCCGGAACCCCGAGCTCCTTCTGCATCTCACTGGCCAGGGCAACCATGGCCTTGTATGCGAGCTGGCTGTTTGTCGCTCTCGCGGTCAGGCCCAGGGCGGTGCTAAGATCCAGAACAGTCCCCGGCATCTTGCCTCGCGGCAGCTCTGTCAAGCGCATCGGCCGATCCTGTCCACCTCGCATAAACGGCGAGTATGACATCTGGCTGCCGGCGCCCGAAACGAACATCATCGCCACTCGCCCCGTGGGACCCATCAGCGGCGGAACCTCGCCTGGTCCGATTCTGATCGCAGGTTTCTCCATCATAATCGGCGGTCCCCCCGCCTGTCTTCTCGGCTCCGGGGGAACGATCTTATACGTGTTAATCAGGTCTGCATAGAACTGGATCGCCTCAGCCGCGGATGGCTCGGCAATCAGGGACCGCCTGCCATCCTTGCTGATGACGTCGCCACCGTTCTGCCAGATGAAAGCGGGGAGGATCAGCGGTCCCGACAGGTTGATGGCATAGCTATCTTTCTGGGGATCGCCGGTCACCCTCGTAAGCTGTTTGGCATAGCCCAGGAACGTCGCCCAGTTCCAGCTCGGCTCCGGAGCCCCCAACCCGACTTCGTCGAAAACCCGCTTGTCGTACATCAGCACAGTGGGCGCGACGGCGACCGGCAGCGCATAAAGGCGTCCGGCGTCGCTCACCGCCTCGATGGCGCCCGGATAATAATCATCTGGCTTCGCGTCGCGGTCGCCGCGAAAGTAGGTATCGAGAGGCTGCAACAGGTCTTTATCCAGCGCCGCGCTGTAATCGTACACGCTCCAAAAGAGGACGATGTCGGGCGGAGGGTCCTGGCCCATCGCCTGCTCCAGCGCGGTGGCGCTCGGGGGAACCTGTTGCTTTTCCATAAACATGCTCGGGTCAGGCATCGCGGGGCTGATATTTGAAATGCGAAGGTCGAAGTCGACCGCGTTCTTGCTCACCTCGAGGGCGGCCTTGTAGAGTGAGAGCACCGCGGGCGGCGCTCCCCCGCCCGGAGAGACAAAAGCAGCCACGTTCACGGTCGCCGGCTTGCGCGGCGACGGAGCCAGGATACAACCACTGGCCCCGCCCCACAGAACCGATAAGACAGCCATCGTCGAAAGAAATGCACGCATTCAGACACCCCCAAGCTCGTGCTGCAAGCATTATATCACAGCTATAGACGGCGCGGATTCAATTACTTAAACGAACAAGGGGGCATAAAAGTTCCGCGGAAGACGGTCTCCTGTCGCTCTACCACAAGGGGACGGTTTCACCACGGAGTTACGGAGACACGAGAATGTATGGCTCGTAGTCTCACCGCAAAGATCGCTAAGAGCGCAAAGAGATTATTGGGCGTCCTTGCGCTCCTAGCGGTGAAACTACTGATATTTGTATGGTGCGCTAAACCTGGTCAGGGCGATAATGACGGCGGATTTCAAACCCGCCCCTACCTGGGTTAGACACCCGTGCAGGGGTCAGTAATTGTGACACACTTAGTATGCTGCTGAACGACGCATCATCCAAATACTCGGCCGAGAGCTGATTGAACGACTCGTCCACGGCGACGGCTCTGCTATCCAGAAGGCCGAATAATCGATCGACCGGCTCGGGTCCTTCGGTCGTCCAGACGTACGCCAGGCCACCGAACACCATAGATGGATAGCTGCGAAGGGCTTGCCACATCTGTGTGTAGCCTCTGGCCCGCTCTTCACCGTGCAAGCCGATGGGCGCGAACTCGGAAACGACGATAGGGATGTCGAGGCCAAGCTGCGGCCAGTTGGCGAGGATCTGGTTGATCCGAAACGTGTACACGTTCAGCCCGTAGACCAGCCAGGGACGGCGAATCCCGTCTCTGAGTATCGCATCGCGCAGAATGGGAACGAAAACGTCCTCGCTTTCGCGATAGATCACGGGGTGATTGGGGTCGATCTCGTGAACCATATCCGCCAACTCGACGAGGAACGACGCAAACGCCACCGCTTGTTGCGGATCTGTGATGGCTAGCAGCACCTCATTGCCCAATCCCCACATTCGTATGGCGGGATAGTCTTTGAATCGCAACACAAAGGCAGCGACGTCTTCCGAGACCTGCTGCCGGTAGTCCTCGCTCGTGTAATCACCCTCCGGCGGAAGGTAGTAGGGCATGATCACCCCAAGGCCATACTGATCTGCCTTAGTGAGCAGCAGCTCGTCGAACTTATCCTGCTCGTATCCTTTGTCCTGGTCCCAGCCGGCGATCGTGTTGAAACCCGATTGCCACATCAACCAGAAATCGCGGTCGTACAGACGGGCACGTTCCTCGTCGCTGTAGCCGCGATAGATCACGTTGTAGCCCACGCCACGAATCGTCTCTGGCACTCCGTTGACAGTGTAGACATAGTCGAAATCCTCGCCTGCGATGGTGACGACGCTCCCAGAGACGCCATCGCCATCGCCGAAATCGGCGGCGCTGCCGCCAGTTGGGAAGGCGAAGACTCCGAGCGTCAGGTAAAGCAGCGTTGCCATAACCAGCACTACACTGGACAGACATTTGGTGAAAACACGGCGCCGGCGGTGCTTCCCCGATATACTAAGTTCTCGGGCCAGGTTCTGGCCCAGCCTGATGATCGCAACTCGCAACATCGCTCCCCTCCTCTCCACAGCGATCAAGGATAAGTCTTGTGGATAGATGCAAGATTGGTGCCCAAAAAGCAAGATGGAGAGGTATTAGTTGTTGGCCGGCCCTCTATTGGTACTTATTGGCCTTGACGCTCGGCTCGTCGCTAATGTAAGATAGGCGACGCAGTATGAAGTACCTCGCAATATGTAGGGCATAAAGTTTCACCGTCCTTCTGCGGAAGGACAAAGCGTCCATCTGCGAAAGGAAAGAGGGCGCAAAGAGAACTCAGGGCGTCGTTGTGGTAAAACTATTGTTAGATACGTTGACAATGCCACATTTACCTGCCGGACGCCCCGCTCACCTCGCCCCGCGGGGGACAAGCCGCCCGCGCTACGGGTGCGTTCGGTGAGGCGCCGCTTGATTTGGTAAGGTGACCTTGTCAAGATACTTAATGGAAAGTGGAATTCAGGGATTCACAGGGCGCGACAATGGGCCCGTCGTGTCGTGGATGTTGGTAGAGGCGGTGGTGTGAGTAGGTGGACTAAATCTGTGCGCCCGTTGACGAGCTTGATCTTTCTGGCGCTGATCGTCACGATGTCGTCGCAACTTCAGAGGCCGGCAGTTGCCGAGGTCGCGCCCGAACCAGCAGCGCAGCCACTCGCAGCCAATAGCCGCCTGGGGATAGTGTTCATCGGCAGCGCAGAGATTCCGTCGCTCCCGGCGTATCGCTTCAGCCGGGCGACGAGTCTCGGCGCTGGCTGGGACCGCTGGCCGATGTACTGGGATATGATCGAAGGTTCAAATGGGAGCCCCGATTACACTGCTCAAGACGCGGTCGTCAGATCAGACATTGCCAATGCTCTCCAAGTGAATGCCATTCTGGTCGGCACGCCGTCGTGGGCAGCGAGCCCAATGCCCGGGTTGCTAGAAGATGCTCCGCCACCCCGCGTTGGCGAAGGCCCACGATATTTCGCGCCGGTTCCGCCGGGTTCCCTGCCTAATTCGTTTAGCCCCGCTGCCGCACCACCAGCAGGCCTTAATGAAAAGATATTCACCGATGGCTCAGATACGCCTGGGCCTTATAAGACCATTAACCCAAGAAACTACTGGGCACGCTTCGTCTATAATACGGTATATCGTTATAAGCCTGGAATTAGGGTCTGGGAGATGTGGAACGAGCCGGATAATCCGTCCTTCTGGAGCGGGTCCGTGGAGCAGTACTTCAGGTTGCTAAAGGTTGGCTATATTGCGGCCAAGTTCGCAGACCCGGAAGCGACGGTATTGATGGGGGGATTAGCCCACTGGACGTGGCCGAACCAGAACTTCTTGAGCCAGATCCTAGCCGCTATCAAGGCTGATAATGCAGCGGCGGCGAACAACCATTATTTTGACGCGATGGCGCAGCACTGGTACAACCGATCCTCGCAGATGTACGATATGGTCAACCAGGCACGGAGCACCCTGCAGAGCTACGGGTTGGGAGCCAAGCCGGTCTGGGTCAACGAGACCGGCGTGCCGATATGGAACGATCCGACCAGGCCGCCATTCGGCGGCGAGAACAAGGCGTACTTTGGCAGCGCGACGATGGATGAAGCTGCCTCATACGTCATCCAGGCGATCGCTTACGGACTGGCTGCCAATGTGCAGCAGATTTTCGCTTTCCAGCAATACGACGATGGCAACGCCGAGGCTTTCGGCCTCCTGCGCAACGATAACACGCAGCGTCCATCCTTCACCGCGTATCAGGTCGCGTCGCAGTATTTCTCGAATTACTCCTCCGTTCAGAAGACGACCGACCGCGGTGTGGACATAGTTACATTTTGCGAGCCTTCGTCCAGGAAAGTAACCGTCGCGTGGAACAATTCTCCAAGCGGACGTAGCTATTCCATAACGGCGTCGCCGAGAGCCGTGCGGGCTTATTGGGTCGACAAAGCTGGATATGCGACGAACCTCAATCTCGCGAGATCTTACACAAAATGGCTGCCAGGCGCCACCGATAATAACGGATTAACATCAAACGACTACATCATCGGCGGCAGCCCGTACATTCTGGTCGAGCAGTATACCGCGAGCGCGCAGTATGGCAGCGCAGAGGTGGAGCCGACGGCTACGAGCACAGGCTTCCAGCTTTTCGGCATCTCGCCAAGCGGTGGATCTACCAGGCTGTACTTCCCTCGGGTGTACAAGAATTACACTGTTTACACAGGGACAGAGTGCTAAGGTTAGATCTGGTATGTCGGAGTAAAAGCCTGGGCAAGGTTGCCCGTGACGGTCGAGATGGCCGAACGGCAGGATTTCGAGCCGGAGATTGTCGTTCAGTAGTGGGCGGCTTTTGATTCCGACGGCCGAGACCGACGCGGTTTTGAAAACCGCGTCGGTCTGAATTGGGAAACCGCGTCGGTCTGAATTGGAGAACTGCGTCGGTCTGAATTGGAGAACTGCGTCGGTCTGAATCGGGAAACCGCGTCGGTCTGACCCCGATCGTTATGTGACCCACGCGCAAATCTGGCAACGAAAAAGTAAGAATCGTCGGCCCTTCTGCGGAAAGGTGAAGGCAGGTGGTTGGGCAAGACCGTGGGGCAAAGCATTCGCGCCATACCATCGGGGCAATACGTAAGGAGAAGGCGCGAATGCTTTGCCCCTACCAGCCTTGCGGTCTTATAGCGGTTTTGCCCTATCCAGCCTGCGAATCAGCGCACTGGAAACTACACTAAGAATGGGTTGGTTGTGCGCTCGTCACCGATGGTCGTCGCGGGGCCGTGGCCGGGATAGACGACCGTGTCGTCGCCGAGCGGGAAGAGCTTGGTCTTGATGGAGTCGATCAGCTCAGGGAAGCTGCCGCCGGGGAAATCCGTTCTGCCGATTCCCTGGAAAAAGAGCACGTCACCCACAATCGCGATCCCATCCGTGACCAGCGAGATATGGCCCCTGGAATGTCCTGGCGTGTGCAGCACCTTCAGAACCACCTGCCCGATGGTCAGCTCGTCCCCCTCGTTGATGAACTCGTCCGCCGGCGCCATGATCGGCTTCTCTTTCAGCCAGAAGGTCAGCTCGCTCGGCATCCTGGTCATCGCGGGCGCGTCGAGCGGATGGACGAGGACCGGCGCCCCGGTCGCCGCCTTTACCTGGTCGCAGGCGAGGATGTGATCGGGATGCGCGTGCGTGATGACAATGTACTTCACCTTTGCTTGCAGCTCGTCGACCGCCCGCATGATGGCGTCCCCGTCGAAGCCGGGATCGACCACGATCGCTTCGCGTGTTTCTGGACACACCACAAGAATACAGTTCGTCTCAAACATCCCCACGTGGAGGACCTTGATAATCGGCTTCTTACCCAACTTTCAAACCCCATTGTCTAGTATAGTTTTGGTGCGGAAATGGGCGTTGCCTCCAACCCCACTCCATGCGGCCACACAGGGCCACCACTACGAGATGCGCTTGCACCAGAAAACAGGCGCTGCCATCGCCCCATCCCATGCAGCCACAGAGGGCCGCAACTGCAAGATGCATTTTGCACAGTAAACAGTGTAGAAGAGGTCGGTTTCCCGTCCGTCGTGGCCACAATACCACACGGTGGCAGCGGCGTCAATATTATGGATTATGGCTGTGGATTATGGCGCGGCTAAACCTTGACTGGCCAGTCCACTGTGATATAATCGCGTTTGCTGGGAGTGGATAGGTGGAATCGCTTCTCCAGAGTATTTGCCCAGATGAACGTCCGTAAGGTAGTCCTCTTCATTAAGCCACTGTGATGAGATTCGGATAGGATTGCGGCCCAGTCGGGACGGGCCTTCAAGCTAAGGAAAGATGATAACCGTTTCTGACCCCATCGCGCACGCCACGCTTCTAGCCAAACTATCGCCAGAGCCTCAACCAGGCAGTTTGATCCCTCGGGTCAGGCTGTATGAGAGGCTTGAGATCGGCACGCGGCGACGGGCCACGATTCTCACAGCGGCGGCGGGCTACGGCAAGACCGGTCTTCTGTCCTCATACGTCTCTTCAATCGGCTGGCCAACGATCTGGTATCGGTTGGATCAGGACGATGTGGACCCTGCGCGGTTTCTGTTCTACCTTGCCGAGGGCTTCAGACAGAGTCTCCCTCACCTGACCCGCATCGAGCACGGCGTGGAGCTGATAGATCAATCCGCTGGGACTCACCAGGCCTCGCTCGCCGCGTTGATCGCCGCGCTGGCGGGTCCGGGATATTGTCAGTCCGCACTGGTGCTGGATGGCTTCGAGGCGGTCAGCCATTCGCCAGAGATCGCGGAGATTCTGGACTATCTTTTGGCATATCTTCCGGCCGAGTGCCATCTGTTCGTGTCGTCGCGACGCGACATCGCTACGGCCCAGCTCGCCCGCCTGCGCCAGTACGGCCAGGTGCTCGACCTCACTGAAGCGGACATGGCGTTCACGGACGAAGAAACGAGAGATCTACTGCGGGAGCGCGGCCTTCACGGTCTATCCGGTGACAGCCTGGCTCAGATCGCGGAACGAGCTCAGGGATGGGCGGCGGCATTGCAGATGCTTTGCCAGCGATTGGTCGGACGCGGCGACGATTTCGACGGCGAGCTACTCGAGATGCGCGGTGTCGAGCCACCAATCTCAGATTACCTGGCTTTTCACTTCCTGGAGACACAGCCGCCAGCCACTCAGCGTTTCATGGAGATGACCGCGCATCTCTTTCAGCTAACACCGGGCGCGGCCGACAATCTTCTCGAAAGTGCCGACGCTGGAACGATGCTCGATAGGCTAAGCCGTGGTCACAGCCAGCTTTTCTATCAGGGTCTGCAGGGCGATGAGCCTGTTTATCGCTATCACCCGCTTTTTCAGGATTTCCTGCAGGCGAGGCTGCGGCGTCGGGAAGGCAAGAACGCCATTCGGGCGTTACACAAGGACTGCGGGCAGATATTCGAAAACGAAGAGAACTGGGAGGCCGCCTTCCATCATTATTGCCAGGGGCAGCACTGGCGATCGGCCTCAAGGATCATCCGACTTCAGGCCACCCGGCTGATCGGCGCGGGAGAGGTAGCCACGATTCGTGACTGGCTGAGCCGGATTCCCGAGACCGTCCTGGAAAAAGATCCCTGGTTACTCGTCCACAGGAGCGGGGTCCTGCGTCTCGAGGATAAGCTGCAGCCGGCGTCGGTGATCCTCGAGCGCGCGGAGCGGTTGTTCCGACAGCAGAAGGAGTCAGACGGCATTGCGCGCACTATGCTGGAAAGAACGACGATTGCCTTCGAATCGCGCAAGCCTGCCGAGGCGCTGCGCCTGCTGGAGGAAGCGCTCAGCGTCGTGCCCAAGGGGGGCCACAATCTACGCGCCGAGATTCACACGCACCTGATCCTGGGCTACGCTACCTGCGGACGTTTTGTCGAGGCAGCCGATTCTTTCGATAAGGCAATGTCGCTGCTAGAGCGGGCGGACAATCATCGCGCCTCACTGGTCCTGCGCGCCCGCGCGACGCGTCGCCTGGCATGGGTCCAACTGCAGCAGGGAAGGATTCGCTCCGCTCTACAGATGGCTGAACAGGCCTACCAACTGTGCCAGACCGAGAGCCTGGGCGAGCGCACCACAGTACACTGTCTCGACCTGATGGCGCTTATTCACGCGACGAAGGGCGACTTCGAAGAGGCGCTGCCGCTGTTGGACCGCGCGATGGAGATAGCCGCGCGCCGCGGGCTAATCAAGCTGCTCAACAAGCTGACCTGGGCGAAGTCGAGCATCACGTTCGCCAGCAACGACTTCGCGGCGGCGAGGGCTGTTTCTGCTTTTGCCGACGACGATTCAGCCGATACCGGTGGTCTGGGATACGTGTGGCTGCGTCAGGGGCGACTCAGCGAAGCGCGGCAGCTTTGCTTCAGAGAGATGGAGGATGCCGAACAGCGAGGGGCACCGATCGATCTGGCGTGCGCCCGAGCTGTCCTCGGCGTGGTGGCGCTGGAATCAGGGAATGTGGACGAGGCCGAGCAGTATCTCTCGAACGCGGTGGGACTGTTCGACCGGCTGCGGTTAGAGTACCGGCTGGCGGGAGTGCGTTTGCACCTGGCCAGGCTATGCTACGATCAAAGCGAGTTCGTCCGTGGACGGCGGCACCTGCTCGAAGCCCTGCACTTCGCCGAGCGTGAGCAGTGCTTCAATTTCTTTCTCTGGCAGCCTGACGCTGTGGCCTTGCTTGCGGCAGAAGCATTGAGAGAGAACCTGGCGCGTAACTACGTGCTGAAGCTTTGTGTGAGGCGCCTCACCCTCGCTCAGCTTCGTTTTTTCCTGCCGCTCCTGTCCGAAAGCGACGCGGGGTTGCGAGAGTTGGCGACGCGGCTCATACTGGACCTCGCGGGGTCCAACGCGCAGCATCCTGGCGCCGCCGATCCGCTGTTATCAACCTGCAAGGACGACGATTTGCGTGCCCGGATCGTCAGTGCGCTTGCCGACCAGCGGCTCACTGTGGCGGGCATCCTGCGGCTCCGCCACGCTTACGGACTTACCTGGAGGGAGATCGACATCTTTGCCCGATATTATCTCCCCCTGCGCAACACGGAAGAAAAGTCTGGGAGCTGGAGCGAATCACACCGGGCGAATCTTGCGCGGAGCATGTGCATCACCGATAACACGCTACGGTATCACGTGAGCAGTATCCGCCGCAAGCTGAAGCTCTTCGGGCGCAAAGGGGGCATTTCGGTCTACCAATGGGCGCTCGGAGAAGGCATCATCGGCCAGTTTACCGAATTCCAGGCGTCTTGAGGCGTGAGGTAATCAAAACCGTACCGAAGTCAGATATACAGCCAGGTACCCAGAGTGTATCTTTGCGAACAGCAGCTTCGCTATCGATGCGCTGCCTGGGTGCGAATTCGTGGGAAGGGAAGGCAGAAATGAGTCTATCTTTACGTGCAGAGAGATCGGCGATCGATTATGCCGGGCATTTCCTGGCGTTTCTAGATCCATCCGTTATGGAGACGACTGGTATCCAGACGGAGGATGTCATCGAGCTCAGAAACATCTTCGGACGGCGCGTTCTCGCGCGGGTCGGGCAGCCGCTCGCGGATGATCGAGGTAAAGGTCTGGTCCGGATCGACCAGTACTTGAGGCAAGGTCTCAAGGTCCGCGTGGGCCAAGAGCTATGGATCGAGAAGGTGCCACAGGTGGAAGCAGTGCGCAACGCGAAGCTCCTGCCGGCGGTGGACGTAACCCTAGCCCACGACCTCGAGCACCACATAAAGGACCAGTTCATCGATAACCGCGCCCTCATCAGCGTGGGCTCGGTGCTCTACGCCAATTTCCCCCACTCATCTGCTGGAACGGTCTACACGGTGGTAGAGCTGGAGGATGGCCCTGGCATGGTCACCGAGGAAACCGAAATAGAGGTGGACCTGTCGGCCACCCCGCATGCCGAGCCGCCACAGGAGGTTACGTTCGAGGACGTCGGCGGGCTGGACCGGGAGATCCACCTGCTGCGGGAATTGATCGAGGTGCCGCTGCAGTTCCCACACGCCTATCGCCAACTGGGCATCAGGCCGCCGCGTGGCCTGCTCTTCTACGGCCCTCCTGGCTCGGGCAAGACCCACCTGGCGCGGGCCGTGGCCAACGAGATCGACGCTCGCTTCTACTATATTAATGGCCCCGACATTATCGGAACCATCTACGGCGAGTCGGAATCAAACCTTCGTCGCATCTTCGGCGAAGCCATTCACCACGCGCCGTCGATCATCTTCGTCGATGAGCTGGACGCGATCGCCCCGAAGCGAGGGGAAAGCGGCTCTCAATCGGATACTCGGCTGACGACCCAGTTCCTGGCGCTGATGGACGGCTTGAAGCGAGTCGACGGGGTGCTCATCATCGGCACGACCAACCGCATCGACACGATCGACGTGGCGTTCCGTCGGCCCGGTCGCTTCGACCGCGAGCTGTTCATTGGCCCGCCAGACAAGGCAGGCCGTCTCCAGATTCTACAGGTTCACACACGCGAGATGCCGCTATCGCACGCGGCAATGGATCATCTGGATGCTGTTGCCGCCGCGACGCACGGATGCGTCGGCGCCGATCTGATGGAGTTGTGCCGAGAGGCTGGACTGAACACGCTGCGTCGCAGCTTGAAGGGCCGGACACACGAACTCCGCAGCGTCGAACTGGCGCCGCAACAGCTCGTCGTCGAGAAAGAGGACTTCGACCTGGCCCTTCCGAAGGCCAAGCCATCGGCGATGCGCGAGGCAGTGGTCTCCATCCCTGACGTCTCCTGGGACGATGTCGGCGGCCTGGAACCGGTCAAGAGGCAGCTCAAGGAACTCGTCGAGATGCCGTTGCTTCATCCGGAGGTCTTCGCGGCAATAAACCTCAGGCCAGCAAGCGGGATCTTGCTCTACGGACCTCCCGGCACGGGAAAGACCCTACTGGCAAAGGCCATCGCCAGCGAGTGCCAGGCCAACTTCATCGCCGTCAAAGGGCCCGAAATATTCAGCAAGTGGCTGGGCGAATCCGAGCAGGGCATACGCCACGTCTTCAGTGTAGCGCGCCAGGTCGCGCCGTCAGTTCTCTTCTTCGACCAGCTTGACGCCATCGCGCCGGTGCGAGGCACGGATGAAGGGACCAAGACGACCGAGCGCGTCGTGAGCCAGCTTCTGGCCGAAATGGACGGCGTCGAAGCGCTGAGCAAAGTCGTGGTGATCGGCGCCACCAACCGTCTGGAGGCTCTGGACACAGCGATGCTGCGACCGGGCCGCTTTGGGATGCACGTGCTCGTTCCGCTGCCGACATGCGAAGAGAGAGAGGCGATATTCAGGATTCAATTGAGGAACATGCCGTTGGATCGAGCCGCGATCGCCGACGAGATCGCCGAGGATATGGCTCGGTGCACCGAAGGTTTCTCGGGGGCCGAAATCGACGCGCTCTGCCAGGAAGCGAAGATGTGTGCGCTTCGCGAGGCCGATTTCGCCAGAACCGCGCCCTTGAGCATGAGCCATTTCGAACAGGCGCTGCACGGCATCACCGCCTCACGCCTGCTCTACGCGGCGGAAACCAGCCTGTGAGATGAGTAGATCGACGTGGTTTTCGAAACCGCGTCGGTCTAGCAATGCCAGCTAGCTGGTTTCAGCCCTGTATAGTGGGTTCAGCTCTATCTGCTCTGTGAAGCTGGCTATCTGGTCGTACATCGGAATGTAGACGAAGGCCATCCACTTGCACGACTGCCCGGGCTCGATATTGAAGTGCTGATGTTCGACGCCCCCTGCCTTCAGCGGCAGGAGGATGAGGTCACCTTTCTTCCAATCCATCCGCACGCCTTCAACCACTGTGTAGCCGCGTCCGTCCAGCACGAAGATGACCAGGCTTCCCTGGTGGCGGTGTTTGCCAGTATGATGTACGACATCCTGCTGGAATACCATCCACTCCTGGAGTGCATGCTCAGGCCAGACGTTCGGATACATAAAGTACTTGCTTCGGCCCTGACGAGTAATGCGGAACTCGCGCTCGTTGCCCTTGATGAGCAGCTTGCCCGTGTTCTGTTGCTCGATAAACTCTCGTCGGGCCTTAAGGTGCGCTTCATAGTCGCTCGTGCTCGCATCTGGCTCTTGCGCCATCGTCCTCGTCTTCTCCACCGTTATCACTCCTTGCTACCTGTTCACGAATAGTGATTCGAACTTCGACTGATATTCGCGGTATTCATCGCCGACAATGTCAGGGCTGTAGGAGATGATGGTCTTCACCGCTTTCATCTCGTCGCTCCACGGATAGCTCACATCCGTCCGTCCGCCCATCGAGTTCTTGCTCGCGAGCGATTCCTGAACTTCTCTGGACATGAGGAAGTCGAGCAGCAACGCGGCGGAATAGGGATGCGGAGCGGACCGGGCGATACCTGCTACGCTCACGGAGAAATACGTGGGATCGATGAATTGGATGCCCAGGGGCGCTCCCTTTTTGATCCGGGCCATCAAGCCCGGCGTAAGAACACCGAAGCCAACCAGAACCTCACCAGACTCGACGAGATGGGTCAACTCGGTGCTATTTTCGGCGATAGTGACGTTCTGCTGCGCCAGCTTCTGCGCGAACTCCAGTCCACGGTCATTTCCCATCAATTTCAGCGTCGCCGCCAGCCAGCGGCCGCCGTATCGTGTCCGTCCGAGCTTATTCTTCCATTGCGAATCCAATAGATCGTGCAGCGTCTTCGGCAAAGCCGTCGCCTGCACGAGATTCTTGTTATAGGCCAGCACTGTCGCGTTGGCATCGATCGCCGTCCAAAACCCCCGCTCGTCAAGGAACGCTTCGTCGAAAGACCCGCGTTCCGGCGACAGATATCTGCCAAACACTCCTTCTTTCATCAACTCCTGGAACTGGACCGACGGCAACTGGATCACATCGGCAATCTGTCTGCCTGTTCTCGATTCGGCAAGGATTTTCTGAATCGCCTCCGTGGCATTGGCGCGAACGAACTCGGAGGCCACGAACGGGTACTTTTTTCTAAAGGCCTTTTCCTCCGCCCGTATCTTATCGATTTCGGAGGTCACGTAAAAGACGACCCTGGCTTCCTTCCTGGCCTCGACGAGCAAGTTCTCCTGCCGAGCATCAGGCGCAAGGCCGTCGAGCGCCGCAAGTCGGCGTTCCACATGCTTCGGCTGCCTCTCCACCACAGCCACAGGCCTGGCTTTTGTTTCCACACTCTGCCCCACCTCGGTCACCGAGGGTTGAGGAGTGATAGATAGTATGGTCGGCTCCGGAACTGAGGGCGACGGCTCACTCACGCAGCCGGTTGCGAGCGCTACGGCCACTAGAAGAAACGTGGGAATGATGTGCCATCTCGTCACCAAGCGTGTTCCTCCGAGCCTTCACCGGTCACCGTGGCGCCCGCCATGTGACCAGCGTCACGCAGATTGACTGGTGCATAGAGGGCAGATCTCGATCTGCTCTGTGAAGCTAGCTACTTGATTGTACATCGGAAAATAGATGAACGCAATCCATTTGCACGACTGGCCGGGCTCAAGGTTAAAGTGCTGGTGCTCGATACCCCCTGGCTTC
The DNA here is from genome assembly GCA_016189905.1 of Chloroflexota bacterium. Lineage (GTDB taxonomy): Bacteria > Chloroflexota > UBA6077 > FW602-bin22 > JACPRP01 > JACPRP01. The sequence continues at coordinate 51,969 of JACPRP010000118.1, read as the reverse complement.
AAGGGCAAGAGGATGAGGTCGCCTTTCTTCCAGCCCATCCGCACCCCTTCGACCACCGTGTACCCTCGCCCCTCAAGGACGAAGATGACCAGGCTTCCCTGGTGGCGATGCTTTCCCGAGTGAGACACCACGTCCTGCATAAACACCGACCAGTCTTGCAGAGCATTCTCCGGCCACATATTCGGGTACAGGAATTTCTTTGTTTTGCCCTGGCGGCCGATGCGAAACTCGCGCTCGTTCGATTTGATCAATAGCTTGCCGGTGTTCTGGCGCTCGATGAAATCACGGCGAGCCTTAACGTGGATCTCATACATACTTGGGGCGGCGCCTGGCTCGCGCTCCATCGTCTTCGTTTTGTCTACCATCTACTTCCTCCACGTGAGCAAGGGGATCCTGCCGAATCACCCTTTCTACCGAAAATGAATCCTTATTGAGCAGCCTTGTACCTGGCAATCATCGCATCGATTCGATCCGCCAGTCCCATTCCGGATTATGTCCTTGCCTTCAACAGGTCATCGCACAGCGCTATACTTGGCAGATATGGTGTCCAACTGACTGCGCAGCTCTTTGTTGGCCTTCATAGCAGCCATTTTGTCCTGCAATTGCTTACCTGTCACAATTGGGCTCCAGTACCCGTTCAGCTTTTCCATCTCGGCTTGGAAGTCCTTGTCATCGCTGAACTTCACAAACGCTTGCCGGAGATAATCAACCCTATCCTGCGGAGCCTCTGGCGGCAGGGCAATGCCATATCCGCTCGCGAGTATGTATTCGTGCGCTGCCTCCATCTCTTTGGGAACCGTCACTCCCAGCTCGAATATGGTCGGTAGATCAGGCAATATCCGGCTTCTATCTTTGTTTATGATAAAGGTACTCACTACGAATCCGTCTCTCTCGTCCCTCATCGCCCCTTCGTCCGAAGCCACCAGGAAATCCACTTCGCCGCGACTGACCGCCATCACGACGCCTTTTCTACCCTCGTAGCCGGTGATCATCTTGCCATTCAGGCCCAGTATTTCAAGCGTAACTGCCCCGTTCACCGTGAACGCCCCCTTAGCGGTGCTGGCGCCCCCCTTGAATTCCTTTTTGACCTTTCGCAACTCATCCAGCGTCCGGATGCCGAGCTTAGGCGACGCCTGGAAGACCTTGGTGCTAGGGCTGGTTCCCGCGACGAAGTTGAACTTATCGGTCTCGTAGAGCACCCCGGGCGCCTTCAGGATATCGTTCCCGATTATGGCGTCGGTGTTCTTCATAACCACAGTGAGCCCATCCTTCTTGGCCTCGGTGTACACGTAGTTGAGCCCTTCGTCAGGTCCCTGGTTCTCGACCTTCACCGTAGCACCAAGCTCTTTAGCTAAGAATTGGGCAAGAACACGGCTGTTCAAATCTGAGCCGCTGCCAGCATCGCTCGAGACCACCCACGTGAGCGTGCTCCCACGATAGAACTGTTCCGGCGTCGCGGCCTGTTCCGTGCGGGTACACGCGAGAACCGATACCAGCGTTATGACCAGGAGCACCATGGTCGCCATGGTTTGCACGACTCTGCTTCGCACTGCCACCCTCCGTTTTTTTACTGAGTATTCTTCACCATCAAGCATCTTATGCCAATTGGTCATAGACGAGTCCTATATGTCCCCGCCCTACGCAAGCTAATGAGCTTTAACTATTTGTTTCGGTCCTTACGGTAGGCGTAGTCCTTGTGGAGCCTTGATTAGTCAAGGCTCCACAAAAAAATGCTACACCGAACGATGGTGTTAACCCCCATAAGCCGTGCGGCTACAGGCCACACCCCAGGGAATAAAGAGCGTATCGAAAGGCTATTAGTATTAGCAGCCTCAGTCGATAGCATAGGCGATCAGCTCGGTGACATTGGCAACTTTCAGGGCGCCGCCGGCATCGGCAAGCGACCACTCGCAAAGAGGGCATGCGCTGGCCACAGTATCAGCTCCTGTGGCAACGGCATCGTCCAGGCGCTGGGCGGCGGTCTCTCGCGAGAAGTCTGGGAAAGCCCATTTCACCCCACCGCCAGCGCCACAACAGTAGGAGTTCATCTTGTTTCGAGCCATCTCCACCAGCTCGAGTCCGCGAATCTGGCGCAGCAGATCACGCGATGGCTCGAACTGGCCGGCTATCCTTCCCAAACTACAGGGGTCGTGATAGGTAACCTTCAGCGGAACCTCCCGGCGCAGGTTAAGCCGCCCCTCGCGGGCAAGCTCGCCCAGAAACTCGCCGACGTGCATCAAACGCAGCTCATTCAAATCTTTGTTCAGAATACTCGGGTAAACCTTATCGAAGAACCGATAGCAATGAGGACACAGAAAAATCACCTGCTCGGCCCCAAGCGCTCGCAGAGCGTCGACGTTATGAGCAGCCAAAGACGGCAGGGATTCCCAGAGTCCCAGGTCATAGGCCTGCGCCCCGCAGCACCACTCATCACTCATTAGCTGATACTCAACGTCCGCCGAGGCCAGGATGCGATCCACGTCTCTCAAGACCGTGGGACGCTTCTGGGCCGTCAGACATCCGGCAAACAGGACGGGACCTCTGGTCCCTCTCGCCGTGAGGTCGGCCAGGTGCTCCGAGCTTCTCTTCCCGACAAGGCTGTGTTCCTCGACGAGACGGGCGCCCAGCTCCGCGAGCGCAGGCAGTCCAGTTTGTCCCTTCGCCACGAGCTGGGACCGCACCAGGCGGATGATGTCCGTGACCGACTTGTGCGGTGGACTGACCGGTAGAACCTCACAAATCCGATCGCAGTTGCCACAGGTAGTACATTGATAGAGAATCTCGGCCATAGCCGGCGAATAATCGATCAGCCCCATCAGCAGAGACCTGGCAATGTAAACCATACCACCGCCGCTGTAGGTGAAGAACTCGTTCTTGAAATACGGTGGACACAGGGGATAATTCTCGGGCCAGTCGCCATATGTGCACATCTTGCACTTCAAGCATAAGGCCAACTCTCGACTCAGGTCCTCCAGTTTCGTGTCTAACATTTACTCCTCCTGCGCCTTCCTAATGCGTGATCTAGACACCTGTTTTGATTCAATGCCCCACCGGCCTGTCTGGGGAAAGGACCCAAGCTCCAATACAGTTCAGTTAAGGCCAGCTAGCTCCCGCCCCCTCCCCAGCGGTCCGATGCCTCGGACCGCGCCACAGTCTTGGTGTGGGGGTCTGACACTAAAGACCAGGCGCCAAAGCTAACTAAACCGTAACGCTCCAAGCCCCGCCCTGGGGGGGCACAAGGCATCGCACACCGTTCTATCTGATCGGCAGCAACGACTTTCGCAACGATAACACAAGGTCCCTCGCTTGTCAACGGCGGTGTGCGTGTGATGTCAGCAGCAGGTAATTGTCTGGATACGTCTTACTCGTACAGCTTCTTGATGAAGCCGCTGTCGTCCAGCTCCTTCATTAGCTGATTGTCGAAGAAAGACTCAGGTTTGGCATCCTTTGCTTTCGGAACACTTTTTGCTGCCTCATCAAGGAGGGTTTGCACCGAGGCAACACCGACGTACGGGACTTTCGGCGCCAGCTTGGCCATATAGAACTCGTACGTATCGTCTAAGACTTCCTTGTCATCTGTCTTGGAGTACTGGCCGATGATCTTCATCGTATAGTCTTTGTCCTTCTTAGCCACAGAGATGGCTTCGACATACGCCTTAAGGAAGCTCATCACCGTCTCTCGATTGTTCGCCATAAACTGTTTGCTCACGGCGATGCCGGTCTGCACGTAGGGAATCTCGAGTTCGGAGATGTTCACCAACTCGCGCATTCCGAGTTTCTTCAGGGCGACCGAATTGGGGGGGCCGGTCACAGTTGCATGAATTCCCCCGGCCTTCATAGCCCCGAACGTCTCAGGCGAGCCACCAGACTCTATGATGGCCACGTCCTTGCCTGGCTCCAGTCCAAGCCGCTTCAGCGTCATACGGGCGGCAGTGTCGGGGCCGGACCCAAACCGCGATATACCCAACGTCTTACCTTTCAGCTCCTCGACGCGTTGGATGTTAGGTTGCCCGAAAAGGGAGAAGGCCAGGTAGTTGCTCGTCGCCGCGATCATCACGATATCGCTGCCCGCCAGGTTCGAGGTGACAACGCTCTCGCCACCCGTGCTACCCACCTGAATCTCTCCCGCGATCATAGCCTGGGCCGTTGGAGCCCCCGACGCGATGTAGACGACTTCAGCGTCCAAGCCGTACTTCTCGTAGAGACCTTTTTCCTTGGCCAGCCAGATTGGCGTCTGGGTTCCCGCGACAGCAGCGTAAGCCACCCTGATCTTGGCGGCCTTCTTCGCGTCTTTCGCGGCCTCTTTCTGAGGCTTGGCCTCCTTGGCCTGTGGGGTAGGCGCCTGAGCTGCGGGCTTCGTCGCCACCGCCTCCGGCTTCGCCTCTTTGGCCGGCGTGGCCTTTGCCGCCTGAGTGGGCGTGGCGGTAGGCGTCGCCTGGGCGCACCCGATAACCGACACGATCGAAAGGACCAAGATAAAAGACACTAATGCCTTGCTCCGCCACGGGATGAAACAGTTCGTCATAAACTAACCCCCTTTTCTGATTCGCTCCCATCTCCGACTGCTGCATAGCGGTTCAAATGCTCTGCCACGCGGCGTTCGCTGGACCAGAGCGCTTCCAGCCTGGCGTGGTCCGGGTATCTCTCCCGTTCCTTGTGCCCAATCAGGACACCGTTCTGGATTTCGATGCCACCCAGCCGCCCCGGACAAGGGGCCTTCTTAGGAAGGATGGGGGACACTCCCAAGTCCCCGCCCTGACAGGGCACTGGCTAAGCCAGCGTGCGCATCAGAGCGCCGTAGCCCTGGATATCATCCCTGATGCCCATCAGCTTGAGAGCGTGCCAGGTGACACACTGGCTAGTGGTGACGACAGGACATCCAAGCTCCATCTCCAGAAGCTCGATATGGTTGATAGTAGGCCACCGGGGGCAGTGAATAAAGACCGCATCCGCCTTAGTGTCGGCTTCCAGGTAGAGCTTCTTGGCCAGCCGGTAGGCGGAGTAATCTGGAACACGAGCAAGGTCGACGTTTCGTTTGATTCCCAGGCCCCCCATATTCACCACCTCGAAACCGGATCCTTCCAGAAAGCCCTTCATGGTTTGATTGAGCCATTCTTCGAAAGGCGTGGCCAACACTACCTTCTTGGCCCCCATAGTCCGAAGCGCCTCAATCTCAGCCGTAACTGTGGCCGTGACCGGCACTTTCACCTTTTGCTGGATCCTCGCGCAAGTCGTGATATCGCTGCCCACTCCTTGCGTGGTGAATAGAGGGGATCCTCCGATCATAATCAGGTCGACTCCGCTCTCGTCCAGATCGATGGCGACCTCTTCGATTCTGGCTATCTGTCGTTCGATGTTCTCACGGTCTAGCTGGCGAATCGCGCCGTGGCTGTACCGAATAAGCACTCCCTCTGGGGCCATCTGGTAGAACTCGAAAACAAGCTCGTCCCCTCTTGACGGACCGATTTGACCGAGTATGCCGCGCCAACCGTACATTTTCATTACCCCCAAGAATCTTTTCTTGACGACGGATTGATACCGGTTACGATGAAAGCAAGGGATACCAACGGTGCGTGTGCAACGTTGGGTGAATCTAACACGACGATGTGGATGGCCGTACTAAAGGGCACCGATTACACAAACCTGGTGTCGTCCTTCCTCAACAGCGAGGTAAGAGCCACTGACTCGGACAGAGGTGACGTTACGAATAAAGTTCGCTCGCAATATAGCATTCCGACGCTCACGTGTCAATCGTCCGCTTGCCACATGTCCGCTTGCCACGGAGGTATGGTGTTCCAGCACAATGTGTTGACAAGGGGCAGTTCCTATGATATCGTAGCCACCGCAAGAATGTCTATCAGCCGCGATGTATTCTGCTCCTGGTTCTAAGGCCGCCATTCGCCAAAGAGGAAATCTTCAGGCGCCAGATATCCGAGCCAGGCTCTGGAGGGCGTAGTAGTGGTTTCTGTGGTATCGCTGATACCGTAGTTCTTACCGTTGCCGTACCCCGTGCACAAAATCGCCGAGGAGGAGGAAGAATGAAACCAAGGTCGATCACCAGCCAGGATATCAAAGAGTTCCTCATCGAGAACAAGGACATCGATTTTGTCGGCATCGCGCCGGTGGAGCGATTCTTAGGGGCACCGCCGACGAAGCATCCTAACGATCTGCTGAGCGAGGGGCGTCGCGTCATCTCCATAGGTACCAGGCAACTGAACGGGGTGATCCGGGCTAACGATCTCGCCTGGGCAGGCAACCGCCACGCCATTTTCTCGTATATGCTCTATGGATATGCCAATATGAACTGGATGTTGGCCCAGGCAGCTTTCTCTATCAGCCGTCTTCTCGAGAAAAACGGCTTTATCGCGATGCCGATTCCCACCAGCCCGCCGAACGATTCGGAGAACAACGTGGGCATGATGTCCAATCGCCACGCCGCCGTTGCCGCCGGTTTGGGGGACATCGGCTGGAACTCGCTGCTGATCACTCCTCAGACGGCAGGGAGATTGAGGCTGGTGTCAGTGATCACAGACGCCGAACTGGAGCCAGATCCACTTTACGAAGGGGAAAGGATCTGCGACGCAGAGAAGTGCGGTTATCTCTGCGCCAAGGCCTGTCCGGTCGGGGCCATCAGCACCACCAAGCCCGTCGAGCTGACCATCGGCGGCCGCGTGCATCGGCACGGATTGATCGACAAATGGCGCTGCCGGTCGCGCCTGGGAGTCAAGGGTCCGTGGCGGCCACCGGTCGGCGACCCTCCTCCACTGCCCAAAGAGATAACCCCCCAGGTATGGAGAGAATACCAGAAGTATCAGAACCCCTGGGATGCTGCCGAGGCCGCTCCGATCGGCCGAGGCGACCGCTGTGGGCAGTGCATTATGGTCTGCCCCGTGGCAAGAAGGGATGCCAAGCCACCGGTAGCGCCAGTTCCGTAAGCAATCATAATCGTGGTAACCTCAAGGGAGGCCAACAGGTGACTGAAATACAGCAACCCCAGCAGATCAAGACTGACGTGCTGATAATTGGGGCTGGCGTCGGCGGCGCGATGGCGGCCATCCACGCCCGTGACCTCGGGGCGGACGTCGTCATCACGACGAAGGGAGCCTTTGGCAAAGATGGTGCGGCATCCTGGATGGCCGGCTCGTTCTTCAACGCCGCGATCAATTCCCCTGATAGCCCGGAGGCGCACGTACGGGATGTCGTGGTCGCTGGCAAGTACCTGAACAATCAGAAGCTACTCCATTCGATACTCAGCCATGGCGCTGAGGTTGTACACGAGCTACTGGAATGGGGATCTCGACTTCGCTTGAACGATGGAAAGCCATCCGTCGGCGTGCGCCTTGGCAACTCATTCAACAGGGGAGCAAGCCACGTCCGTGGCGGCTTCCTGGGCACGGAACTGCGTCGTGTGCTGCCCGCCCAGGTTCGGAAGCGCGGGGCCAAAATCCTGGAAGACTTCTACGTAACCGATCTGTTGACTAACGGCACGAGGGTCGTCGGGGCGCTAGGGATCGACCTCAGGAGTGGCGAGTTCACGGTCATAAATGCCAAGGCCACGATGATCTCGACTGGAGGATATCTGGGTTGCTACGAGCATCGTACGGGGAATAGCTCGCTCGTGGGTGATGGACACGCCCTCGGGCTACGGGCCGGTGCCGAAGTGATGGACATGGAATTCGTTCAGTTTATGCCTCTGGCAATGGTCTGGCCGCCGGTGTTCAAGGGCTTCGTTCTGTACAGCATGGCCGACAACATTCGAGGCCATATGTATAACAGCAAGGGCGAACGGTTTATGGAGCGCTATTACCCCGACCAGAAGGAGTTCGTACTGCGAGAAGCGCAGTCACGAGCCATCTTCCGCGAGGTGAAAGAGGGTAGAGGGTCGCCGCACGGCGGCGTATGGCTCACCATCAATGTTATGCCGCGAAACCTGATCGACCTTTTCATCAAGCGGACTGAGCGAGGCCGAATCTGGGACAAGCTGAGGGAAGAGTACGGGATAGACGTGCACTATGACGGGATGGAGGTCTATCCTGCCTGCCATTACACGTGCGGGGGGCTGTGGATCGATGAGAAATGCCGGACCCAGCTTGAGGGCCTGTACGCCGTTGGCGAGTCGGCAAGCGGTGGCAAGGATGGCGCCGACAGGATGTCCGGCCACGGCTTGATATACGCTATGACTATGGGAATCGTGGCCGGCCGGGACGCGGCGGCCAGTGTGGCGAATGAAGCTCTCCCCGAGGTGGACCCGAAGCAGGTTAAAAGGCTGGCAGAAATCGCCTCGGAGCCGCTTGTAATGAATGGGGGCGTAAAGCCATATGAAATCAAGGCGGAGATCAGGAACATCTTGTCTACTAGCGCGTTCTACGGCCGTACCGAGGATGGTCTGAAGGCGGGCCTGAGCCGCCTGGACGTCGTGCGAAAAGATGCCCTACCGGAGGTGTATAGCTCCGCCAAAGGGAGAATTCTGAATGGCGAATGGGTGGGGGCGTTGGAAGCCAGGAATATGGCGGACGTCGCGCGGATGGTACTCGAGTCCGCTCTCCTCAGAAGAGAGAGCCGGGGACTTCACGAGCGAGACGACTACCCTCAGACAGACCCCGCGTGGCTAAAGCATATTATTATGAGCCAGACGGACGGGGACTTGAAGATTCGCGCCGAGCCACTAGAGGAGTTCCCTTACCTCCAACCGTCGGAGATGGATGCTGTACTTGGTTAAGATGTCATACCGTGTGGAGAGATAGGCTATGAGGAAACAAACGGCGACGGTTAAGGTGTACCGCTACGATCCTAAGGCGGATCAAGGGCCGAGCTACAACACCTATCAGGTTCCTCTTACGGACGACTTGAGCGTTCTCACGACGCTGCAATATATCCAGGAGCATTTCGATGGCGGCCTTTCGTTCCGCTACGGCTGCGAAGGGCCACAGCATTGCAAGTGCGGGGCCTGCGCGGTAGTCGTCAACGGCCAGCCCGCGCTGAGCTGCCAGAGAAGGGCCGAGGCTTCGATGGTCATCGAGCCGCACTGGAAATATACCGTGATCAAGGACCTTACGGTGGATTTCCGCAATATCGTGCGGCATCGGGATCCGGCGCTCGTGGCTCGCCAAAAAGTGGCGATCACGGTGGACGAAGATGCGTGCGATGGCTGCGGTGATTGTGTGGCCGTCTGTCCGACGAAGGTCTGGAAACTGTACAAGCGTAAGGCGGTGCCTGACGATATCGATAGCTGTTGCGGTCCCGATTGTGGACAGTGCTCGCAGTATTGTCCGCAAAAGGCCATAACCGTGGCATTGGCTTGAAAGGAACGGCGATGAGGCTGAAGAACTATATCAATGGGCAATGGGTGGAATCCCGATCCAGCCAGGTTCTAGATGTCCGGAATCCAGCGACGGATGAGGTCCTGGCCGAGGTACCGCTTTCGACCATAGACGAGGTTGGCGAGGCGATAAAGGCGGCGCGAGACGGCTTCGAGCAGTGGCGACAAACTCCCCCGTTGACCAGGGCAAGGTATCTTTTCCGGCTGAAGGACCTGCTGGAGGAAAGACTCGAGGAGATATCCAGGCTCCTGGTGCAAGAGCACGGCAAAACCCTGGCTGAGGCGAGGGGCGAGGTGCGACGCGGCATCGAGAACGTCGAGGTGGCCTCTGGCATTCCATCGTTAATGATGGGATCGAATATGGAGGACATCGCCAAAGGCATCGATTGCGAGTCCATTCGTCAGCCGATAGGCGTTTTCTGCGTGATCCCGCCATTCAACTTCCCGTTTATGGTCCCCCTCTGGTTCGTGCCGTACGCCATCGCGTGTGGCAACACCTGCATCGTCAAGCCGTCGGAGCAGGTACCGCTGAGTCAGAACATCCTGTTTCAGACAATGCACGAAGCTGGCTTCCCCCGGGGTGTCGTCAATCTGGTTAACGGAGCCAAAGAAGCGGTGGACGCGCTATTGGAGAGCGACGAAGTAAACGGAGCATCCTTCGTCGGCTCGAGCGCGGTAGCGCGTTATGTCTACCAGAAGGCTGCCGTGCATGGCAAGCGGGCGCAGTGTCTGGGCGGGGCGAAGAACTTCCTCGTGGTGATGCCGGACGCCGACCTGGACACGGCTGTGGATGGTATCATTGGCTCGGCTTTCGGCTGCGCTGGAGAGCGATGTCTGGCAGGCAGCATCGTCCTGCCCGTCGGCGATGTGTACGAGGCCCTCAAGGCGAAGCTGGTGCAGGCCAGTTCTCAAATCAAGGTGGGCAATGGCCTCGACGAACGGGTCGACATGGGGCCCGTTATCTCACGACGCCACCGGGACCGCGTTCTGGGCTACATCGAAAATGGAGTGGAGGAAGGGGCCAGGCTGCTCCTGGACGGGCGGAAGCTAGACGGCGACGGCCTGCGCAATGGATGGTTCGTCGGGCCAACCATTTTCGACGAGGTGAGGCCAGAAATGGTCATCGCTAACGAAGATATCTTCGGCCCGGTGCTCGGCATCATCAAGGTGAGAGACCTGGACGAGGCGCTGAGGATAATCGACGCGAATCCTTATGGTAACGCCACGGCGATCTTTACCGGAAGCGGCAAGTGGGCGCGGGAGTTCAAGTACCGCGTGCGCTGCGGCATGGTGGGCATCAACGTCGGCGTGCCAGCCCCGATGTCGTTCTTCACATTTACGGGCTGGAAGGGATCTTTCTTTGGAGACCTGCACGCCCACGGGCGCGACGCGATAGAGTTTTTCACCGAGAAGAAGGTCGTCACGGTGAGGTGGGTTTAAGCAGTCCTAATGACCAGTCCTAACGACCAGACCGACGCGGCCTTCGGCGGAAGGACGCGCCGGTCTGACTCAAAAGATGCCAACGCCGGGATTCATGATGTTGTTGGGATCGACGACCTGTTTGATGCTCTTCAGTAGATGGCCGTAGCCCCCCAACTGGTCTAACACTGAGCCTCGGGCTCGTCGGTGGCGAGTGGGGGCGATGTTATACTTCTCCAACGCCCACTTGAACATGTCGTTGTAGGTTTCGCGCACCCGCTGGTGAAGCTGTCGATCGTCTGGATCGAAATAGGAGAAGATGCGGAACACCCAGGACCGACCACGATCGTTGGCTTTTACGTAGTAGAAGACAGGCTGAGCGCCCAGGTCATCACACATCTTGTCCAAGGCCATCGCCTCGATCCCCACGAGCCGGGCCGCCGGCGATGGTATGATCCACGGGATGTATTTGCCCATGCCGTACTTCTTGTTGTGCTCCATCTTCGGCGCGTGGTACTCGGTGAAGAACTGGGCCGTCGCGCGAAAGAGGCCGGGGATTCTGTCCTCCCATTCCTGGCGATCCAGAAGCTTGCCCCCAAACCTGGCTGCCAGAACGTCGCACGTCTTTTGATGACCGTCCATGTCGTCACGATAGCCGGACATATGGACGGTGACGATGTTGTACGGCAGGTAATCGGGCGGTTTTCGCGCGTCACCTGACAGCTCGGTAGGCATATCCGGTGGCCCTTCCCTTTTCACGGCAATATCATAGCTCTTATAGAAATGATGGTTCCAGACGATGCTCGCCTCGGCGATTCCGGAGCGCAGCACCTCATTTGCAAAAGGCATCGCCGCACTAAACGCGTCGAACCCGACCATAAGGACCCTGCGATCCTCGAGGATCGGATAGATACGAATCGCCATCTTGGTGACCACACCCATAGTGCCAAAACAGCAGAAGAGATGAGTAAGACCGGCGTAAGGGCCGGAGGGCGATTGCCAGCTACCGCCTGGCACGGCGGCCGAGCCCGTCCGAACGATCTCCCCCGATGGCAGCACGGCTTCGAGCGCCAGAATCGGGTCGGCGTGCCTGCCGGGCAACTCCCCCGCCCCGTTCAAAGAGTTACCCATGACGCTTGCCCCTCCTGGCGCCGTGGGGACGTGCGTGCGGAAACCGACCTTGTTCAGTGCGCTCGACAACTTATCGAAGGTAACGCCCGGCTCCACCAGAGCGTATGCCGCCTCGGTGTTGATCTCCAGGATATTGTCCATCCACCTGAGATCGAGGGCGATGCCGCCCGGCGAGGGGATACAGGTGCCCGCGGCGTTCAGCCCGGCGGCGATAGGGGTCACGGGCACCACGTATCTGTCGCAGGTCTTCAGTATCTCCTGCACCTGGGCGACGCTTTTCGGCTTCACAACGAACTCAGGGAGACAGGGCAGGTTAGGACTTATATCAAAGGCGTACGTCGCCCGCACCACCTCGTTGTCGGTCACGTTTTCTGCCCCGGCCGCCGCCACAAGGTCCCGATAAAAGGCGGCCTTCTTGTCGGCATCCAATTCCGTTTCCATCAGTTTCATCTTATCCTCCTTCGGGGACTCGATCAAGACGTTTTTGGGCCGGAATAGAGCGGAGATAGCTCTATCTGTTCAGTGAAACTGCCGGTCTGATCGTAGATCGTCGTGTAGATGAAGGCTATCCAGCGACACGGCTTACCGGGCTCAAGGTTGTAATGCTGGTGCTCGACGCCGCCTGGCAACAACGGCAAGGCCACAAGGTCTCCCTTCTTCCAGTCCATGCGCTGCCCTTCGACCACGGTGTAGCCGCGACCTTCAAGGATGAAGATAATGAGGCCTCCCTGATGGCGGTGTTTCCCGGTGTGCAGTACCAGGTCCTGCATCAGAACCGCCCAGTCCTGCAGGGCGTTCTCAGGCCAGATCGTCGGGCACAGGTAGTATTTGCTTCTCCCCTGGCGCGTGGTTTGGAACTCTCGCTCACTGGATTTGACCAGCAGTTTGCCCGTGTTCTGCCGCTCGATGAACTCCTTACGAATCCTGGCGTGTCGCTCGTAAATAGTAGCGCTTGGCCCCGGCTCGGGTGACATCGTCTTCGTTTTCTCTACCATACAGTTCCTCCGCTCGCAGGGTAATTACTGAGCCGCCGCGTACTTCTTGAATATCGCATCGATCTGCTCGGCCAGGCCTTTGTTAGCCTTGATCGTGCTCATCTTTTGCTGCAACTGCGCGCCGTGTACAAAGGGAATCCACGTTCCCGTCAGCTTTTCCACCTCGTTCTGGAGGTCTTTGTCGTCGTTGAGCTTCTGGAACGCTTTCCTCAAATAGTCGACCCTATCCTGGGGCACGTTCGGGGTGAGAGCCACCAAATACCCGCCACTGCTCATGTATTCGCGGGCAGCCTCCAACTCCTTGGGAACCTTTACCCCGAACTCCTCCAGAGTCGGCACGTTGGGTATCACCCGACTTCGCTCGGTACCGACCACAGCCACGTTCACAACGTAGCCGTCTGCCTCGTCCTTGTTCGCGCCATTATCCGAGGTAACCATAAAATCAACTTCGTTTCGGCCGATGGCGAGTGTCAGGTCTTTCTTCGCTTTGTAACCGGCGATCACCTTGCCATCCAAGCCCATAATCTCAAACATCAAGGCAGCGCTGGTGGCCAGGCTCCCCTTAGCGGTGGTGCCGCCAGCCTTCAATCCCTTAGCCTTTCGCAGCTCATCGAGTGTTTTGTAAGGAAGCTTGGGCGCTGTCTCGAATACCCTACCGGAGAGCGCCAGGACAGCCACGAAATTGAACTTCTCGGTCTCATAGTTCGTGCCCGGCGCCTTCAGGATGTCGTTCGATATCACCGCGTCCGTGCTCTTGGTAACCATCGTGAGACCGTCTTGCGGGGCCTCGTTATACGTGTAGTTGATGCCCTCGTCCGTGCCCATGTTTTCCACCCTCACGGTAGCACCAATCTCCTTGCTAAGGTAGGAAGCAACGATTCGGGCCATCGGATCATTTTCGCCACCGGTGCCACTAGACACGACGAAAGTGAGGGTTTTTCCTTTGTAGAACTGCTCCGGAGTATTCGCCGCTGCGGGGGCCTGGGTGCAACCTACGGCTGTGCCCAGACCAAGGATCGTGACACCAGCTAGCAATGCGAGCCGCGTTATCCAGTTACCCATTGCCGACCTCCTTGATAATTTGCATCTGCAAGCATAACACGAGAGAATGGCCAAATCAATAGCTTGATTTGACAAAAACTTTCCCACTTCTTACTATTTATGTTAAGTACTTTATGGAGACAACTTGGGGGGAATGGACGCACGATGGAAAGCTTAAGAAACAACAAGCCGAGGGTCTCAATCATCATCCCGGTGCGCAACGCCGAGCGGACGATCGATACGACCATCGAGTATCTCAAAGGCATCGACTATCCAAAAGAATGCCAGGAGATCATCATCGCCGACGGCGGCAGCACCGACAGGACACTGCAGATCGTCGAGCAATGGATTGGAAAGCTTGACTTCATCAAGCTCGTCGAGGTGCCTAACTGTAGCTCACCGGGCCACGCTCGCAACGCGGCGCTGAAGGTTGCCACCGGCGAATTTGTCCTGTTCACCGACGGCGATTGCGCACCAAACCCAGCCTGGATCGACGAGATCATCAGGCCGTTCGAGGCTGATCCCTTGATCGGCGGCGTCGGCGGCGAGGTGTTGACACTTCGCACGGAGGCCACCAACATCACCGAGGCTTACTGCGAACAAACCGGATTCTTAAGCGTCAGCGGGCGATGCGGCATTGCCGAAAACGGCTACTTCCCTGGCCTGACCGACAGGGCCCCCCACGAAGTTAATGGCGGAAACTACTCGCCTTTCTTCGCCACGGCCAACGTCGCCTTCCGCAAGTCGATCATCGACGAGATCGGCGGCGAGTTCTGGGCCGAGCCGACCGGCGAAGACGTCGATTTCTCGCTCCGCATCCTCCAGAGAGGCTACCGGCTCTACTTCGCCAAGTCGGCTGTGGTCAGGCACATGCATCGGGTTTCGCTGGAGAACTATCTCAAGCAGTGGTACGGCTACGGATTCGGGCATCCCCTGCTGATCGACAAACATGCCGCCGACCAACTCGAGATTCTGCTGCAATTCGAGAAGCCCGTTTCCCTGAAGCTTCCGTCTCCAGTTAAAGGAATCGTACACATTGGAGCGTTCCATCTGATGCACTTATCGTTGGCAATCGCTATTACCAGTGGTACCCTGGCACCTATCTTTCCCGCGCTGCTGCCGTTATCCCTCGCCAGCGCAGTCACGGCGGCTGCTTCGGCGGGCCTGTATTTTGCTCCCTGTCTCAAGCTGAGGCCGGCGAGTCGCTTCCCGACGTGGTGCAAGATTCGGTACCTAACGAACTGGGCCTTCATCCGCGGCGCTATCGACGGGTGCAAGAAGTTCGGTACTATCTGCATAGAGCCAAGCTGGTAAACGTTTGAATATTATCGTTTTGAATTCGGCTGTGTGTCTTGTATAATTGACGCTATGGGATTGGTGTTTGAGATCGGCAGCCAGACGTTGCCCAAGGGACATGCGCTGGTATACTTCAGGAGCGCCAGCGCCTACACGACCATACTGGCGACGTATGTCGTGGTGCCACCTATTCGGCTGGATTTGTCCAAGTACATCCCGCCGATGTTCGCCGCGAAGGCGACGGACCCCGATACGGCCAACCTGCCATTTGTCGCCATCCCGCCCATCCCCGAGCCCGTTGACAGCTACGAGTGGCTGAGAGATCTGACCGAGATGAGAGATGACGATCTTGTCTTCGCTGGCACCGCGGATACTTCACGCCCCGACACCGTTATGCTGGCGGTCAACCAAGCCGCTCGTGAGTACGGCCAGTTATATACCCAGCGTTCTCAACCTACCAAAGCGCAGGATGAGCTTTCCGTTCAGGATGTGCTTTTTAGCTTGATGAGCGAACCTGACAGACTGGGTGAGATCGCCAAACTAACCGGCAAGCTACGATACGCAATGGGGGGCAACGATACTGGCCTGATTCGGGAAACCGTTCGCGAAATGCGGGCGCTCGGGCAATTGCTTCCCGAGAAGTACAAGATCGACGAGCTGATCGAGGCGGCTCAAATCCCGGGGGAAAAAGGCACGAGGCTCGCCGCCCTGTACATCGACCGCTGTTATCGGCTCAGCAACGAAGAGTATTCGGAACTAGCCAGGGTCGAGGCCGAGATAAAGGTTCTCAAATCCGCAGAGCAGCCCGGGGGTCAATAAGCCACGCGCCAGTCGAGCGAGCAAAGTACGTTGTAATAATTGCGGCAGATGATTTCACCGCAAAGGGCGCAAAGAATCTATTGGGGTTGTCTGTCCTTCCGCGGAAGGCGGGTGAGCCTGTTGCGAAGTACTCAGGCGACTTCCGTTTTGGCGGTGTCGCGCTCGGCCAGGAGGCCGTAGAGATAATCCCAGGCAATCCTGGCCTTGCTCTCGAAGCCAAGAAGGCGCCAGAAGTAGAAGGACCGCCAGAGCAGAAACGCCGGGAGCCCCGACAGCTTAACCCCTTTGATGTCCGCGACCGCCGCGTTCGTCCCCAACAGAACCAGGTCGCCCATATGCTCGTACTTGAACTGGACCCTGGGCCTGCCGTTCATTTCGTTCACGATGTTCTTAGCTACCCATCGCGCCAACTGCACGGCCACTTTTGCGTCTGGCGATAGTGCGACCCCTGTTCTGGGATCGCGAGCCGCGGCATTATCCCCCAGGGCGTACACGCCTTGATATCCCGGCACGCCCAGATATTCATCGACCATGATCGCGCCCCCTCTACCTTTTTGCACCGGCAGGGTCGAAATTACGTCACTAACTTCGATGCCCGCCGTCCAGATGAGGGTGCGGGTCGGAATGATCTCTCCCGTATGGGTTTCAACCGCCGTCAGCCTTCCAGAATCGTCCTCTATGGGGCTCGCTATCCTGGTCCCCAGACGAACGTCAACGCCTTTCGATAACAGCTTGTTGTGAGTCACAATCGAAAGGTAGGGATCGTGAGTAGGAAGAAGGCGTCGGTGAGCTTCCACCAGGACCAGGCGCACCTCATTCCTTTCAACTCCGGGATGCTCCTCGATCAAGCTCTCAAAGATAAAATCGTGGACGGCAGCTGCCAACTCCACACCTGTCGCACCGCCGCCGCAAAAAACGAAGGTCAGAAGCTGTCGCCTGCGAGCAGGATCGCTTTCCCATATCGCTTCTTCGAATCTGGAGATAACCTCATTCCGCACTCGCACCGCGTCCCGCAAGTTCTTGAACGGAAACGCCAGCCGCTCCACGTTCTTCATGCCGAAGAAGTTGGTGACGCTACCAAGAGCGAACACGAGATAATCGTAAGTCAGATGGCCATCTTCCAGTCGCACCATTTTCTTGTCCAGGTCGATTCCGATCACGTTGCTCTCGCGGAAAAGAAACGTGTTAGTCCGTTCCAATCGCCGCACGGGGTAGGCAACGTGCTGTGAATCCACCAGTCCGCCGGCCACTGTAGTCAGGAGCGGCGTGAAGAGGTGGAAATTGTTCCGATCCACTAGCGTTATCTCCACCCGTGGATCGGCGCGCAGCGCGTCAGCCAGATGCATCGTCGTATAGAGGCCTCCGAATCCTGCCCCAAGAACGACGATGCGACGCTTTGGCACCTCGGGTCGCGTACGATACCAACGGGCCACCTTCGCCCTGTTGAACCGCTGTGTTCGGCTTGTCAAGAAGTATAGCCAGGCAATGCCGAGCGCCAACAGCAATCCTCTAATCAAACGTCCTGCCATCGTTGATCCTTCCTCCAGAATGTGCTCGACTCGGAATCTATATAGCAAATCTCGTGCCCCTTCCCGTCATGGATCAGGAAAGCGGTTTCGCTCGGGCGGTCTTATAGTCTCTCCCGTGGATCTATTCGCAAACGGTGTGGGTGAGACCGACGCGGTTTCGAAAACCGCGTCGGTCTCACCCGACTGGCATTTAAGCCGTGCGAAATCCTGTGAGGGAAAGGGTGCTAGATAGATCGTCCACGCTTCTCCTTCTGTGGAAGGACGCGAGGCTGGAGGAGGGAGGCGGGGGCTTTTGGCATCCTTTATGCTGCATAAATTGTGATGGAGGGATTCGTGGTAAGGAGACGTTCTCTGCTAATCGGTCTGGCGGTGATCGCGGGGCTTACGCTGTGGCAATTGCTCGCTTCGCCCAGCCCGCAGCAGGAGAGTATCGCGCCGATCGGGGATGTGCCCGCAAGCCAGGCAAAACAATACACGCTTGATGTGGGCGATTCCGCGATTCTGGAGTTCGCCGAACTGAACGGCAACATCACCATCTTCACGGCTCCGACGAAACAGGTCAGTGTGGTCGTCACGAAACGAGCCTTTGGCGTCGACAAGGAATCCGCCCAGCGCGACCTGGAATCGTTCAGCGCCGAGCCTCAGATGAAAGACCGGGCAATCTCGTTTGAGCTTCCCGGCGGTGCAAAGTCGGGGCGACAGGCGGATTACAAGATCACTGCCCCGCCCGATACGTCGGTCAAGGTCGCTAAAGGTAGTGGCAACATAACCATCGGAGGGATTAGAGGCGACATCGATATCAACGGCCAGAATCTCACACTCGCATTTAGGGACATCCGCGGAGCGATCACCATTCGCAGCGAAGCCGGCAGCGTACAGATCGTCGACGCCATCGGCAAAACAACAATCCAGTCGGGCAAGGCGGCAGTCCAACTGGACAGGGTTACCGGCGCGTCGATGTCCGTGGTCACCGGCGCCAACACGGTGGTGAAGGATTCCGGCGCTGAGATGGACGCGACGTTCCGCATTCAAAACGGCGACCTCACGCTGACCCGCTTCCGCGCCCAAACGCTAACGGTGCTAGCCCCCGATGGGCAGATAAGAATCAATGAAAGCAGCGCAAAGCAGGCTATCCTGGAGACACAACAGGGCTTGATAAACCTGTTCCGCGTCGCCGCGGACACGCTGGAGGCGACAACCTCAAGCGGAACAGTGGCGCTGGATCAGGTGCAAGGAAGCTTCAACATCAAGACGCAGAAAGGGGCCGTGAATCTCACCGAGGTTGCGGCCGTTGGCGTGAGCATCGCCGGCGGAACAGGCAACGTGGTCTTCTACGGCGCCCTGCCAACAGAGGGCCAGCACACCATCAAGACATCTTCAGGCAACATCTCGGTGTTCATCGTCAAAGAAAGCGCTCTGCGTCTGGACGCCTCGACGAAGGGCAAGATAACCATCGACCCGCCGTTCGAGTTCGAGGACGCGAACAAGAGCGACGGCCGCTGGCGCGGCGTGATCAACCAGGGCACGATGCTCCTTGTGCTGACGAGCGCGTCAGGAGACATCCTCATCAGCTCCGAACAACCATACTGATCGAGAAAGCACCCAGCCGGTCTCAAGAAATATTGACAGCGGGAACCGCCAGGCCTAGAATAGCAGGTGACGATAGCGGGCCAGAGCGCGCAGAACAACCCCGCAGCCAACGAGCGGTGAAACGTTGCCTTGCAAGGCGGAACACATTCCAAAAAAATAGGCGAGGAGAAAAGGAAATGGCTACCACCGAAATCGAAGTCAACAAAGTACTGGACTATTTTCCAACATCCGTGGTAATGGTCAGCGTTGCGACGAATGGGCAACGGAACGTGATGAGCGCCACAAGATTCATGAGCATCTCGGCGAAGCCGTCCATCGTCGCCGTCGCCGTCGCGTCTTCCAGGTTCAGCCACGATCTAATCAAGCAGGCAGGAGAGTTCGTACTGAACGTGACCGCCACTGACCAGACAGAGCTGGCAGCCAAGGTAGGGAAAACGTCGGGTCGGAACGGCGATAAGTTCGTCGAGAACGATATCCCGATCAGACAGGGAACCAAAGTAGAATCCCCGCTGATCGACGGATGCGCGATCAATATGGAGTGCAAGCTCATTAACGCCCTCGAAATGGGCGATCGTACGCTTTTCGTCGGCGAGGTGCTGGCTCTGCACGTAGACGAGGGCAAGACGCCTGTGGCTAGACTTCGCAACAAATACAGGCTTCTGGGAGATCAGATATAGAACGTGAATGATTTCGATAAGTTTCAAGGAACACATAAGTATATTGTCTCGGATTCTCTACGCAGCACGGTCAACGCGGCCATCGCGCTTGGTCGTCCACTCCTCATCAAGGGCGAGCCTGGCACAGGCAAGACGCTTCTGGCCCACAACATAGCGCTGGGTCTGACCAAAGAGCTCATAATCTGGAACGTCAAATCCACGAGCAAGGCGCAGGACGGGCTGTACGTATACGACACCGTCCAGCGGCTGAACGATAGCCGGTTCGGCGATAGAGATGTGTCGAATATCCGCCAGTACATCAAGCTGGGGCCACTCGGCCGCGCTTTCGCCTCGGCGGAGCAGGTCGTGCTTCTGATCGACGAGATCGACAAAGCCGATCTGGAGTTTCCCAATGACCTGCTCAACGAGCTTGACGAGATGGCCTTCACGGTCATCGAAACCGGCGACAAAGTCGTCGCCAAGCATCGCCCCATCGTGATTATCACGAGCAACTCTGAAAAGGAACTGCCTGACGCCTTCCTGCGGCGGTGCGTTTTCCATTATATCGAGTTTCCCGACCAGGAGATGATGGAAAGGATCGTCAAGGTCCATTTTCCAAACATCGGCAGCGAGCTGTTACAAGCAGCCCTCACCAAGTTCTACGCGCTCCGCAAGATCGACGACTTCCGCAAGAAGCCCTCGACAAGCGAGCTTCTCGACTGGCTTCAGGCTTTGATCGTTGGGGGGATCGACCACAACGCGATCGAGAAAGAGGTGCCGTTCCTCGGCGCGCTGATCAAGAAAGAACAGGACCTGGATGTGTTGCAGGGGAAACGCAACAAGTCGACGCCAAACATCTATCGCCGTTATTATTAGTCGAAATCGGACGGGCAGATGTTCACAAGTTTCTTCTTTACGTTGAAGCGGCACAAAGTGCCGGTATCCTTGACCGAATGGATGACGCTGATGGAAGCGCTTTCCAAAGGTCTCACTTTTTCCGATCTGACGACGTTCTATTACCTTGCGCGGGCGATCCTAGTGAAGAGCGAGACGCATTTCGATCAGTACGATGTGGCGTTCAAGGAATGCTTTAGCGGGATCGGGACGTCCGAGGAAATAACCGAGCAGATTCTGAACTGGCTGCGAGACCCTATTCATAGTCTCCGTCTTTCACCGGAAGAGCTTGCCCAACTGGAGAAAATGAACTTCGAGGATCTGTTGAAGACCCTGGAGGAGCGGCTGCGGGAGCAGAAGGAGAAGCACGACGGCGGGAGCAAGTGGGTCGGCACGGGAGGGACATCTCCATTTGGCCATTCCGGGCAGAATCCGGCCGGCATCCGGATCGGAGGAACATCGTGGGGGCGCTCGGCCGTACAGGTCGCCGCTGAACGGCACTTCAAGAACTACCGCTCAGACCTGGTCCTCGACACGCGGCAAATAGGACTGGCGCTGAAGCAACTGCGCCAGCTTAGCCGGGTCGGCCCAGAGGACGAGCTAGATCTGCCGGCCACGATCGACGCGACCTGCAAGAACGCGGGGGAGCTGGAGTTCATCTGGGCGGCCGAGCGTCGGAACAACGTCAAGCTCCTCTTATTGATGGATGCCGGTGGATCCATGGACCCATACGCGCACCTGTGCAGCATCTTGTTCACGGCGGCGAACGCGGCAACACATTTCAAGGATTTCAAGTACTTCTACTTTCACAACAGCATTTACGGCAACCTCTACACTGATATCGAGCGGTGCGAAATGGTCAGCACAGAGCACGTTCTGAGGACGTTCGACGCCGATTACAAGACCATCCTGGTAGGAGACGCGACGATGTCGCCCACCGAGCTCACTATGATTAACGGCGCCATCGACTACTGGGAGACCAACGATACGCCCGGCGCCATCTGGCTCAAGAGGATCGCCGACCATTTCACCCACTGCATCTGGCTGAATCCAGAAGCCGAAGGCAACTGGGCTCACCCCACGGTCGAATTGATCCGCCGTATTTTCCCAATGTACACGCTCAGCATCCAGGGACTGGAGCAGGGGATAAAGAAGCTCGTGGTGAAGTCTTGATGGGCCTCCTTGGAAGGGCAAGGCATTCGCGCCGTATTCAGAGGGATTTACGTACGGTGAAGGCGCGAGTGCTTTGCCTCTACGG
Source organism: Chloroflexota bacterium (assembly GCA_016189905.1). GTDB lineage: Bacteria > Chloroflexota > UBA6077 > FW602-bin22 > JACPRP01 > JACPRP01. The sequence continues at coordinate 30,022 of JACPRP010000118.1, read as the reverse complement.
CGTTTTGCGCTATCGTTCGTCCAGCGACCGAGATGGTCCGCAAGGGCGGGTTTCAAACCGGCCCCTACCTTGCCTGACAAAGGTCATCGCAAACCGTTCTAGCGACCGGGCGTTACCCACATCTCGGAACTCTAACAGTCCCGCGCTCCGCCGGGCGGAGCGGCTACATTCCCTGCCCCCATGCCTCCCTGGTGCTCCTGAGGCGTGGGCCCTCTACCGACTGGGGGCTTTGCTCTCAGAACACTTATGGGCAGGTGTCGCGCTACGATCGACGCGCTCGTGCTAGTGACGGCTACTTCGCTGGTATAGGCAGGCGTTTAGCGATGTAAGCGGTTAGATCGGCCACCCGCATCGAAAACGACCATTCGTTGTCATACCAGGCAAACACCTTCACCAGGTTCCCCTTGGCCATCGTCAAGGTAGTATCCACTATCGACGAATGGCTGGTCCCGATGATATCGCTCGACACAAGCTCTTTGTCAGAGGCGGTTAGGTACTTGCGAAGCCGCTCGCTTTGCGCGGCTTCGCGGAAAGCCTGATTGACCTCCTCGACGGTCACATCTCTGTTCAGCACGCAGGTGAGATCGACGATGGAGCCATCCGGCACAGGAACGCGAATGGCGCAGCCGTCCATTCTGCCTTCGAGCTCCGGAATGACCAGTCCGATGGCCTTCGCTGCCCCCGTCGTAGTTGGCACGATATTCACGGCGGCCGCACGGCTCCGGCGCTTGCCGTCGACTGGCTTGTCCAGGAGAGCCTGCGTATTGGTGTACGCATGCGCCGTGTTGATGAAACCATACACTATGCCAAAGCGCTCGTTCAGCACCTTCGCCACGGGCGCCAGCGCATAGGTGGTACAAGAGCCCATCGCAACCACGTCGTGCTTGCCCGGATCGTAAGTGTCCTCGTTCACGCCCAGCACCAGGGTGCGCTCGACTCCTTTGGCCGGCGCTGTGATGATCACCTTCCGCACCCCGCCGGCCAGGTGTTTCGACGCGTCCTGCTGATTCTCGAAACGTCCAGTGGACTCGACGACGATCTCTACCCCGGAATCGCGCCAGGGGATCTTCGCAGGGTCGCGCTCGGCGAAGACGCGTATCTGCTTGCCGTTGATTATCAACGAGCTCTGGGTCGAATCGACGTGCCCTCGATAGGTGCCGTGAACAGAGTTGAACTGAAACAGATAGGCGAGGGTATCCGGCTTGGTCAAATCGTTGACGGCGACGACCTCAAGATCGCGAACCCCCAGAATCGAACGCAAGACCAGAGAGCCGATCCTTCCCAGTCCGTTGATTCCTACTTTCACACTCATCTATCACCTCCAAATTATTTGATTCAGCAGCAAGGCGCAAGAAATGTACCAGCGGGAACTGGCACCCTTCTTGCACGACGGTAGGCAATAAGGTGGTTTGTGTGAAGGTTGGGCGTTCGAGCCATCGCGCGACGCGATGAAGCGCGGGACGCGATGAAGCGCGCCCCTACAGAACGTCGGCCGTCCAATTCTTTCGCAAAATGGTGTGATCCGGACACCGCACATCTTTGGAGGACGGGCCATTCGCAACAAAGAAATCGCCGATTTGCTAAATAAGATCGCCGATCTGCTCGAGATAAAGGGTGAGAGCCCTTATCGCATTCGCGCGTATCGCGAAGCGGCGCGGCACATCGAGGCTATGGCAGAAGACATCACGGCTATCGCCGAGCGGGGCCGGCTTCAGAACATTCCAGGGGTCGGAGAGTCGATCGCGGCCAAGATAGCGGAATACCTGAAGACGGGCCAGCTCGCCTACTACGAGGAGCTGAAGTCGCAGGTCATCCCGGGCCTCGCCGAGCTGCTCACCGTTCCCGGACTAGGTCCCCGCCGGGCGCAAGCGATCTATGAAAACCTGGGCATAACCAGCGTGGCGCAACTGGCCGAAGCCGCACGGCAGCACAAGCTAAGCAAAATACCCGGCATCAGGGAAAAGACAGAGGACAGGATTCTGCGTGAAATCGAGCGTCTCCAGGAGCGCACGCATCGGCTGCTCCTTGGCGTGGCGTTGCCGGCGGCGGAGGAAGTGGCCGGGCTGTTGGAGCGTTATCTGGCGGTCGAACGCATCGACCCGGCGGGCAGCATCCGCCGTATGAAAGAGACGATTGGCGATATCGATATCCTCGTCGCCTCGACCAGGCCGACGGAGGTTATGGACGCCTTCGTCTCGCTGCCCATGGTCAAAGAAGTGCTGGCCAGGGGCCCAACCAAGTCAAGCATACTTACTCGCTCGAATCTCCAGATCGACTTGCGCGTGATCAAGCCTGCCGAATACGGCTCGGCCTTGCAGTATTTCACCGGCTCAAAAGAGCATAACATCGCGCTGCGCGAGATCGCAATTCGCAAAGGCCTCAAGCTGAGCGAATACGGCATCTTCGACACCAGGACGGGCAAGCGGCTCGGCGGCGAAAGCGAAGAAGAAATCTATCGCATTATGGGGCTTCAGTGGATACCACCGGAGCTGAGAGAGAATCGCGGCGAGATAGAGGCTGCCGCCGAAGGGCGTCTTCCCAAACTCATCGAGATCGGGGATCTCCGTGGCGATCTGCACGTCCACACGAACTGGAGCGATGGCACCGATTCGCTGAAAACGATGGTCGAAGCCGCGCGTGAACTGGGCTACGAATACATGGCCATCACCGATCATTCCATTAGCCTTAGCGTAGCACGAGGACTATCGTTGGAGGCCATCGTGGAGCAGGGACGGCTCATCGATCGGCTCAACCAGAAGTACGCCCCGTTTCGCATATTGCGCGGGACAGAGGTGAACATTCGTGGTGACGGAACTCTCGACTACGCTGATGCCGTCTTGCGCAGTTTCGACGTCGTCACGGCTTCGATTCACACCGGCTTCGGCCAATTCCGCGAAAAGATAACCGACAGGATAATCAGGGCCATTCGCAATCCCAACGTGGACGTGCTGAACCACCCGCGCGGGCGGCTGCTGGATAAGCGGCCCGGTTATGGCGTGGATCTGGAAGCCGTAATCAAGGTGGCAGTGGAAACAGGCACCGCTCTGGAGATCAACAGTCAGCCCGACCGCCTCGACATCGACGATGTCTGGGCGCGGCGCGCAAAAGAGATGGGGGCGATTCTGGTCATCGATAGCGATGCCCATAACAAGGATCAGCTCCGCTTCGTCAAGTACGGTGTCGGCACCGCACGACGTGGGTGGCTAGAGAAGAAAGATGTCCTCAACACCCTATCGCTAGACCGCCTGTTGCGGCGACTACATCCCGGACGGGCCGCCGCTTGACGAAGAGGCGGGGCGATGGGAGGTGCGCTTATGAAGATGAAGCGAGTTGCCGAGGCTTTCCAGGCATTAGAGGCCACGTCCAGACGGCACGGAATGAGCGGCATCCTCGGCAAGCTTTTCCGCGAAACGCCGAAGGAACAGATCGACAAGCTAATCTACCTGCTGCACGGGCGCCTTGGACCTCCATACGCGGCCCCTGATTTCGGCGTAGACGAGAGGCTCATCCTACTCGCGCTGACGAATGCCTCGGGAGTTCCCCACGACAGGGTTGAGAGGCTATACAAGGAGAAGGGCGACCTGGGGTTGACGGCTGAGGAGCTGGCGCACGGCTCAGGCGAGCGCCTCGATTTCGGCGCCGTCTTCGATGCGCTCAACCGCATAGCTAATGCGACCGGTGCTGGCGCACACGAGCGCAAGGTCGCGGTCTTGACCGACTTGATCAAACGGGCGAGCGGGATCGAGGCGCGCTATATTCTACGCATATTGCAGGGGAAACTGCGCCTGGGCGTCGGCGACGCCACGATTATGGACGCGCTCTCTGAGGCGGCCGTCGGTGGGCGCGGAATCAGAGAGAGAATCGAGCGCGTCTACAGCATCTGCTCCGATCTGGGACTTGTCGGCAGATTGCTGCTCACTCAAGAAGAAAAAGCCCTGGACACGATCAGGCCGCAAGTTGGCAAGCCTATTCTCGCCGCTCTCGCCGAGCGTCTGCCATCACCCGACGCAATCGTAAGAAAAATGGGCATGGTCGCCGCCGAGCCGAAGTACGATGGCCTGCGGCTGCAGCTTCATAAGGACGACGCCCAGATTCGTTTCTTCACGCGACGACTCGAGGACGTAACGGGTATGTTCCCTGAGCTGGCCAAAGCGACCGAACATCAGATCACGACGGAACGGGCCATTATCGACGGCGAGGCCGTGGTATACAACCCCGAAACCGGCGAGTTCCTGCCATTTCAAGTGACCGTACGCAGAAAACGCAAGTACGGCATCGAGGTGATGGGAGCCCGCTATCCGCTGCGGTATTTCGCCTTCGATCTGCTTTACTTCGACGACGAAGACCTCACGCAGAAACCACTCTCCCTCCGTCGCCAGCGGCTCGAAGAAATCCTGAGGTGGACCGCCGGCGACCCGATACAGATCACGGAACAGGTGGTTACCGACAAGACGGAAGAGCTCGAACGCTTCTTTGAGGAAAACGTCACGCGCGGGCTCGAGGGTATCGTCGTCAAGAGGCTGGGGGGGGTCTACCAGGCGGGGCAGCGCAACTTCAATTGGGTCAAACTGAAGCGAGGCTACCACGCCGAACTGCGCGACACCGTGGATGTCGTGATCGTCGGGTATCTCACCGGCAAAGGGAAGAGGGCCAGGTTTGGCATAGGCTCGCTGGTCGGGGCTATCTACGATCCGGAGCACGATAGGTTCCGCACCGTGACTAAGATTGGCTCCGGCCTGACCGAGGTCGAGTGGGCAGAGATGAGGCGCCTGCTCGACGAGAACCGGTCATCGGGCGTGCCGGGTCGCGTCGATTCGTCGATCGTACCAGACGTCTGGACAGAGCCTAGATACGTGGTCGAGGTTCGAGCCGACGAAATAACCAGAAGCCCACGCCACACGTGTGGCAAAGTGGGCAAAGAGCCTGGCTACGCGCTGCGATTCCCCAGGGTTATCAGTTTTCGCTGGGACAAAGGACCCGAGGACGCCACGACCGAACAAGAGATCATCGAGATGTACGAGGCGCAGCAATTAGTAGCGGGTGAGGCCCCACAAAGGAAACCTGGTGGGCCAAAACGGGCGGCTTAGCTGTTGCCGGCAAAGGACTGTGGTGATATACTAAGTCTCGCGCTCATCGAAAAGCATATGGGCCACGGGCGTGAACTCGAGGAGGTGATGTAGATCGCTATGGACGAGGCCGTCAGGTTAACGCTCCAAAACGCAGCCATATTTGCCGTTGGCATACCTGTTGTACTGTACGTTTTCTTCTGGGTGTGGTCGAAGGTGACAGGGTAGCCACTGCTACCCTTCCCCGATCCCCCGTCTTCGGTTGGGACTTGCACCGCTATCTTGTTTCTAGTGCGGAAATAGATATCGCCCCCCGGGCGGCCCAATCATACTGCAAATGGAGCCGCCATCGTCGCGTTCCATCCCATAGCAAACGGAACGCGGCTCGGCCCGCTCCAATCCAATGCAAAAGGAGCGGGCCATCTCGGAGAGGAAGACCTGCGGCTACATTCCCCTCCGTGCGTCCGTGGGGCAGATGGAGTTATGGGTAAATGGATAGCCCAGGCGGTCAGAGATCCTTCTCCGAAGGACCACCACGGTTCATTATCGCACCAAGAACTATTTGGCCCTACGGGCCTGACCCAGTACGTAGTTCATGCCGCCGAGGTGTTTCACCATACCCTTGAGCTCCATCATTGCAAGGGAAGCGCTGACCTCCGAGATCGCCAGGCCCGATGCCCGGCATATCTCGTCGATGTGAACTGGCTCGACAGATAGCGCACGCAAAACAGCCGCCTCAGCAGGGTTTTCCGGCAGCAACTCTCGCATCTCCATCTGCTGCGGAGCCATCGTCAGGTTCAGCTCTTCCAGGATATCCTGGGCAGTAACCACCAGCTTCGCCGCTCCGCGCTGGATCAGCTTATTCGTACCCTTGCTCGTATGATGGAAGATGCTGCCCGGCACGGCGAAAACTTCACGCCCCTGGTCCAGGGCGAACCCCGCGGTGAGCATCGCGCCGCTTCCCGTATCACCTTCGACCACGAGCGTGCCCAGGCTCATTCCGCTGACGATCCGGTTGCGCTGCGGAAAGTTGTTCGCGTCGGGCTTGGTCCCCAAAGGATACTCCGACAATAAGGCGCCGTTGTCTATGATTCGGCGAGCAAGCCTGGCGTTCTCCGGCGGATATATCACGTCGAGGCCGCTGCCAAGCACGGCGATAGTTCTTCCGCCAGCATCTAAACAGGCCTGATGGGCGTAAGAATCGATGCCTCGGGCCAGTCCACTCAGTATCGTGATATGGTTGGCCACCAGACCAGCGACTAATTGCTCTGTGACCTGCTTTCCATAGATCGACGCTCGTCTGGTACCGATGACAGCGATTGACCAGTCATCCTGGGGAAGAATCTCTCCCTTCAGGTACAGCACGGAAGGAGAGGCATAGATGTGTTTCAGGCGCTCGGGGTAACGAGAATCATCCCATGTGAGGATATCCACCCCGTGCCGTGCGATTCGCCGCATCTGCTCGTCGAGGTCGACGCGCCCTCTTGCCGCGACAAGCGCTTCGGCCAATTTAGCATCCAGCCCGGCCCGGGCATAGTGATGTGGGTCGGCTCGCCAGGCACGCTCGATATCGCCAAAGTGATCCAGCAGGCGGCGGAGCCTGACAGGTCCTATACCGGGAACGAGAGTAAAACCGACCCAGTACCTAGCGGTATCCAGCACTAAATGTTCCCGACAGTCGCCCTGGTCGCGGCGATGATCAGGTCCACCGAGGTTTCGACATCCAGCCTGCCAGTGTTGATCATCAGCGCGTAGAGATCAGGGTTCTGCCAATCGGACCTGTAAAATCCCTTGATGTATCCACTTCGATCGCGATCGCTCTCGCGCGCCTTCTTCTCTGCCTCTGCACGGCCAATCGCATCTCGCTCCATAAGCCGTTTCACGCGGGTCTCGAACGGGGCATACACGTGCACGTGAAGCGCGTCGGGTTTGCCTCGCAGAATCATCTGACTGCCACGTCCCACTATGACAGCGCTGCCCTTGCTCGCGATATCCTTGATAACATCCTCGATCAAATGTCGATAGGTATCCTGGGTCAGCGACGGCTCAATGTCGACAGCAGGGACGCCTAGCTCCGCAGCAGTCGGATATCGAGCCAGCAGGTCAGCGATGTGCGAGAGCAGCGTAGGCCTGCGCTCATCCGCATCGCTTAACGCATCCTGAGACACACCGGCAAGATTAGCCGCCCGGCTGACGATCTCGTCGTCAACGAAAGGGATGCCCAGCTTTTCGGCCAGTCTTCTGCCAACGTCACCACCGCCACTCCCGAGTTGCCGAGATATCGTGATTACTACCATCCTCCACCTCTCTAATTTCGATATACAATCTCACGAGCTTCCAGGAAGGCTCTCGACTCTGCCGGCTCTTGCAAGATACTTCCCTATATAATAATCGGTTTTGACGCAATGTCAAGCAAGAATGAAACCTAGTACGCAAGCGGGCCAGCCCACTTGCAACTCAGGTTAGTAAAGGTTAGAATAGGGCCGGTGGCTGGAGGTAAGCCATCAGCAAACTGGAACCAGGAAGCAGGCCAATGTCCATCGATCCCGAAATAATTCTAGAGGTTGCCAGGAACACCGAGGTGCTGAGGCTGCCCAAACAGGTTCTGGCCACATTCGGCGTAACGGCAATAACCTACTATCTCTTAACCGAGCCGGTTTACGCTGAACTTGAAGAACAGACATCCGAGACGGTCGTGAGAAAAGGAAAGGTGACCGCGGAACGACCGCAGATAGTCACGCCTTATTATCTTCTGAGCCTCTTCCGTGGCTTCGAGCACGGGCAGGAGTATGCCCAGTACCTGCTCAACATGCACGGTGCTCATTCGCCAGCCCTACTGTATTCGTATCACAACGAGCTGCAGGAAACCAGCATAGTTTCCGAGCCTCCCAAGGTCGTCGCTGGCCGGTTGAACGATCAGTTGGAGAAAGATGGGGAAGCCCTCTCGGCGATCATTCAGGGGGTGGACCACCTCTGGGATATCTCACTGATGAAGTTCATCTATGAGCTGACGCTCCAGTCGCTGGGCCAAAACGTTGGGGAGCTTGGCCAGAGAGGTCTGCTCAGCGCCGATCGCGGGTTGCCGCGAGCCGCGCGGATACGAATCGACGAGATGTTCACCGCCGTCGAGCGCGGCGGCATGCCAGCGCAGGAATTGAAGGCCGAGCTGGACAGATGGGGTGTTTTTGGCGAATACGAAGATCGCTTTCTCGGTCTGTTCCGTCGCAAATAGCTACCCCTCCGAAGAGGATCATAGTTTCTTTGCGCTCGTGGCGCAGCATTGGTAGTTCCGCGAGGAGGTCATCGCATCAAGGATGGGTGAGACAGCACTGAGGAGACGGCGATCGTTCCACATCGAGGATCGCTATCTCGTTCTAGCCCTGTGCTGTATGTGCTTTTCCCTTTACCACGCCGCGCGACAGATTCTACTGCCGGCCCTCCCGATCATCAAGGACGAGTTACAACTGACATATACAGAGGCGGGTGTCGTGGTAGGCGCATATAACGTTGGGTATGCCACCACGCTGCTCCTCGCGGGCTACATCAGCGATCTCTTCAAGAGAAAACCGCTGATTCTGGGAGGCCTCCTCTGGCTAGCGATCACTCTCGCTCTGACGACGTTCGCCAGGAACTTCGTGGAGATCACAATAGCCAGGTTTATGACGGGCATCGCCTTCGGGACCTACTTTGCCCCTGGCATAGCATTGATCACCGCTTATTTCAGCAAAGAAGAGCGCGGCACCGCGGTGAGCTTGCACACCGGCCTCGGCGCCGGCTCCGGCAGATTTCTGGCGCCCGCACTGGCCGGGCTAACGCTGGTGGCCTTAGGCTGGGCTTTCCTCTTTTACGCCTTTGCGGCGATCGCGCTGGTAACGTCCGTTCTGTTCTGGAGAAAGGCCAAGGACCCAGCGTCGGAGCAAAAGGGAACCCTTCTACCGGCGAAAGAGCTGTTCAGGAAAGTGATTCGGAATCGCTTCCTGATCGTGCTCGGGACGTGCGCCGGAACGATCACGACCTGCGGCGTCGTAACAGCGGCGTTCCTGCCGCTTTATCTGGTAAACAATCTAGGGATGGATGTGACCTTCGGGGGCTACGCCGTGGCGCTGCTGAACGGGATGGGAATACCGATGGTGCCGGTGTTTGGCTATCTTTCGGACCGGATCGGACGCAGGCCGGTGATCATCGGCGTAGTCTTCACCTCCGCCGTCGCGCTATTCTTTTTGAACCGTTTCACGTCGACTCAGCAGCTAATCATCGCCATCGCATTGTCTGGGCTGTTCCTTGGCGGGGCCTTCCCCATCATCATCACCTATGTGGTCGACGTCATGCCCTTGATTTACCGCAGCGCTTCCATCGGCTACGTGAATACGTTTACCGTGCTCACCTCGTCGATAGCATCGGTGATCGCCGGCGCCGTCTCCGACAACTTTGGCGTGGCGATGGTGTTTCCATTTCTCGCGGCCATCTCGACATTCGGCGCAATCATTATTTTCTCAATTCGCCCGCCGAAGACGAGCGTTTCTGAGGTAAGACCGGCGACACCGTGAACATTGGTCTAAGGATGGTGAAAGGAGTGAATCAAGTGGACATCGAAGTTTTGTTGGATGTGGCGCACCGGCGCCGAGCCATTCGAAAGTATCTGCCGGACCCGGTTTCGGACGAGCAGGTCGACAAGGTTATCGAGGTAGCCAGGTGGGCGCCTTCGGGGGCGAACACCCAGCCATGGGAGTTCGTCGTCGTGCGGAATCGTGACACCATCCTGGAGCTGGCGAAGCTGTGGATGGAGATGTACGAGCAGACGCTCGAGAAAGATCCGACCTTCTTGCCGACCCCCAGGGAGTACCTCAAGAATATTCCGGTGCTCATCCTAGTCCTGGCCGACACCCGGTGTCGCAGGGTGTTCCCTCGGCTCGACACCGAGACCCCGACCGTGATCTTCCATCACACAATGGGGGCGGTGATTCAGAATATGCAACTGGCAGCCGCGGCCCTGGGCCTGGGCACCACGTGGCTCTCAATTCACCCGCACGTCGAGCGCGAGATTCGCAAGCTGCTCGACATTCCGCCGGTGCTCGAAGTTGCCGCGGGCATACCGCTGGGCTATCCGGTGAAGGTTCACGAAGGTCAGCGTCGCGATCAGGCCAGGATGGTGCATCACGAGAAGTACGATGCGAGCAAGCTGCGCGATGCCGCGGCGTTTGAGGGTTATCTGCCCGGTCCACGAGCCAAGCGCGCAATGGAGTGATACCGAGTGTGCACCATAACGTGCTGAATCATACATCTTGACCCTGAAGGGACCACTTCGGACCGCATAGCAGGAACGATGGTAAAAGGGGCGGTTCGTGAACCGCCCCCCCTGGCTGTGAAACATTGCATCGAGGAGGATTACGTGGTCTGTGGCGAGGTCCTTGGGAAAAGCCATTTGATGCCCCACTCCCAGGGAGTTCGCACCGTCGGCAGTAGCCAGTGGTCGAAGCCCAGGTGGCCAGCGATCTTCCAGGCCAGGATCAAGAGTATCGCCAGGGTGAACAGGACTGGGTTAGTGCTCGCCGAGCCGGCCAGCATAAAGTTCAGATTCATAAAAGCGCCGAAGAACGCGGCGACGCCGACAAACGCGCCGATGATGAGCGCGATTCCGATCGCTAGCTCACCGAAGGCGATCAACTTAGCAAACCAGGTGTAATGGCCACCTTCGAGAAGGCCGCCGAGAAATGCGCGGTACCAATCGTAGGTAATCGGCGGCTTGCCCGTAGCGGGGATCGCGACCGCCGTTTGCCAGTATTTCTCCAGGGCCGTCCCGGTGACCGTCCAGGCCGTGTTCTGAATCTTGCCTAGACCAGATCCCAGCCACTGCCAACCCACGTAGACGCGAACGACCAGCCAGATCACAGAGAAAACCGGATTGGTGAAAAGGGCGCTGAGCAGAGGTGGATCAGACGGCAGAGACCGTCGAACAGCTTCGTTCCGTGAACGCATCGATGCTTCCCTCCATACGGTATTCGCAGGCGTCGTCGAAGACTTGCCGAGAAGCGGCCCCGACTGCATTGCCATAGGGCCGAATGCCTGCGTTTCATCTATGCTCAGTATACGCGAATTGCGGATGCCACACTGTCAGGAAAAATCTGACAGATTGCGGGGGAAATTCCCGATGTTTTTGCTTTCAGCAGTTTTCGTTAGCGTTTATTGGTCGGCCCCCTGACAGGGCAATGAGCCCGTCGTCCCTACTGTAACGACGGATCGCAAATCGTATTGTAAAACGCCGTAGAGGAGCCGTGCTACTCGCTTTCGGAAAGCAGGCCTTTGCGGAGCGCGTAACGTACGAGGTCTGAACGAGATTGGAGCTTGAGCTTCTCCATTATGCGGCCGCGGTAGGTCTCGACGGTTTTGACGCTGAGGGACAACTGCTCGGCGATCTCCGCGGCCGTGTGGCCTTCAGCCGTGAGGCGGAGCACGTCGATCTCGCGGTCGCTCAGCAGTTCATAACTGTCCTGCTCTTCGCCCAGTCGGGCACGCCGCAGGTAATCCTCCAGTAACGCCCGTGTCGCGGATGGATAGAGAAATGCTCCTCCCCGGGCTACCACGCGAATGGCGCCGATCAACTCGGCGTCTGCGCTCGACTTGCGCACATACCCCGCGCCTCCGGCCTGGAGAACCGGAAACAGGTAGCGCTCCTGAGCGTGCACGGTCAGGACGAGGACCTGAATTGGCGGGTTCCTGTCAAGTTTCTTAATGCGACGGGTCGCTTCGAGCCCGTTGATCCCAGGCATCGAGATGTCCATAATGACGACGTCTGGCCCGAGACGCTCGGCGAACTGGACGGCTTCCTCCCCATCCGCTGCCTCGCCGATTATCTCCATGTCCGGCTCGTTTTCGATCAGCGTACGCAGCCCTATCCGCAAAACTGGATGGTCGTCCGCCAGCAATATGCGTATCTTAGACAAATCAAGACCTCCAGAGTGATGGGGGCTACGGACGTAAGCTCTCCCACGCTATAGGAACACGAGCGTGAACGATTGTATGCTGGCCTGGCGCGGAAACGATCTGGAACTCCCCTCCCACCAGTGCGATACGCTCTTGCATCCCAAAAAGGCCAAGCCCTCCGTTACGGCGGCTCAAGACCTTCTCTACATCGAATCCCTGTCCGTCATCTTCGATCGAGAGATCGATCCAGCCGTTATCGAGTAGTTTCAAGCGGACCCAAACCAGCGCAGCCCTGGAATGTCGCGCCGCATTAGTCAGCGCCTCTTGAACGACGCGATAAAGAGATAGCTCCACCTGCGGCGGAAGCCGCCGGCTGATGTCGGCGCATTCTAACTGCGCCCTGATGCTGTAGCGACCGTTGTACTCGTCAACATACCATTCCAGGCCCGCGACAAGTCCCAGGTCGTCGAGGACGGCGGAGCGCAGCTCTAACGCCAGGTGACGGACCTCCTCTAACGAACGGGCCGTCAATGCCCTCAACTCTGCCACCCGGCATTGCGCCTCCTCCAGCGTGGCGGCATTCGAGAGCAGGCGAAGCTGCACGAGCAACGCCGTGAGCGCCTGAGCGGTCTCGTCGTGCAGTTCCCTGGCCACGCGTTTGCGCTCTTCCTCCTGCACGTGGAGCACCTGACGTGAAAGCGTCTGTAACTGCCGCTGGTTGCGCTCGACGCTGTCAAGCATCGCGTTGAACGCCTCGATCACGTTGTCGAGATAAGTGTCGCTGAGTCTTAGCTTGTCGACCCGCGCGCTCAAATCCCCCGCACGCACGTTGCGCGCCGCTTGTTGCAGCCGCGATATCGGCAACAGCGCCGCCTTCAACACGAGGAAGTTAGCGGCAAAACCGATCGCGATGCCAACTAATGTAATGGAGAACATGATGCCCCAATAAGTGCCATTGGAGCTGACACTGTGAACACCCATCTGAAAGCCAAAAACGACGCTAGCACTGACGATAATCGAATTGGCAAGCAGTATCTTATGGAAAGTTGGGACACGCAGAAAGCGATGCAGAAGGTCCATTACACAATCCGTGAATAGTCTCGAAATACGCAGGTAATTCATACCCTCCGAGCGCGCAGCGTTACGGTCGCCAACGCGCGAGGGGCAACTAGCGTCCGACGAGTAACGGGTTGAAGTTGGTCTCATAGTCATAAGCGTCAAGGCCCTCGGTGCGTTTTAAGAAGCCAACCACGGCATACGTCAACGGTGTCACCAGAACCTCATAGGCTGTCTTCAGAATCCACTGGGTAACGATCATCGTCAGTATAACGGCCAGCGGCATCACGCCACTGAAAGCCAGCGAAATGAATACCAGTGAATCAAGTCCCTGACCAACTACCGTCGAGCTAATGGTTCTGCTCCACAGCCAGCGTCCACGAGTGAGGATCTTCATCCGCGACAATACAAAGGAGTTAGCAAATTCGCCGACCAGGTAAGCCGCGAAAGAAGCGAGGAGTAGCCGGGGAGCAAACCCAAGTATTCGCTCGAAAGATGCCTGGCCATCCCAGATCGATGCCCCCGGCATCACTTGCGCCAGCCAGATAGCGGCGACCGCGATCAAATTGCACAGGAATCCCAGCCAGATCACCTGCCTCGCCCGTCGATAGCCGTAGACCTCAGTCAGAACGTCGCCGAAAACATAGCTCAGAGGGAAGATCACGACACCCGCCGGCGCAGCCCAGCCAAAAATGTCGACGATCTTGACCGCGATGATGTTGGCCGTTACCAGGGCAGTCACGAAGACCGCTGCGACGACAACAAACCACTGGGATAGACCTTTGTCTTTCATATCATCATCTCCCTGATGATTGTAGCATCATACCTGACGCTTATGTCAAATTTTTCGCGGGGCTGATCGAATCGAATTGTAGCACGAAACCTGTTTATGCGTCCACGCACCAAAGGTGGACATAGAGGGATTGCAGGTAGAATGCATAGCCCTGAGCACGAATATGCGCCCGGGTCGGCAATTGTGACTTTTGTCGCGGCACGATTCTGCACTATCCGTTAGAATTACTTCAAAAGGATAAGATATCCTAAGCACAGCTACGTGGTATTCAGGAGGACGTGATGGCTGCCACCAGAGAACAGGTAATCGAGAAGCTACGTCAGGTTATGGATCCGCACACGGGAAGCAACGTCTACGATATGGGACTTATCAGCGATCTTGTGGTCGAGGCAGATCGCATTTCCCTGAGATTCTCGCTCACAAGCAACTTCTGCCCGATCGGAATGCAACTGGGACTGGCGTTGAAGCGTAAGCTGAGAGAGATACCGGTCGAGAAAATCGACGTCAAGATCGACAACTATCTGCGCGCCGAGGAGCTCGAGAAGATGCTGGCAGGCATTTGAGGAGGGTATGACATGCAAATCGTACCGACCAGCCTGGTTAGGATCACTCGCTACTATATGATTGCCGCAATCGCATATTTGCTCATCACTCTGGCCATTGGCGTTTTGCGGACGATCGTGCCGATTCCGAGCTCGCTGGTCCACTGGGCGCCGGCGGTGTTGGGGTGGGTGAGCTTCCCAATAATGGGAGCTTACTACCAGTTCTTCCCCACACTTCAGGGAAGGGATCTACGATGGGAGAACCTGACGATTCCACAATTCATTCTCGTCAACGTGGGCCTGCTTGGCCTGATGGCGGCGGGCTGGACCGGGAACGGCTTGGCTCTCACCCTCAGCGCGATAATCTACGCTGGGGGGGCTCTCCTCTTCGCGGCGATCATCGCGCTGGCGAACCTCGATCTAACCAAGGTAGTATTGACCCTACGGTTCTATTTAGCATCGTTAACCTACTTCGTGGCAGCGATTTTCCTTTTGTTCGCCAACGTTCTGCAGGTCGGGCCGTCGTGGGCGACGCAGACGCTCGCGCTCCACGTCCTGGCCTTCGGCTGGACGGTAATGGCAATCATCGGGGCTGAGTACAGCATGATCCCGATGCTTCAGTTGAAAGAGCTCCGCCACCCAAGGCTGGCCGATGCTCAGTTTTACGTGATCAACGTTGGCTTCTGGGGCATCGCCCTTTCGCTGGCCACACGCAGCGCAACGCTGACCGCCGTATCTGGCTTGATAACTCTGGTCGGCATCTCGCTATTCGTGTACAACATCATCGCCAGTTTGCGCTACGGCCCATCGCGCCTCCCGCACCTGGACGTATCAGTCAAGTACTTCCTCGTCGGCATAGCGTATCTGGTCGTAACGGCCATACTCGGCACCATCGTCGGCGCATTTCGCCTGGGGAATCTGGTACCAATCCACGTACACCTGGGCCTGATCGGGTTCGTGACTATGACGATTGTCGGAGCGATGTACCACGTTGTTCCTTTTGTCGTCTGGTGGGAGGTGTATGCGCCCAAGCTCGGCTACGAAGAAGTGCCGCTCTTGAAGCAACTCTTCAGTGAGCGCCTGGCCCATTTCCAGCTCTACGGCCTCAACGCAGGGCTTCTCACAATGATTGTGGGCTTTGTGCTGCGCGCAAACATTGTGTTAGCGTTTGGTGGCACGATTCTTTTCGTAACCGCCATAACCTTTGTGTGGGCGATGATCAAGGTGATCAACCACCGAAAGAACCTGCGCACCTCGTCAGCACACAAAACCAACGAAACGATCTGTGGAGGGATAGCATGAGCACCACCGGAGCAGCCACGACAAAAACGATCACGCCGAACATGAAAATCGCCGAAGTTTTGAAGGAGCATCCCGAGCTTTTGGACGTGCTAGTTGCCCAGAGCCCGCATTTCTCGCGGCTCAAGAATCCGATTCTGCGTCGCATTCACGGCAGGCTGGTAACCGTGGCGCAAGCAGCCGCCGTGGCCGGGATCGATCCAATCGTGCTGGTACGAACGCTGAACACAGCTATCGGCCAGAACTCGACCGAGGAATTCCGATTCACGCTGCCATCGATGGCGGTGACCCCAGAGCCTGCCTGGGTCAAGGGCGCTCAAATCGCCGTCAGCCTCGACGTGCGCGACGACCAGCGGAATCACTCCGATCCCTTCAAGCGTATAATGGCCGCGACTTCTCAGATTCAAGAGGGGCAGGTTTTCCAACTCAGGAACACTTTCGAGCCGCTTCCACTTTATGACGTACTTGGGAAGCAGGGTTTCGTCGCGTGGGCACGGAAGCTTGGGACAGAGGACTGGGAGATATTCTTCTTGAAGACAGCCAGAACGCAGGGGGCAAAAACGGATTCCGGCAGCATCGATCAAGCGAGGCCTGCAGAGGATGGGGGGATAGACACGACCGCCGCAACCGCCACAATCACGATCGATGTTGGCGAACTCACGCCACCACAACCGATGATCAAGATTATGGACGCGCTGGCCAGCCTGAAGCATGGGGAGACTTTGCTGGTCCATCATCAGCGGCGCCCGGCGTATCTGTACCCGAAGCTAGCCGAGCTTGGATACAAGCATAAGACCATCGAGAAAGGTCCCAATCAGATCGAGATCTACATTCGCAAGGCGTAGAGCGTCTTAAACATAGCGGACCTACTCGTTGGCCTGCGCGGCACTCTGGTCGCCAGAGCTATAGAACTCGCTCAGCTTGCCACGGCTGATTAGATAGCGGACGAAAAGGCCAGACAGGATCTCCTTTGAGGTAAGAGTGTATTGCCTCTTATTCCACTTCAGGCGGTAGACCTTCTGGCCTCCAGCACTATCACCTTCCTCTTCGAATGTTCCCTTCCTCATCGTCCACCTCCCTGCTAACTCTTAAGAAACGAAGCCACGATAGGACACGCAGGTTGAGACCGTGCTGGTAACCGCGCGCAAGCATTATAGCATATGTCAAGAAGAATTCAACCTGGTGCACAATCCGGTAGCTAGATCGACCGCTAGTCAGAGATGCGCAGGTCTTTAACGTGAAGCTGGAGGGATACCTGGCCATTCCATTCGTTGGCCGCCAGGCTGTAGACGACGTCGATCTCCTTTCGCATTATGATGCCGGCAAGCTCGCCCAGGCCAAACGCGATGGCGTTCCATAAATAGTGGCCATCGCTCAGGCGCAATCGCAGATGGGTGCGGGCCTTTCTCTCCGAGATCGACGCCCCTTTTTGCGTTTGAGGCATGGCACCCGATTTTTCAGGAAGATGCTCCCCTTTCTCCGCTCTTGATGGAACCCCATGCCCAACAACCCTCGCCTCGACTGCCCGAACCCGGCGCGTCAAGAACGTGGGGACCGGATTGCCGAAACCAAAGGGCTCAAGGTCGCCGAGGAGGCGGTGAAGGTCCCAGCCGATCTCCCGGAAAGATACCTCACGGTCGACATATAGGCTGGGCCGCAACTCCATACCTTCAAACCTGGTCTCCACCAGGGTAAGCAGCCTGTCCTTGAACACATCGAGGTTGTGATTGGGAATGGCGAAGCCCGCAGCCCTGGCGTGCCCCCCGTAGCGAGATAGCAGATCATTACAGGAAGATAGCGCCTCTGTTATGTCAAGCTCGGCGATGCTACGCGCCGAACCCCGGCTTTCCTCGTCTCTAAGCTCGACCACCACGACGGGACGATAGAACTCTTCCATCAGCTTGCCGGCCACCAGGCCGACCACCCCTGAAGGATACTCTGCGCCCGATACGACCAGCAGCTTGGGAACGTGACCGCCGGCAGCAATCTCATCTCGAGCGCGGCTCAGCGCATCTTCCGTCAAGCGCTGGCGTTCCTGGTTGGTAGCCTCCAGATCTTCTGCCAGCATTCGCGCCTCCTCTTCCGAATCGGTCGTCAAGAGGCGGTAGCTCACAAACGCGTCATGAAGACGGCCAGCGGCGTTAAGACGAGGACCGAGCGCGTAGCTGATATTATGGCTGCTGATACAACCGGGGCGGAGCCCGGCTCTGGCGATCAGTTGTCTTAGCCCTGGGCGGGCGGTCGTAGACAGCTCACGGAGGCCGCGACGGACGAGAGCCCTGTTCTCGCCAAGCAACGGGGCTACATCGGCCACGGTGCCCAGGGCAACGAGATCGAGAAGGCTCTTTTCGATCTCAGCACGCGATCTTCCATGTTGAAGCGGCAGGCGAGAGAGCAAAGCCTGTGCCAGCTTGAAGGCGACCCCCACTCCGGCCAGCTCTTTGAACGCATAGCTGCAACAGGCCTGGCGGGGGTTGATGATGACGGAGGCATCGGGGACGGGCCGCGGGACCTGATGATGATCGGTGATAATGACGTCGAGGCCCATATTCCGCGCCGCCGCGATCTCATCCACAGCGCTTATGCCACAATCCACAGTAATGAGCAGGGTCGCACCCTGGCCGCGCAGACGTACTAGCGCGGGTATGTTGACCCCATAACCCTCCTCGGCTCGGTTGGGAATGTGAGTCAGGGTACGAACACCCAGAGCACGGAGCACCTCCCAGAGCAAAGCGGCGCTGGTGACCCCGTCGACGTCGAAATCGCCGAAGATGGCGACAGTTTCCTGCCGAGCAACAGCCTCACTGACCCGCTCGACCGCGCGATCCATACCCCTCAGCGAAAAAGGGTCCAGGATGAGGCTATCATCATCGCGAAGAAAGGCCTCGACCTCGGCGGGATCGCTTATTCCCCTATTGTGTAGTATCTGCACGATGATCGTTGGCCAGCCCCGTAAAACGCCAGCGGGGACTCGGGGAGCGACATCCCATCGCTTAAGGAGTGGATTCAAGGTCATCACCAATGCCGAGCACTTTCGCCGCGTTCAAGCCAAGGATCTTGTCCTTCGTCTCATCCTTAAGAGGCAGGCTCCTGACCATCTCGATGTTCCTCTTGAGATGAGGCATACCTGGCCAGTCTGAGCCGTAGATTATCTTGTCGGCGTTTCTCTCCAATTCCGGGAAGTAGGTAAGGAGATTCTGAGGCGGCAGCCCTGAGATCTCCATATACAGGTTCTTGTGCAAACGCGCGAGGAAGAATGCCCGATCATACCAGAAGCCACGCCCGGAATGCGCCATGACGAGCTTTAGATCCGGAAAATCCACGGCAACATCATCCAGCAACAGGGGATCGCCAAACTTCAGGCGCGAGCCCTTAAACACCGAGGAGCCCGTGTGAAACATCACAGGGACACCCAACTCCGCCGCCTTAGCGTATATCGGGTACGCGAGCTGATCATTCGGATAGTATTGCTGGTACGGAGGATAAAGCTTAACGCCCTTGCAGCCCAGGTCTCGCACGTAATGTTCGATGTGTTTGGCCGGATTGGCAACCATGAAAGGATTCACGGTTGCAAAAGGGATGAGCCTCTCCGAATTGTGGCAGAATTCGACCACAGTTTCGGTTCTGCAAATGCCGGCAGTGATGGGATTCGTTGCAGGAAGCATGATAGCATAATCGATGCCGTTCTCCTTCAAAAGCGCGTCCATTTCCTTCGCCGACGAGTATTTCTTGAGAAATGCCTCCGCGTTGCTTCCAAGGTTTCTCAGCCGATACTCCGTGACCCACGGCCTGATTTCCTCGAAAGCTATCATGTGCATGTGAAAATCGATGACCACATCCATAGTTCTACTATCTCCCTTGACGACTCACTTCTCTCCCGTGAAAACACCTATCGAATGTATTCCATTGCCAAGACCATGTCAATAGAACAAATGATCTGACAGCTTGCTCGAATGCCAGTTGCCTTGGGGCGTGCTTTGTTGTAGAATTGACATTAGCAGGCCTTGCGCCGCGGTCTTTGTCCTTTCGCCGCGGTCTTTGCGACGGAC
Source organism: Chloroflexota bacterium (assembly GCA_016189905.1). Classification (GTDB taxonomy): domain Bacteria; phylum Chloroflexota; class UBA6077; order FW602-bin22; family JACPRP01; genus JACPRP01. The sequence goes on along the minus strand of JACPRP010000118.1, from coordinate 10,296 downwards.
GGAATCCCTCCCGTCGGTCTGTACACCAATTCATACCAATGCGTAGTGTTCTGAGGTTTACTGTGGAACGCAACCCCTGGCTCCGTGCTTTAATTGTCCTCCTGGTTATCATTGCGACCGTATACGCTCTCGGAATGCTGTGGTCGCTTCTGATGGCCTTTTCTGATATCATTATGCTGTTTTTCCTCGCATGGCTGGTCGCCTTCGCTCTCAAGCCGCTGACCAACTGGCTTGTCACACGGTACTCGTTTCCCAGACCGTTGGCTGCGGGAGCCGTGTATTCAGGTCTGTTGCTCTTACTCATCGTCGCAGGCATCGTGATCGTGCCGATAATCACTTTTCAGTTGGCTCAGTTGGGAAGCAGCCTGCCACTCATCGTCGAAGAACTGCCTGGCCTCACCGGCGCGGTGCAGCAGGACCTGCAGGAACGGGGGCTCGACATTCAACTTTACCAATGGTACCAGAATCAGGATATTCCTGCTCAGATTCAGAAACTGGGAACACTGGCCATTCAGAACACCCTGACGGTGGTCACCGGTGTCGCGTCGGCGCTGTTCTCAACTTTGCTGGTGCTAATCCTGTCTTTCTATATAATGCTCGACGGAGAAGCGTTGACTGAGAGGCTGATACGATTGGCGCCGCCGCAATACCAGGTCGAGGTTCGCTACCTGTTCGCAAGCATCGATAGGTCCTTCGGCGGCTTCTTGCGCGGCCAACTGATACAGGCCGTCGTCTACGCGGTGGGCACTGGTCTCATCATGTGGATGGCGGGGCTCAATTACGTTCTGCTTGCGTCGACTTTTTCAGGTATCATAATGATAGTTCCATTTTTCGGGCCCTTCCTGGGGCTAGTCCCCCCACTCAGCATCGCCATCTTTCAGGCATCATCCATCAGCCAGCTTATCGTCGTGCTGATCGCGTTGCTGGTTCTCCAGCAAATCGTACTCAACGTGCTCGCCCCGAAAATCATGAGCGATGCGCTGGGAATGCATCCGCTTCTCGTCTTCCTCGCGATTCTAGTGGGAGCAAAAACCGCGGGTCTGGCGGGCGCGATATTTGGGGTGCCGATCGTGGCTGTAATCAACGCGATGGTATTGTATTTTATTCGGAGGTCCACCGCGTACAGTACGGGCGTTGAGGGGAGAGGCTCTTATTCGCCCGCACGGCGTGATACGCAGTGGACGAGATGGCTAGAGCGGGCCAGCGAACTCCGCGCCGCAATAACCAGGTTAATGCCGAGAAGCGGCTAGCGAACATCTTATGGTGGACCACTGTTCTTGTGGAGGTAATCGATGACTATTAGAAAAGCAGTTTTCCCTGCGGCCGGCCTGGGAACTCGTTTTCTCCCAGCGACGAAGGCTCAACCAAAAGAGATGCTGCCACTCGTGGACAAGCCGATCATCCAGTATGCCGTCGAAGAGGCAGTTGCCTCTGGCATCCAGGAGGTAATCATCATAACCGGCAGAGGGAAGCGAGCTATCGAGGATCACTTCGATATCAACTTCGAGCTGGAGCATTTCCTGCAGAAGAAGGGTGATGGCGAGCTTCTGCGCGAGGTGCGCAACGTATCAGAGCTTGCGACCGTCTATTATATCCGGCAAAAAGAGCCTCTCGGGCTGGGGCACGCGGTGCTGACGGCCAAACCGTTGATCGGCGACGAGCCGTTTGCCGTTATCCTCAGCGATGACATCATCGATGGCGACGTTCCGTGCTTGCGGCAATTGATCGACGCCTACGAGCGCTACAAGTGCTCGGTCCTCGCGGTGGAGCATGTTCCGCCTGAACTGACAACCAGTTATGGCATCATAGAGCCGCGTCTTCTAGACGGCAGGCTATACCAGGCGCTTGGCGTCGTCGAGAAGCCCAAACCTGAAGATGCGCCATCGGATCTGGGGATAGTCGGTCGCTATATCCTGACGCCGGAGATATTCACGCTTCTCGAAGAAACCCCTGCTGGGAAAGGTGGCGAGATACAGCTCACCGATGCCATTCAACGTCTCATCATCAGGCAAGCTGTTTACGCTTACGAATTCGAAGGAAAGCGGTTTGACGCGGGCGCCAAGCTGGGCTTTCTCAAAGCAACGGTCGAGCTGGCGCTCAAGCGGGGAGACCTTTCCGCCGATTTCAAAGAGTATCTGTTGCAGCTCGACTTATTGCGCAAATAGGAAATTTTTCACTCACCAGGTTCGCCAGACCTCGTAGCCGGCCTGTCGCAAGGCGTTCATAATCTCGGCGCATTGCTGTGGATCTCGCGTTTCCAGCGTCAACTCGATCTCAGCCTGGTTTATGGGTAGTGGCAGGCCGGCCCGATGGTGCTCGATTTCGAGGATGTTCACCCGCTCCTTCGCGAGGACGCGGAGCAAATCGGATAGCTGCCCCGGCTGGTCAGGAAGCGTCACGCGAATCACGAGGTATCTTCCGGCGGAGGTCAGGCCGTGCTCGATGATGCGAGAGAGCAGGTTCACGTCGATGTTCCCGCCACTGAGAACGAGCGCCACTTTCCTGCCAGCCAGATCAAGCTTGCCGGTCAGCATTGCCGCAAGCCCGACTGCCCCGGCGCCTTCGACCAGCAGCTTGCAGCGCTCCATGAGCATCACGATGCTGTGCACGGTGGCGTCATCCTCGACCGTTATTATGCTATCGACTAGCTTGCGGATGACCCGGAAGGTCAATTTGCCGCAGCTCTTGATGGCGATCCCATCCGCTATCGTGCTGACCTCTGGCGTGGGCACCAGGGTGCCCCGCTCGAACGAAAGGGAACAGGACGCCGCGCCCGCCGCTTGCACGCCGATGATCTGCACGTTGGGTCTCAGTCCTTTGATCGCCGTAGCGATTCCCGCAATCAGACCTCCACCGCCAACAGGAACCACCACTGCATCCAGGTCGGGTAAATCATCTATGATCTCGAGGCCAACGGTTCCCTGGCCAGCCATCACCTTCCAGTCGTCAAATGGATGGATGAAGACAAGCTCTTCTTGGCGCTGCAGATCACGGGCATAAGCGAACGCCTCATCGTAGCTGCTCCCCTTCAGGACCACTTCAGCGCCATAGCCCCTGGTCGCCGTTATCTTGGCCAGTGGCGCGGTCTCGGGCATCACCACGATGGATTTGATTCCCGCAAGCGCCGCGGCGACAGCTACCCCCTGGGCGTGGTTGCCGGCAGAGGCGGCGATCACACCTCTAGCCCGCTCCTCTGGCGAGAGACTGTTGATCTTGACGAAGGCGCCACGTATCTTAAACGACCCCGTCCGCTGCGTGTTCTCAGCCTTAAGAAAAACCTCGGCACCAGTTAATTGGCCGAAGGTATGCGAGTGCAGCAGGGGGGTGTGCTGCGCAATTCCGGCCAGCACCTCTCTGGCCAGTCGGATGTCTTTCAAGCCCAGCATATCTCTTGCACCTACCGACGAAACATCTTCGCGCGTACCAGACCGCCCCGCAACTGACGCCAAGCGATCGCCAATTGCCGTTCGTCCCTTCTGGCTATTGGCTTACGGCCAAAAACCTGGCGGACGTAGGCCTCGGTGATTAGCCAGATGTTGTGTTTCTGGTCAGGGACGATTCCAGACAGCGTCAGCGCATACTCGTCAGGCGTTTGATGGCTGCGCTTCCCAATGCCGAACCAGGAGGCTAATCTACACATCTTCACGAACTGCACCGTCCCTGGCATCAGGCTTCCCAGGTCGCGGCGCCACAGAAATAGCAATGCGGCGCCCGCCAGCGCGGCGAGGAAAAGAAGAGCCGCCAGCACTCTCGATAATAAACCCAACACATCGTCCGGACCAGACCTGAACAGTGGATCAGCGAAAGTCCAGTCCACATCTGGCGGTTCTTCCCATAAACCGGCGTTTTCACCGTCGTCTTCCTCATCGAATTCAATGCCATCGGCGATTGACAACTGCATCGGCGGGGTCTCCGGTCTCGCGACGATTGGGCGAGACGGCGTAGGCTCAAACTCGATCCAGCCGAACTCTGGAAAGTAGACTTCAGGCCAACTGTGCGCGTGCGAATCCCGCACCACCGTTAGCCCACGGGCAAGGTCAGGCTCGCCCGGGGCGTAGCCTGAAACAACCCTGGACGGGATGCCACGTGACCTGGCCAATACGACGAAAGCTGACGCGAAGTAGTCGCAATAGCCTTCTCTTCCCACAAAGAGGAAGTAATCGACGGCATCACGGACCGAAGGAGGCAGGTTCACTTGTTCACTGTAGGTAAGGCCGCGAAGGTACGTCTCGATGGCCAGAGCCTTATCGTAGCCATTATTGTACCGATCCGCGATCTGCGCGCCGAGCATCAATGTCCGGCGCGGAATCGTCCGCGGCAACGACAGGTACCGTTCTTCCAGCCAACCTGGATAAGCGTTTCCTGCTTCACGCAAGGACTTAACGTCGGCAACCGAAACCGAGGACTCAACCGTGTAGCGAAAGCCTTTGCGCAACATCGACGAGCTTCGCACTACTGAGACGTCCGCGTAATCCATATCGCCGAGATCATCCGGCAGTTCCATTTCCGCCATCCCTGATACGCCGATGCGCTTAGGGACTGAAGGCGCAAAAACGATGTTGCCGCGCGGTTCTACCACAGTTATCGTTCGAGTTATGGCCATGCGCATCGCGTATTCAGGCGCCAAAGTTGGCTGGCCGGCATCGCCTGAGATCCTATAGGCGGAGCGCTCAGCCGCCGTCCAGCCCATGCCGGTATATTTCTCGTAGACAACACCCCGCAAACGACGGGGGTCCGTGCCAGACACCTGAAGAACGATATCCCCTCCCAACGCCACGCCGGTCTTCAGGGTTAGCGTCTTCCCAAACCCGCTTGTAGACGAACGGTCCGTGGGCCCAACTCCCCCGAAGAGTCGGTTGAAGGCGTCCTGAACATCATTCCAGGGGGTGCCGGCCTGAGACAGCGCCTCGGAAACTGGCTGGCTGGCGAGAAGCGTGGTCGGGGTAAGCCATGCGACGGCCGCAACCAGAACTGTGATCACAAGACTCATGCGCGTGAGTGTCCATCCCAGATCGCCACGACGATGTACTCCGGACCGGCGCCAGGTGGCCTCTCGCCTGTACACATTCAAACGCGCGACCAGCAGTATGGAGCAGACCATAAACACGAGAAAATAATCAGCCAGGTGCGGCGCATACGACGTGTTAATAACAAGAGCCGTTCCAGCGGCGAGACTGATCCACCAGCCTGAATGGCTGTGAAACACAGTCCAGGCGCCCAAATAGCCGATTAGCCAGGTCAGCGCACCCAGGGCTAGAAGGAACAGCAGATTGTCGTTTCCGATTCCGCCGGCGAGAACGACATCCGTCCACTTCAAGAGGCGGGTTATCAACTCATCGAGCCGTTTCGCAAACGACTCTCCAGGCAAGGTCGAGGTAACCAGATAGGTTGTCACGCCAATTCCTGCGGCAAGCCCAACCGGATGGAGGATCGCCCCCGGCAAGGGAAGCTTGGCAAACAGCAGGCCCCAGGAAATCGAAATCACCGCCAGCCAGGGTAAAACGCTCAGACCATCGACCCACGAAGCAGCCACAACCGATAGGGTAGCAGTCTCCACGATAACGATGAGGAGCAGAGGTGAGAACCAGCCCTCCTCCAGCCTTGGCAGCAGAGATTTCATCTTCTCTCAGGCTCCTGCAAAACGTCTCCAAGGGGCTCGCCACGCTTGACCAGGTAGGACGGAATGCCCGCGGCTGCCAGCACCCCGACGATCAGCATCGAGTTTCCCTGCCCACCGAATGTCTTGCCTTCGAGAACGACGGCGATAGTCCTTACTTTCCGCTGCGCCATTTCCCGCAATGAGCTCGCCCATAACTCGTCAGTTGATGGTGTCACTGCTATCACCGTAGCATTCGCCGTGAACATCACCTGCTCGGCAGCGATAACTTCCGCCAGCGGCACTTTCCCCTCGGCCCGGATCAGAGCCAGGCTTTCCAGTATCCGCGAAAGCTGTCGTATTCCGCGATCAGGGTGGATAACTTCACGCCGTATACCGCGCGCAACCAACCCGACCGCCCGGTTCTTGCTCAGAAACCGTTTCGCGATGGATGCCGCCACGGTGACGCCATATTCCTCGGTGGACTCGTTGCCGATCCCCGCTTGAACACCCCGCTCGACGTCCAGCACGATCCAGATATCCGACGTGGGATCAAGCTCGAACTCTTTGGTCATAAGACGGTTGTGTCTGGCGGTAGATAGCCAGTGGATTCTGTTGATGCTGTCCCCGGGAACGTAATCACGAATCCCGGATGCTGCTGGCGTCACATGCTGCACTGTTTGGGGAAACGCACGACTTCCAGATGATTGCCCGACCGGTATCTCGAAGCGGGGCAGGTCTACCATAGCAGGATAGACCAACAGCACGTGCTCTTCTCTCACGAGCCTAGAACGGCTGAAAAGGCCAAACGGATCACCCGTCAAAACGGAGCACGGGCCGAGAACATACTTACCTCGGCGGTTGCAGACTGTTTCGACTGTCCATTTTATGGAGCCTACAGGGGCGAGTGTGAATGCGCGGTCCACGCGGTGATTCGGCAGGGTCGAGCGGTCCTGTATGGCTACCCAAGGCCTGGGTAAAAGCGAGGTATTGCGTACAAGGAAGACTTCCTGCACCGTTTCGCCGACCTGCGCACGGAGCGCGCGCGGCGAACGCTTCACCTGCATCCAATGCACACCCAGGCCAGCCCAGACGCTGCACAGGACGACAATCGCTATTATGGCGAAGGCGAAATTATAGAGGAAAGAGAGGCCGCTGATTGAGGCGGTCAGAAGGACCACCAGAATAACAGCGATAGCCCTGACCAAACTGATCACGCTTCACCCTATTTTCTCTTGCCCGCTGTCCCAGGCACAGGGACAGTATCAAGAATCTCCGCTGCGACCGCGCTGGCGCCGACGTTTCTGATCCGCGCCGAAGGGCTGACGATTATCCGGTGGGCCAGCGTGGGCTGCACCAGCGCCTTGACATCGTCTGGAATCACGTAGTCACGCCCCCGCATCGCGGCGCGGAACTGCGATGTCCTGAAAAGGGCGATCGAGCCGCGAGGACTGGCGCCGAGGTACACGTCGTTGTGGGCCCGCGTGGCCTCGACCAAGGTAACGATATAGTCACGGATCAATGGATCGACATAGACGCTGGCTTTCACCATATCGTGGATTCTCACAAGGTCGTCGACGCCGACCACCTGATCGATCTGATCGATCGGATGCGTTACCTGCTGCCGCTCAAGCACAGTCAACTCGTCAATCTTCCTCGGGTAGCCCAGGCTGATCCTCATGAGAAACCTGTCTAGCTGAGCCTCCGGAAGCGGAAAGGTACCCTCGTATTCTATGGGATTTTGCGTAGCCATAACCAGGAATGGCACCGGCATTCTGTGGGTCACCCCGTCGACGCTCATTTGTCTTTCCTCCATACATTCGAGCAAGGCGGATTGCGTCTTGGGCGTAGCGCGATTGATTTCGTCGGCGAGAACGATCTGGGCGAGGATAGGGCCGGGGCGAAACTCGAATTCCCCCGTTTTCTGGCTATAAATCGACGAGCCCGTTACATCGCTTGGCAATAGATCAGGCGTGAACTGAATGCGCTTGAAGGTGCAGCCAATCGATTTTGCGATGGCCTTGGCAAGCACCGTCTTTCCCACCCCCGGCACATCTTCGATGAGCACGTGGCCCTGGCAGCACATAGCGATGACCACGAGCTCGACTTCCTCGTGCTTGCCGACGACGACCTTCTCTACATTTTCTAGGACCTTGGCAGCGAAATTCTGAACGCTTTGCATTGGACAACATCTCCCAAAGTTTGCTTTGAAAGCAAAGCTGACAGTGGCGCACCGCACAGGGGACGACTTCCAAATCCCTTGGCCTGGCAGCACTCTGAACGGCCGCGCGCCTCTTTGTGACGCGACTAACTCGTATGAAACGACGCCACAACGTGGGAATTCGAATAGTGGAAACAGACGACAATCCGAGCCTGGCTGATAAACAGCTTGGCTCGGATTCGCCCATTAGGTTATTTGCCGTGACACTTCTTGTACTTCTTACCACTACCACACGGACACGGATCGTTGCGACCTACTTTACCGCCGGCCCTAACCGGCTCGCGTGGCCGTTGCTCGCTATCGTCGCGATTCGTCCTGATCTCTCGCGGGGCCACAGGTTGCTCGATACGGACCGTGGTGTAGTAGAATTCGTGCGTTATGCCGCGCTGAATGTTCGCGAGCAATCCCTGGAACGCATTATAAGCTTCCGTCTTGAACTCCACCAGTGGATCACGCTGACCGTACGCTCTGAGGCCTATGCCCTCTCGCAACTCGTCGAGCGCTGTTAGATGATCGATCCACAGTCGATCGATGACCCTGAGCATCACAATTCGCTCGAGGCGACGGGAGAGGTCCCCCCCCAGATCGCGCTCTTTCTGCTCGTAGGCATCCTCGGCGATGCCGACCAGCCTATCCTCGATCTCCTGAACGCTCAGACCGTGCAGGTCCTCCGGCTGAAGCCTATTGGGGACCATTGCCTTGAACGAAACGAGCAAGCTCTCGATATCCCATTCTTCGTCATGCTCGCTCCCGGTGAAGGATGATACCAGGCCAGCGACCTCGGCTTGCGTCATTTCGAGGATAATCGATTTCAGATCATCTTTGGTGAGGATCTTCCGCCGCTCGGCGTAGATCACTTCTCGCTGTTTGTTCATTACGTCGTCGTATTGAACGACGTGCTTCCTGATATCGAAGTTGTATCCTTCGACCTTGGTCTGGGAGTTTTCAATCGACTTGGTGACGAGGGAGTGCTCGATAGGAACGTCGTCGTCGATCCCCAGTCTATCCATAATGCTGGCGACGCTGGTGCCACCAAAACGTCGCATCAAGTCGTCCTGCAGCGATACGTAAAACCTTGACGCGCCTGGATCGCCCTGGCGCCCGGCTCGGCCTCGCAACTGGTTATCGATGCGTCTGGCTTCGTGCCGTTCTGTGCCGACGATGTGAAGGCCTCCCAGAGAGATAACCTTGTCGTGATCTCTGGCGCAGACCTCGGTGGCCTCTTGTCGGGCCGCTTCGGCTTGCTCCGGTGTCGCGGTCCTGGGATCGATGCGACGCGACTGCAGAATCTCGTCGATCAACCCGGACGGATTGCCCCCAAGAAGAATATCGACACCACGACCGGCCATATTGGTGGCAATGGTAACGGCCTTAGGCCTACCGGCCTGGGCGATGATCGCCGCCTCTTTTTCGTGGTATTTTGCATTGAGCACCTGGTGTGGGATTCCCTTGCGTCGAAGGCGCTCACTCAAATGCTCAGATTTCTCTATAGAAACAGTGCCGACAAGCACCGGTCGGCCGACTTCGTAAGAATCCGCAATCTCTTTGACGACCGCCTGAAACTTCGCATCCTCCGTTTTGTAAACCAGGTCTGGCAGGTCTTGCCGGATCATCGGCCGGTGCGTCGGAATCGTGACCACGTCGAGGTTATAGATCTTGTGGAACTCCTCTTGCTCGGTTGCCGCGGTACCGGTCATGCCCGCGAGCTTCTGGTACATTCGGAAGAAGTTCTGGAAGGTGATGGTAGCCAGCGTCTGGCTCTCACGCTGTATCTTGACATTCTCTTTCGCCTCGATCGCCTGGTGAAGACCCTCGCTGTACCGCCGACCGAACATCAGTCGACCAGTGAACTCGTCGACGATGACGACTTCAGCATCGGAGGCGTGACTGATTACCTGGCCGTTTTTGACGAGAACATAGTCGCGCTCTCGTTTGAAAATGAACTCCGCCTTAAGCGCCTGCTCGAGGTAGTGGGTAAGCTCGTAATTTGCGGGATCATACAGATTGTGGACCCCGAGCATCTGTTCGACCTTGCCGATGCCCACGTCTGTCAACGTGACGACGCGCAGCTTCTCGTCTATTTTGTAATCCATTTCACGCTGCAACCGTGGCACAAGGCGAGCGAAGAGGTTGTAATACTTGGTCGAGTCCTCCGCCTGACCCGAGATGATCAACGGAGTACGCGCCTCGTCGATGAGAATGTTATCGACCTCGTCGACGATGGCGTAATTCAGCTCGCGCTGCGCGCACTGGCTGCGATCGAGGACCATATTGTCTCGCAGGTAATCGAAGCCGAACTCGTTGTTCGTTCCATAGGTTATGTCTGCCATGTAGGCGTTCCTTCGCTCGACTGGGCGCAATCGCCACAGCCTGGGATCGGGGCTTATGAAGGAAGAATCGAAGACGAAAGCAGCCTCGTGTTGGATCACGCCAACAGTGAGGCCAAGCAGTTCGTATACCGGCCCCATCCACTGCGCAT
>JACPRP010000009.1 GCA_016189905.1 Chloroflexota bacterium | reverse complement strand
GAATACAGCCGTGCGACCATATTTCATCATCAACTCTGAAAATAGATTTTCATCCCTGGTGGTCCTTCCTCGCGAAGGATGGGTAACTCCGTGTTGCCGTACTCCCTCGGTCTGAGGTTCGGTCTAACCTGCTACCCGGCCCACCAGATCGTATTCCAGCGCATCTGTGATCGTCACCGACACGATCTCGCCGATGGTCGCCCGACCATGCACCAGCACTACGCCGTCGACCTCGGGCGCGTCGCGATAGCTTCGGCCGACGAAGACGATGTCTTCGTTCTCGTGTCGGCGCTTCGCCGATGCCGATCCTCGCCTGCCGTTCTCGACAGGTTGTTGCGCCCCATAGGTTGGCTTCGTTTGGTCGCCCAACGCCGTTTCGTTTACCTGGCTTTCGATCAGCACGTCGAGCGTCTTGCCGATGAAGCGTCGATTCTTCTTCAGCGAGATGGCCTGCTGCGCTTCCATTGCCTGACGGTAGCGCTTTTGGGCGATGCGTTTGCCGACGTGACCGGGCAGCGACGCGGCCAGTGTGCCCTCTTCGGGCGAGTAAGTGAACACTCCCACCCGATCCAGCTCGGCCTCTCTCAGGAACGATAGCAGTCGCGAAAACTCCTGCTCTCCTTCGCCGGGATATCCGACGATAAAGGCGCTGCGGATGGCGATAACCGGTATCCTCCGTCGCAATTGGCTTATCAGATGGCCCGGATACGCGTCGGGACGCCGCATCGCCTGCAGCATCGCCGGGTCGGCGTGCTGCAGGGGAATGTCGATATACTTGACGATCCTGTCGTTACTGGCCATGGCCTCGATCAGCGCGGGCGTGATGTGATCTGGGAACGTATACATCAGGCGGATCCAGGGAATCTCGGGCACGGCCTCGGAAAGCCGATCCAGCAGCCTCGCCAGACCGTCGCGTTCGCCACGATCCTGTCCATAGGCCGTCGTGTTTTGCGCCACCAGCACGATTTCCTTGACACCCTGGCTCGCGAGCTGACGCGCCTCGTCGAGGATGTCTTCCACCGCCTTGCTCCTGTGGGGTCCCTTTATCCGAGGGATCGCGCAAAAGGCGCAGCCTACGCTGCACCCATCGGCTATCTTGATATAAACGCTCGCCGACCTCGCGGTGCGCTTGAAGGATTCGTCTGCTGCGGATTTGCCCGTCCAGCATGGAGTTTCGCCCTCCGCCACACGGTCGAGCAAGGTCGTGATCTCGCCCCAGCGCCGGGTCCCCAATATTCCGTCGAGCTCGGGAATATCCCGTGCCAGATCGGCTGCATAGCGCTCGCCTAGGCACCCGGCCGCAATGAGCAACTGGCCGTTGCGCTTCATCGCTGCAAGTTCCAGCAATGTCTTGATCGATTCTTCCTTGGCCGTATCGATGAAGCCGCAGGTGTTCACTATGATGGCGTCGGCCTGGTGTAGCCCGTCGGTGGCGACGTACCCCGCCTCGGCCAGTCTCTGAAGCATCCCTTCGCTGTCTACGGTGTTCTTAGGACAGCCCAGGTTTATGATAGCGAATGTCTTTGGCATAATATGAATTATAGGGGGCAGGGGCAAACGGATGCAAGTCAAACAGGCCCGCTTGGTGTGTGCCACGTTTCCGCGTCAGCAAAGCCAAAGGGGACCTCAGCCCTAGGCTGAAGCCCCAGAGCAACGTCAATCCTTCTGCAGCAGGATCCCGTTGTGGCTGCGCTGCGTCCCTCCCAGTCCGCTTCAAGCGGGCTTTGTTGAGTTAGCGCGGCCGCTGCAGCGCCGTGCGGGGTTCGAAAGGCTACATACGATGGGTTAACCTGAGCTCAGCGGCACGAATTCCTGACACGCCAAAGCCCGCTCGACCGAGCCGCGGGTCCAGTCCTACGGAGAATGACTGTGCTTGATTCAACGCGGCCACTTATTCGAGTTTGTTCGGACAGCCCCATCCGGTGCCGCTAAGCGAACCGAGCTACGGCCTTGTCCACGTCCTATCGACCACCTCGCCCCGCGATCCCATTGATCCCTGGCGTTTGCCGTTGAAGGTGATTTCCACTCCGCCAGCGTTGCCGGCCCGCAACGAGATCTTGTCCTTTGCCTGCCACATCTTCGTCGCACCAGCTTCCAGAATCCCCTCGAAGGCGACACTCTCGTCGACGGTTACCCGCAGCCAACTGCGACCTGTGATTCTAGCCTCGACCGTGATCTCTTGCAGCGGTGTGGCAGTTGGGGAAGGGGATGGCGTCGGAGCCAATGTGGGCGTCCTGGTGGGCTCCGCCACTGCCCGAACGACCGGCGAGGATAGCGCAGGCGCGGTGGAGACGTTGCCCGCTTTGATTAGACTGTGGTACTCTCGCTGCACCAGGAGGAAAAAGCCTGTTACCGCCACCAGCGCGATGATGGTAACCATCATCCGTGCCGTGATGACGGTCTGGTTGCCGATGGACTTCGGCAACTGCTGGATGCGATATTCGGATTCTGGGCCAAGCTCTTCTTCGAGCAGGCGCAACGCCTCCTCGACGTCCAACCCAAGGTAGGCCGCGTAGGTACGCACCATACCCTTGACGTAGGGGCGCGCAGGCAGAACCCTGACGTTTCCTTCTTCCAATGCTGCCAGGACTTTGGAGCGCACCCTTGTGTCTTGCTCCACCTTTAGAAGAGAAACGCCCTTGGCTTCTCGGGTCGATTGAAGCCACGAGCCAAGCTTTCCCATTCGCTGATCGCCTTGGCGTCCGCCAGAAACTGAGTGTTACTAACATTATACAACAACGGTTCTGGGACGCCTAACCCGAAATCTTGAGGTTCCACTGCTGCAGATGTTTGATCAAGCGATGATTCGTCAGATCGAGATGAATCGGCGTGATCGAAATCTTGTTCTCGGTGATCGCCTTGAAGTCAGTCCTGGCCAGGGGCAGGCCCGTTGGCACATCGCCGCTGATCAGGTAATATGTCTGGCCGAGCGGGTCAGTGCGCTTAACCAGCACGTCGCGGTAAACGCGCTTGCCCAGGCGTGTGATCTCGATTCCGGCTATCTCATCTTCCGAAATGTTCGGCACGTTGACGTTGAGCAGAATGTTGCTCCCCAATCCGTCATCGACCATCCGCCTGGCAAGCTGCGCCGTGAACCGTGCCGCATAAGCGAAATCCCATTCGGAATAATCCGCTAGCGATACCGCTATCGCCGGGATGCCAGAGATCGTCGCCTCCATCGCCGCCGCGACGGTGCCCGAATACGTCACATCGTCGCCCAGATTGGGGCCCTTGTTGATGCCGGCCACAACCAGGTCGGGCTTCCGTTCCAGGATGCCCAGTATGCCGAGACTGACGCAATCTGAAGGGGTGCCATCGGTCGAATAGGCTAGGTCTCCATCCGCCAGTGCCACCTGCGTGACCCGCAGCGGCTTCTGGAGCGTCTTGGTGTGGCCGGCGGCGCTCCAGTTCTGATCCGGAGCGATGACGACGACTTCTCCCACCGTGGCCAGGGATTGCTTGAGTAAGAGCAATCCTTCCGAATCGATTCCGTCGTCGTTTGTGGTCAGGATATACATGAAATCACCTCTCGACGTTTCCCGAATCCTGCCGCTTCTGCACGACGACGAAGTGCGAAAGTCCAAATGCCTTAAATGGTGTCGTCTCCAGGAAATAGAGAATCCGTCGCAGAGCTGTGCCGATGACCCTGTGCCGGGCATAGACATTGTCGAAGCCAGGGTAGACGTAGCTGTGAGCGACGATGTTTACCGGAAGCTCGTCGAAAAGCCCGCGAATCTTCCCGGCGGTGTAAGCGCGAACGTGAGGACAGAAGACCTCACGGAGGCGGTCGGGCAGGTAGTTCACGAGAGGAATCAGCTTGAAGATGTAACGTTTGCCAACGTAGATGCCGTGGGTCTCGAAAAGGTACAGCCTGTTAGGGGCAAAAATCACCACGTGCCCTCCTGGCCCAACCACTCGCACGGCCTCGGCAATTGCGTCCCTATCACTCGTCACGTGCTCGATCACCTCGTGAAGAAAAACGATGTCAAAGTAATCGTCTGGATAAGGGAGAGCCTCGGCCGGTGCTGCGGTGACATTGGGCAGCGGCGGATTGGCCGTGGCCAGCTTCTCGCAGTCTACGTCCACCCCGAACACACTCGAAGAGAACGTGCTGAACTTGCGGGTGTACGTGCCGATACCACAGCCGACGTCGAGGATGCGTTTAGCGTCAAGGCCGACGTGCTCGCGCACGAGATTCAGCCGCCTATCCTGGCCGAATCTCCAAACGTAGCTCGGGTGTCCAAGCGCTATCCATTTCGGTTCACTTGTAGCCAATGCGGTAAACCAGCCTTCGCCGAATGAATATCGGTCCTCAGTGCGGAGCCATGTGGCAGAGGTGCTTGCCCCGGTTTACATCCCTGCCGTTTTCAGATATAGAAATATTAACAGAATCATATCGGCCATTCAAGGCGCATGATTTCGAGCCCGCCTGTCTGATTTGCAGGGCTGGATCAGTTGTGCTATAATTGCCGCTAGCATAAAGGGAAAGAAAGAATAATGAGGAAAGAAATCTAGGCTTAGGTCAAGCCGCTAGTCGTCAGCTAACTGACTTCCTCAATGAGCTAGGAAAGGAAAAAGTTCATCGATGCCACTGCAGAAGGACAAGAAAGAACAGATCGTTCAGCGATTCCACACCCACGCGGCAGACACCGGCTCTCCAGAGGTGCAAGTTGCTCTTTTGACCGAGAGAATTAACGGCCTCATCGAGCACCTGAAGATCCACAAACATGACCACCATTCAAGACGCGGGTTGCTGAAGCTGGTCGGGGAACGCCGACGGCATCTTGCCTACTTGTCCCGCAAGGACGTTGAGCGCTACCGCGCAATCATTTCTAAGCTTGGCCTCAGGAAGTAGAAAGAAGAAAACTAGCTCCACATCCTTTGCTTTCCATATTATGTCTCTAAGTTGCTCGGCACCCGAGACCAGATGGCCCTGGTCAGGCCTATCCTGACGTGTTGGCGTTTGCGGCATGTCTCTTTGGCAGGCAGCGCGCTGAACGCCACTGACTTGGTGGGATACTCCAGGGTTGGTATAATATAATCAGATTGAGAATGAAAGAAGAGAAGTGGAGGCCAAACACTAGATGATTAGCACATACGAAGTCGAGATAGGGGGAAAGCCGCTGACGATTGAAGCGGGTAAGCTAGCCCAGCAGGCTGGCGGCGCCGTTACCGTGCGCTACGGCGATACTCTCATCCTCGCCACCGCCACGGCGTCAAAAGAGCCGCGTCCCGACGTGGACTTCTTCCCCTTAACAGTCGACTACGAAGAGAGAATGTACGCCGCCGGTAAGATTCCAGGCGGCTTTTTCAAAAGAGAAGGGCGTCCAAGTGAGACCGCTATCCTCACCTGCAGACTCACCGATCGCCCAATTCGTCCGATGTTCCCCAAGGGTTTCCGCAATGACGTGCAGGTTATCTTGACCGTGCTCTCAGCGGATCAGGAGAACGAGCCCGATATTCTTTCCATCATCGGCGCTTCGGCGGCCCTGACGATCTCCGACATCCCCTTCGACGGGCCGGTTGCCGCAGCCAAAGTCGGGTACATTGACGATAAGTTTGTCATCAATCCGACGGCAAAGCAGCTTGAGCAGAGCAAGATGGAACTGGTCGTCGCCGGCTCGGAGGACGCGGTCGTAATGGTCGAGGCCGGCGCCAAGGAGCTGCCGGAGTCCCTCATGCTCGAGGCCATCAAGATTGGCCACGAGGCTTCGCAGGCCATCATCAAGCTGCAGAAGCAGATGCGTGATGAGATAGGAAAGCCGAAGCGAGAGTTCACGCCCCATGCGGTGCCTGAAGAAGTCAAGTCCGCCGTTGAGGCGTACGTGGGCGACCGAATGGCCCAGGCTATGAATCAGACCGATAAGACTGCGCGGGATGCCCTCAGGGACGAGTTGAAGCGCGACGTAATTGCCAGGTTCGGAGAGACCTACAACGAGAAGGACCTGGTTTTGGCCCTGGAGTCTCTGGAGAAGCAAGAGGTCCGAACAAACATCCTCACGGAGGGCATACGACCCGATGGCCGCGATTTGACGACGATCAGACCGATAACCTGCGAGGTTGGTTTTTTGCCCCGCACCCACGGCTCGGGTTTGTTCACTCGTGGTCAGACCCAGGTGCTGAGCATCGCGACCTTGGGCTCGATCTCCGACGAGCAGATCATCGATGGGCTCGGCACGGAAGAGACCAAGCGGTTCATGCACCATTACAACATGCCGCCGTTCAGCGTCGGTGAGGTGCGACGTGTAGGCTCGCCTGGCCGCCGTGAAATCGGACACGGTGCGCTCGCAGAGAGGGCAATTGCCGCCGTGATTCCACCAAAAGATGAGTTCCCCTACACCGTGAGACTGGTATCTGAGGTGTTGAGCTCTAACGGATCCACCTCGATGGGTAGCGTTTGCGGTAGCATTCTGGCTTTGATGGATGCCGGCGTGCCGATCAAGGCCCCTGTGGCCGGCGTCGCGATGGGTCTGATAACGGGAGATGATGGTCGTTTTGCCGTTCTCACCGATATTCAGGGAATCGAAGACCACGTGGGAGATATGGATTTCAAAGTTGCAGGCTCGGCTGATGGTGTGACGGCGCTGCAAATGGATATCAAGATCAAAGGTCTGTCGTACGACGTGATGGAAAAAGCACTGGCGCAGGCCAGGACAGGCAGGCTTTTCATCTTGGAAAAGATGCTTCAGACGATAGCGGAGGCCCGTCCCGAGTTGTCGCCACGCGCTCCACGTGTTCTGCGAACCTCGATACCTGTCGAAAAGATCGGCGCGTTGATTGGTCCTGGCGGCAGAACTATCCGCGGCATTCAGGAGGATACCGGCGCGAAGATCGACGTTGAAGAAGACGGCACTGTCTTTGTGAGCTCGGTCGACGCGGAGGCCGCCCAGAAGGCGCTGATCATGGTCGAGCGGCTCACGAAAGACGTCGAAATTGGGGGCGTGTACCTGGGACGTGTCACGAGGATAACCAACTTCGGCGCATTCGTCGAGATACTGCCTGGCAAAGAAGGCCTGGTCCGCGTTGGCGACCTTGCCGATTTCTATGTGAGCCGTCCAGAAGACGTCGTCAATATCGGCGACGAGATCATGGTCAAAGTGATCGAGGTCGACCCTCAGGGCAGGATAAATCTGTCGCGCAGAGCCGTGCTCGAAGGCACTGAGGGCAAACCGGCGGCGCCACGAAGGTCAATGCCGAGCGGAGCCCCGGGCGGCGGCCCGGGCCGACCGATGGGGGGCGGAGGCCGCCCGCGAGACGATTTCCGGCGCGCACCAGAAGGCGAGCGACGACCACCATATGGACCGCCCCGACGACCAGAGCAGCGTGAAGGTGGTGGCCGTCCCTTTACGAAGAGGGAAAGATAGATCACGGACGCGTGGATGCGCTAATTCCCTGGCAGGCACGGCACAGTGTTGGGTCTCGAAACCCCATCCCTGGCGCGACAGGGACCGAGCTTCGTAGCGTTGGGTCTTCGAGCCCCAACCCCTGTTGCCTTGGCAAGTACCCGCTTTAACAGTCAACATTCATTTTTGCCGCTTCAGGGCGTATGCGTTCTAGCCATTGATAGCTATGTCACAGCACGTCATACCCGCGAAAGCGGGTATCCACGCGCTCGGAGGGCCCTGGATACCCGTCCTTCCCAGGAAGGATGGGTATCCACGCGGGATTACGCAGTTCGTCGGCTTAGAACGCATCATACGCCCTTCTATGCCGCTTGAGGTGGGGTTGCTTCGCCATTTGGGAATCTGCTAGAATAATTTGAACAAGCATTTCATGCAAATAAGGTTACAGCGTGAACAATAAACGTGATTATTATGACGTGCTAGGAGTTGGCAAAGGTGCCAGCGAGGATGAGGTTCGACGGGCCTTCCGTAAGCTCGCTCGCCAGTATCATCCTGACGTGAACCAGGACGCGGGCGCGGAGGCGCGGTTTAAGGAAATAAACGAGGCCTACGAGGTGTTGAGCGACGCGCAGAAGCGCAAGGCTTACGACCAGTTTGGCCATGCCGGGGTTCAGGGCTTCCCTGGCGGTAGCGCAAGCGGGTTTGACACCTTTGGCTTTGGCGATATCTTCGAGACTTTCTTCGGCTATCGCTCGAGTGCCACGACGAAGCGTGGCCCTCAGCGCGGCGCCGACCTGCGGTGCGATCTCAAGTTAACCTTCGAAGAAGCGGTGTTTGGCTGCGAGAAAGAAATCGAAATCCCACGTTGGGAGACCTGCCCGTCGTGCACGGGGACCGGTGCGGAAACTGGCACTCAGCCGACGCGCTGCCCGGCTTGCAACGGAACCGGTGAGGTTCGACGGGTACAACAGTCGTTCTTCGGGCAGATCGTTAACGTCACCGCGTGTAGCCGATGCCAGGGTGAGGGACGAATCATCCTCGAACCTTGCAGGAATTGCCGAGGCGATGGTCGCGTGAGGGCGACCCGTCGGATAAAGGTCTCGATCCCCGCCGGGGTGGACGATGGTGCACAGATCAGGCTCAGCGGCGAAGGCGAGTCTGGGACTAGAGGTGGCCCCGCCGGCAATCTTTACGTCGTTCTCGGCGTGCTGGAGCACTCGATGTTCAAGCGGCAGGGACACGATATCCTTCTAGATCTACCGCTGCATTTTGTGCAGACGACCCTCGGCGACGAAATCGAGGTCCCGGTTGTTGGTGGCTCCACGGCGAAGATCAAGATCCCCCCTGGGACGCAAAGTGGCAAGGTGTTTCGTCTCAAGGACAGGGGCGTGCCTCACCTGCGCGGTGGTGGCCGGGGAGATATGCAGGTGAAGGTCAAGGTGGTTGTCCCGACCCAACTGACTGATGAGCAGCGTAACTTGCTGATGCATCTGGCGAGATCGTTTGGCATCAGGCTGGCGCGAGCCGACGAAAAGGGCTTCTTCGGCAAAGCAAAAGACGCTCTTGGGATAGATTAGCCGTGGCCGATGTATTCTCGGCGCCGCTCCCGTTGCGCTGGGATTCTCAGGGTGCGTTGAGTGTCCTTCATCTGAAAGGACGCTTAACGCACCCTGTCGTTGTGCAGAGATATGCGGTGTTTTGCGATAATACTTAGCGATCTGGCGTTATCGAGGGGCGACGGGCTCGGCGCCATGCCAGGTGGCCGACCATTAAATGCTAACGCGAATCGCCGTAGTTGGTTGTTGCGATGGATTGGCTGGAGATAGGCACGAAATGTGATAACGAGAGCGTCGAGGCGGTGTCGGAGGTTCTCCGACGTTACGTTTACGTCGGCGTCTCTATCGATCAAGAGATCGAGCCCTATCCCGAGGGAGAGGGGTATCTGGTGCGTGCCGATACCCCGGTTATTGTGAGAGGCTATCTTCCACTCGATGGGGATGTCGATTCGAAGTTGAGAAGCATCGAGGAGGCCCTCTGGCATCTCGGTCAGCTCCGCCCGATAGAGCAATTGAAAGCCCTGGTGGTCAGCGAGCATGACTGGAGTGATGCCTGGAAGGAGTTCTTCCACGTTCATCACATCGGCAAGCGTATCGTCGTTAAGCCCTCCTGGCGGGACTATGATCCGCGGCCTGACGACCTTATCGTGACGATCGATCCAGGAATGGCGTTTGGCACGGGTTTGCACCCGACCACCAATATGACGGTCGTCGAAATGGAGAACCACGTCAGGCCAGGGCAATCCGTGCTCGACCTGGGCACCGGCTCCGGCATCCTCGCTATCGTGGCGGCGCGGCTAGGCGCGCGCGAAGTCCTCGCCCTTGATACCGATAGCGTTGCCGTCGAGACGGCCAGGGCGAACGTTGCGCTCAATGGCCTCCAGGCCATCGTGCGTGTAGATCTCGGCTCGCTGCAGAATAGCTCGGGGGCCACGCCAGCGTCCCTTGAAGAACGTTTTGGCAATGGACGAGACTGCTTCGACGTCGTGGTCGCCAACATCATTGCCTCGGTCATCGTAGAGAACTCACGCTCGTTGGCCGCCGTTACCAGGCCGTCGGGCATCGTCATCGCAAGCGGAATCATCGACGAGAAATGCGCCTGGGTTGTGGATGGCCTCACGGCCGCTGGATTGAGAATCGTCTCGCAGTTCCGTTCTGGCGATTGGGTGGCGCTGGTAGGGCAAAAGGTGGCCGCTTGAGGCGCTAGTGCGCCATCAGGACGGGGCTTGCGGGTGTCCCCCAAGAACTCTCTTTGACAAGGCGGACTGGTGGGTCGCTAAATCAAGTTAGGTGCCCTGATCATGCGCTAGGTGAAGTGAGGTAAGAGAAGCAGGTATGCATCGATTCTTTGTTCCTCCTCAATCTATTGGCCGAACGGGCGTAACCCTAACAGGGCAGCAGGCTCATCAGATAGCCAACGTTTTGCGTCTAGCGCCCGGTGACAGAATCGTCGCGCTCGACAATGCCGGCTGGCAATATGATGTTGATCTGACCGTCGTGCACTCCGACAATGTTACTGGTCTCATCAAATCGAAGAGCCTCGGCAGCAGCGAGCCCAGGATGAAGATAACCCTCTTTCAGGGGTTGCTCCGCGCTGCGAGGTTCGAATTCGTTCTGCAAAAGTGCAGCGAGTTGGGCGTGTCCGCGTTCGTCCCAACCATTTGTGAGCGCTGTGTCGTCGCCAACATCGGTGAGGCGAGCACGGCGAAGATCGAGCGCTGGCAAAAAATCATTGTCGAGGCTGCCGAGCAATCGGGACGGGCCAAGCTGCCAGCGCTGCAGCCAGCTGTGATGTTTCAACAGGCCTGTGAAGAGGTGAGAGGACTCTCTTTTATCGCTTGGGAGGGTGAAGACCTGACGAGCCTCAAGAAGTTCTTGCGAGGCAGCGGTGTGGCCAGAACCGACTCGGATGGTTCGCATCCGACGTCGCGGCCGTTCTCTGTTAACATCTTCATCGGACCCGAAGGAGGGTTCTCATCCTTTGAGGTGCAAAGGGCTTTGTCGTATGGCATTGCGCCGGTCAGTCTGGGGCCCAGAATCCTTCGAGCTGAGACGGCAGCGATCACAGCGACTGCCGTTACCCTCTATGAGACTGGCGATTTGGGAGAATAGCCGGCCTGGTGGGCTTGAACAAGCCGCCTGATCGGGCCATCGGCTCCTTGCGCCAGCCCTCTGGTTACAGTATACTCCTTTATAAGACGCGTTGAACTAGCATCTAAGGGGAGCAAAGAAGCCTTTGGTCCCCTAGTTAGTTTTCAGTTAGCATACGTCACCTCGCGCAAACAATTGGCGGAGAGATAGCCGTGGTAACGACTATGGATGCGGATGGAATGTGGGCCACGAGCCATCACGGCAAACAGGACCCAGAATCTCTGTTTGCATCCCTGATGGAAAAATTGAAGAGCTACTTGACGGATGCAGACCTGACTTTGGTCCGGGAGGCCTTCGAGTTCTCTAGGGAGGCTCATAAAGAGCAGTTGCGAAAGTCGGGCGATGCCTTTGTCACCCATCCGCTCGCCACGGCCAAGATGCTGGCAGATATGCATCTGGATGCGGCGGCGGTCATCGCTGCCTTGCTTCATGACGTTCCCGAGGATACCGACGTTCCACTGGAGAAGATTGAGAAAACCTTCGGACCTGAGACTGCCAAGCTGGTAGATGGGGTCACTAAGCTGAGCCGTATCAATTGGGACGTTATCGAAGAGACCAAGCGGCGCATGAGCAAGCAGAGCGAGGACGAGGTTAACGCCTGGGCGGAGAATGTCCGCAAGATGTTTCTGGCGATGGCCGACGATATTCGCGTCGTTCTCATCAAGCTGGCCGATCGCCTTCACAACATCGCCACGCTAATGCACCTTCCACCGGCAAGGCGCCGCCAGATAGCGCAGGAGACTATGGAGATCTATGCGCCACTGGCGAGCCGTCTCGGGATGTGGCAAATGAAATGGCAGTTAGAGGATGGCGCTTTTCGACATCTCGAGCCTCAAAAGTACAAGGAACTGGCGGCGTTGCTCGCCGGCCGGCGTGCAGCGCGCGAGCGCTACATATCGGGAGTAATCGATATTTTGCGCAATGAGCTCGAGCGCGCGGGGATCAAAGCCGAGATCAGCGGGCGGCCGAAACACATATACAGCATTTATCGCAAGATGCAGAGCCGCGGCGTCGATTTCAATCAGATTTACGACCTGCTTGCGGTTCGTGTGCTGGTTGACGAGATTCCTGACTGCTACAGTGCGCTGGGCATCGTCCATTCGCTGTGGCATCCGATACCCGGACAGTTCGACGATTACATCGCGATGCCCAAAGAGAGCCTGTATCAGTCATTGCATACGAGCGTCATCGGGCCCGAGGGCAAGCCTCTGGAGATTCAGATTCGTACGCACCAGATGCATCGACTGGCAGAATACGGTGTGGCGGCCCACTGGCGCTACAAAGAGGGCGGCAAGCGGGATGTGAAGTTTGAGCAGAAGATCGCCTGGCTGCGCCAGTTGATGGAATGGCGAGAAGATATCGCTGGGGGGGCGCAAGCGTTCGTCGAATCGCTGAAGACCGATTTGTTCCGTGACCAGGTGTATGTGTTCACTCCCAAAGGCGAGATCAAGGATCTGCCCACGGGCGCGACCCCGCTGGATTTCGCCTACCGCATTCACACGGACATAGGGCATCGGTGCATAGGTGCCAAGGTGAATGGCCGATTAGTGCCGTTAGACTATCGCCTGAAGACCGGCGAGATTGTCGAGGTGCTGACGACGAAGGCCCCCAAGGGCCCCAGCCGGGATTGGCTCAACCCCAATGTCGGCTACATCAGGACTGCGCACGCGCGGGAGAAGATCAGACAGTGGTTCCGGAAGCAGTTGCGTGAAGAGAACATCGTTCGTGGGCGTGAACTGCTCGACAAGGAACTTACGCGCCTCGGCCTGGCGCAGGTGAAGATCGAGGACATCGCCCAGCTTTTCAAGTACGAGCGCGTCGAGGACTTCATCGCGGCTATCGGCTACGGGGACATGAGTACGCAGCAAATAGCCAGCAAGTTGGCGGCTGAGCAGGCAAAGAGCTTCGTTATCAACTTGCCCGAAACCCCGCCACTGCCTACCGAGGGGGCCAAGGGCATCAAAGTAATGGGCGTAGGAGATCTGCTCACCAACCTTGCTCGCTGCTGCACGCCCGTGCCAGGTGACGAAATAGTTGGCTACATCACGCGAGGCAAGGGTGTTACCGTTCATCGTCGCGATTGTCCGAATGTCCTGGCTGTGAGACAGCAAGAGCGGCTGGTGAACGTCGATTGGGGACGAACCGAGCACGAGCTTTATCCGGTTACGCTGCGCATTGAGGCCTGGGATAGAGATGGCCTGCTGCGAGATATCGCGGCCATAGTTGCTGAGGATAAGATCAGCATGTCGTCGGTGAGCGCCGTGAGCCACACTGACCGCACCGCGACGATAACCGCGACGCTCGAGATCACCGGCATCGCGATGCTTAGTCGCATCCTGGCGAAGATCGAGTCTATTCGAGATGTCTCCAGTGTGACGAGGGATGTTGGCTAAGTTGGCACAGCCGATGCCCGTATCCGATACTCGTAGGGTTGGGTCTTCGAGCCGCAATCCCTCTTGCCCTGGTGAGCGCCGACTTAACAATTGACGTTCCTTGACCGCCAGGCCAGAGATCTCTTACTCTGCCATCAGACTGATGTTCGTCACCAGGCTCTCATAATTGTGGCCCGACGCGGCGATTTCGAGCCACAGCAGATTGCTCGGCCTTGGCTGCAGCCTGGCGTCAGGCCCGAGCAGGTCGAGCTGAAAAGTCTGCCACTGGTTCTGCGGCACCAGCCGGCCGTTGGAGGTCGGGTAGTTGTCGGTGTTTTGATAGTAGAACCCCTGCACCACCATAGCTTCGCTCCCATAGATGTCTTTGTACTTCAAACGAACCATCGCGGGGTATTCCGAGCCGGCGATGCCTCCTCCGGACAGTGACTGGTTGATTAGTTTGAGGTCCATTCCAAGCTTTACCGTATCGAAATCTGTGATATCCTTGTTCAGCGGTTGAAAAATGTACGTCTCCGCGTGCTTGGTTGCGCCTGTTCGCCGAAGTCGAACAACGCTCCGCCCATCCTCCGTCTCGCTCGTCGCCGAACCCAGGATCGGCTCCTCCTCTCCTCTGTTGGCGATCTGCCACCCGTTGAGACCATCGACAAAAGAGCCGTTGTATATCAGATTATATCTTGCCGGCAACGGATCGATCGGTGCCATGCCGGCGCGTACCCGTGTCCTTTCACTTTTCAGAAGCTCGACGGCCCCGGCCGAGCTGCGCACGCTGGCTGAGCCGTTGTGTGTGACTACCTCCACGAAGTCTCCATCCATATCTAACGAATAGCTGCCTTCGCGCAGTTGCAGGCTGGCCTGTGGGGTCTTAATCTCAAACTGGCGTGATTTGGTGGTGGGCGGAGCGACCTCGAAGCGAGAATGTCCGCTCCGCTGTCTCAGGGTAAGAAAAGAGCTGTCGTCGTTAAAGCGGGTTCGCCGGAGCTGCTCCAGGGTGACGCCCGTGTTCGGCCACAGTTGGATGTTGCTGCCGTCGAATAGCCAGAGAATCGCCTGGCTGTTCTCCACGGTACGCAAGCTGTCGCCTTCCTCCAGCGCAATAGTCTTGCCGTTGCTGCTTGCTCTGTTGCCTTCGGCGTTCACCTCGAATTTCGTGCCCTTTTCCTGGAGCAGAACCGTGCCTCGCAGGATTTCCAGGGAAACGTCATGACTGGACGTGGCTCTCGCGATGTATGTGCTGATTGACCACGGCACCGCCACGGCCGTTAAGCAGAAGGTGAAAAACGAAAGCCATAAGACAGTCCATGCTAGTCTTTGTGGATTCCGTGCCATCCTTTTCCCACTATGTTCTACCAGCAGTTACTCTGGTTCCTCATCGATGTACGGAGCCAGCTCAGACAAGTCGGTGATGAGCTTCTCCTTCTCAGCCTCAGCGCCCGGCCGCTCGGTAAGAATCATCTCCACGCTCCTTTGGAAAAGCGCGGCGGCAAATGGATTCTTCTGCAACTGCACCCCTCCCTGCTGGTCGAGGGCGAGTGCTGCCGCTAGCGCCCGCTTCGCGTGCAACGGCCGGTCGGTGTGAAACAGCAGGTAGGCCATGTCCTCAAGCCGATGCTTCCATCGAATGCCTTCCTCGTCGCCAAAGAATCGTTCTAGGGCGCGGTTCATCACGGCCTCTGCTTTTTCCTTTTCGACCCACGAAGGCAGGGTAATCTTGCCCTCCTTAATCGCCTCCAGCTCCTCGATGAAGTTTTTCATCTCATCCGGGGGCAGAATCCAGCTTATTAGCTCCTTGTTCTTGGTTATCTCGGGCGACTGTTCGAGCAGTTCAGGGTTCCATTTTATCTCGACGACGCTGATATCGCGATAGATAGGATGCTGCTCACATGCTTGCTCCGGCTCGGCTAGAAGGCTTCGCCATCTCTCGAAGTGCTCCGGAATAGGCGTCCCCTGATCTTTGCTTACGTCATAAGTCTGCTTAACCTTGCACTGGAAGTAATCGAGCGGTATCTCGACGATGCCGATGCCAGGCTCTTCGAAAACCTGTAACTTGCGCTGCCAGGCCCTCTTGCTTGAATCGTAGCTGTCAAACTCCAGAAAGCCGCGCTTGTCGTTCACGAAGATGTTGAAGGCATCGAGACGTCCGAAGGGCCCCTCCGCGGCAGCGTAGAGTATCTGGTCTCCGGCGCCGTCGTGGTTGGTCATATACGCTTTCCACAGAGCCCTGACTGGAGGTGCCATGGCAGGTGCAGGCTCCTCGGCTTGAACTGTCGCCTGAGCGGCGAGCCCGACCGACTTGAGTCGGAAGAGGGAGCGCCGCGCCACCTTCCGTATTTCCTTGCTCTTGCTTTTCTCCGCTATCCCTACCAGCACTGGAGCCGCTTCCTCGACCTTGGTCGCCCCAAGCGCGTCGACCGCCGCGAGGGCCAGATCGCTTCTTTCAGATGCGGCCAGTGCCTCCAGAAGGGGCAGCGACCGCTCCCGTAACTGGCGAGCGATCTCACGAATAGCTTCGATCGCCACTGTTGGCGGCGCCGCGCTGATCTCCTGGACGATGTCGGTTACTCGCTCGGGCCCCTCCGCGGTGAGCGCTTCATCTGCTTTTTCCACGATGAGCTTCACGGCGCCAGCGTCGATTCGCGCGGGAGCATTACTGTCGCCCCCGTGAAGCTTGCGTTTTTCGTTAGTCTTGCTCACGATCCTTTTCCTCTAATCGCTACAGAACGTTCTTTGACGAGATCGTGCCGAACAAGGAGAGTGTAGCAGTAGCGAAGATGGGTGTCAAACCGGCTGGCTCTCGACCAGTCCCGAGAGATACCCGTCATGGCAATCGACGATCATCGTTCGACAAACCTGGTTGGTAAGATCGCGCTGGCTGACGGTGCGGACGCGCAGATAGCTATCGGTCAGGCCTTCCCAGGCCATGTGTCCTTCTGTCTCTGACGTTGTCTCGTATAAAACTTCCAGTGATCGTCCTACGAACTTCGCCGCGAACGATCGCGCGCTCTCGGAGCTCAAAGCCAGAAATGCATCGCTGCGGACTCTCTTGGCTTCGTAAGGCACTTGATCGGGCATGGTTGCAGCAATCGTGCCACGCCGTGGTGAATACTTAAAAACGTGGATGGCGGCGAAGCCTATGCGTCTGGCAAAGTCATAACCCTCTTGAAACTCGGCTTCAGTTTCACCCGGGAACCCGACGATGACGTCGGTCGTGATGGCAACGTCGGGAATCACCGTGCGAATCCGCTCCACGACGTGCGCGAACCCATCTGTATCGTAGCGGCGACGCATGCGTTTCAGCACTGTGTCGCTGCCGCTCTGAAGGGGCAAGTGGATGTGCCGACATACTCTCTCATCCGACCAGATCGATAACATCTCCGCCCGAAAATCCATTGGCTCGATCGAGGATAACCGTAGTCGAGCGACGTCGGTCCGTTCTAGCACCGCTCTGACCAGGCCGTTCAGGTCATCGGCCGATTCGCCTCCTCGCAAGTCGGCCCCATATGTACCCAGATGGACGCCCGTGAGCACGATCTCCTTGTGGCCGGCGGCCACTTTCTCGCCAACGCTGGCGACGACATCTTCGACGGACAGGCTTCGCTCGCGCCCCCGAGCGATAGGCACGATGCAAAAAGAGCAGAACTTGTTGCACCCGTCCTCTATCTTCACGAACGCCCGGGTGCGACCGGAGGCCAAGAGATTACCAGAGGCGCCAAAGAGATCTTGATCGGTCGTGTCCGCGTGGCCGTCCGATGCTGCGCC
Source organism: Chloroflexota bacterium (assembly GCA_016189905.1). GTDB lineage: Bacteria > Chloroflexota > UBA6077 > FW602-bin22 > JACPRP01 > JACPRP01. The sequence goes on along the minus strand of JACPRP010000009.1, from coordinate 8,744 downwards.
AAGCCGCTCGCTCGCCAGCTCCGCGATCCGGTGCTTATCGCCGTTGGCGACGATCACATCGACGTTGTCTATCTTCTGAACCTCGGACGGTGATACGTCGACATAACAGCCGGTCGCGGCCACGATAGCCGCTGGATTCAAACGCCTGACCTGGCGAATGAGCTGGCGAGATTTGCGATCGGCGATGTGGGTCACCGTGCAGGTGTTAATAACGTAGACGTCTGCAACCTCGTCGGGTTCGACGATGCGAAAGCCCCGGTCGAGGAACTTGCGCATCAGGTCCCCGGTCTCGGCCTGGTTGAGCTTGCAACCAAGTGTGGCTAATGCCACCGAGGGCGCCCGTCCTCCTCGGTCATCCAATACATTCTCTCCTACAAGGCGACAGCCGGCTGAAGAATTCTATCAGGCCGGCTGCGGCGATGATTCTGCGAATGTTCGCCATTAATTATACTAATTTGGCGATGGGCTCTGTCAAGGCTTGCGTTGGTCAGCCTTCTCTCTCGACGATGGTGGCGATGCCCTGGCCGACCCCGATGCACATCGTCGCCAGCCCGTAGCGCGCATCACGCCTGGTCATCTCATGAACCAGCGTCGTGAGTATCCTGGCGCCGGTGCAGCCCAACGGATGCCCCAGCGCAATCGCGCCACCGTTGAGGTTGACGTTGTCGGTGCGCATGCCCAGTTCCCTCATACAGGCAAGCGCCTGTGACGCAAACGCCTCGTTCAGCTCGATTAGGTCGATCTGATCGATGGTCAACCCTGCACGCTGCAACGCCTTTCTCGTTGCCGGAATCGGGCCGATGCCCATATAAGAGGGGTGCACTCCCGCCACGCCGGTGGCGATTATCTTGGCCATAGGCTTGACGCCAAGCTCGGTCACTTTCTGTCGGGACATCAGCAGCACGGCGGCCGCACCGTCGTTGATCCCTGACGAATTTCCGGCCGTGACCGTTCCTCCTGACTTGAACGCCGGCTTGAGCGCGCGCAGCTTTTCGATCGTTGTATCGGCGCGCGGATGCTCGTCGGTGTCGAACATCAGCGGCTCGCCCTTTTTCTGGGGAATCGGCACCGGTACAATTTCGGCCTTGAACTTGCCTTCCCTGATCGCCGCCACTGCCTTCTGCTGGCTGAGTAGGGCAAACTCATCCTGCTCTTCACGTGTGAGCCTGAATTTTTCGGCCACGTTTTCGGCCGTTTCTCCCATGCTCAACGGCGGGTATTTCTCGACCATCTTAGGATTGGTCATCCGCCAGCCAATGGTCGAGTCGTAGAGCGTCATCTCGCCCCTAGGAAACCCCTCCGCCGGCTTGGGCATCACAAACGGTGAGCGCGTCATGCTTTCGACGCCGCCGGCGATGATGATGTCACCGTTACCCGTCTGAATCGCCTGCGCCGCGCTGTTCACCGCTTGAAGGGCAGAGCCGCACAGCCTGTTAACGGTCGTGCCTGGCACCGTATGCGGCAGGCCGGAAAGCAGAACCGCCATGCGCGCAACGTTTCTGTTGTCCTCTCCTGCCTGGTTTGTGCAGCCAAAGAACACATCTTCGATATCGTCGGGGTTAACCTGGTTTCGTTCCATAAGCTTGCTTATCACCAGTGCGGCCAGGTCATCGGGCCTCACATCTTTCAATGCGCCCCCATATCTGCCAATCGGGGTTCGTATCGCGTCGACAATGACTACTTCGTTCACTAGTTCCTCCCAAGTAAGAGTTCAGGTCGTTGTCATTTTATACTGTTGCTTACGAAAGTCAAGTTGAGATGCATCTTATACCAATTGTGTATGGATACGCCCTACATACCATGGGGCGGGGCAATATAGGAATCATCTATGACCAATATGACCAATTGGTATTACAATAGTTGAGTGTTGCTATCCTGCATTCTATCTGTCATAATCAGAGAAGAGCATATTGTCGTGGACTTGTGTGGGCAGTCGGCCAGGAAACAAAAGGATTCGACGGAGACACCGCGAGGAGATTGTGAAGATGGCTTTCACAGAAGATCAGCAGAGGATCATCGACTCGCATTTTCGGCTTGATGATCTGGGACAGCTCGATGGACCGACGACCACGCTTGAGCTCAACAAGCGTGAGGCTCGCCTGTTGCTTGAGGCGCTGGATCATTATCGGGATACCAGGTGCCCTTTTGATGGCAACGGCGATGAGTGTGCCATGATGTTCTGGACCGAAAGCGTCCACTCTGGCGCACTGCAGAGAACATGCATCGGTTGCTGCGACCGCCTCATCGCCGAGATCCTGTCCGTGGATGCGCAAAAAGTATTCGGGCTCGCCAAAGATAGGCCCGACTGAAGCGTTTACAACCTTTCGCGAATGCGTTGAATCACCGATTGTTTGTAGGGGCGCGATTTATCGCGTCCCGATGGGGTCCGGGAGCTGAGCGATCGCTCGATTTTCTCCGTCCAGGTCATCCTCCACCATCTTGCGCAGCGCACCGCCCATAAGACATCACGCAGCCGTCTGCCTGGCAATGTTTTTCGTCGATTGGCAACGGCTCCACAAAACCAGTGTGAGTGCGACCTCAAGAGCCATAATCCCCAGAGAAATGGCGAGGAGGGCTGGCAGCGTCGTGAAGATTCCGGATGTGAAGAGCGAGCCCAGGAAGTAGAGATGGAACGACGTCCTCAGGATGATGGGTAGCCAGTCCAGGCGAACGGCGAGCGCCGTTTTGTGTCGTACCATTTCCCACGCGACGGCAATGACGAAAAGCGACAGGACGGCCCAGAAAACTGGCAATCCGCCGCCGGGCTCGGGGAAGAAGCTGTTTCTGATGACGAAAAACGGTACCAGCGCGAGCAGCATACCAATATAGGCGACTATAGGGACCGCCAGTTGCCAGAACCGGTGCACCGCTCGCAGCCTGCTCTGGCGACGAATCGCACGAGTGAAGAAAGAGAACGACAGCGCGACAAACAGCCACGCGTAGAAATTGCCGGCCGGCACGCCGAAGAATCCCGCGTCCAAGGGAATCGTCCAGGTCCAGAATCCCAACCTGATCGCCACGGCGTCGAACGCCAGGTCTAGCATAATCGCCCAGACGGCGTCGGCAATAGGGGCCATCCTGGTCGATATTCCGAATGTGTCGGAGATGCGCATACAGGTGTAGATGATCATCGCCCAGGCAAGCGCGATGGCGACCGGCACCATGTCTATGCGCAATATAAAATCGGGACTGTAGTGGTACGTCCCGAAAATGAGGATGTCACCCTCTTCCAGCAGCAGCCCGTAGACGGCGGCAGTGAGTATCTCCAGGAGAGAGCCACGACGCCACGCGTGCAAACAAGCTATGACAAAGAGCACAACTACACTGGCCTCGAGGAAAGCATACGCCGGATTGACCATTTGATCTCGCCACAGACACCCGATTGAGGTAGCTCGTCGGTACCGTGTGTTATCCTACCATGATGGCCATCGCACGGCAAGGCCGAGAAGAGCACGTCCGCACCACCGAAAGGGCGAGTCCGCCTTATTGACAATCATCCCATTCAGTGCTAAATTATCGTCTAGACCACTTAGTTGCCTTCGTAGAAACTCATCAGGTTGCTAAGACGGCAACTGTTGTCTTATCGTAGAGGGAGAACCGTCCCGAGATCGTCCCGAGATAACGTTGTCCTGTTCCTGTCACTGTCTCTGTTGTTCGCGGCTCCACGGCGAATCTTGACTGATTGAATACTGGAATCGATCTGGCCAGCGCTAGCTTTGCCGCAAAGTTATGCTTTTGGCGGGTCCTTGCGAAGTTGTCTGCAAGACTTGGGCTACACAATCTGCCTAACAGAAAGACTGGAGGAGGTCGCGTGTGAAGAGAGGTTCTATTTGGAGGAGCAAGGTTTCGATTCCCATCGCTATCGCCGTCCTGGTGGCGACGATTGCCGGCTGCGCCCAGCCGGCGCCGACGCCCACGCCTACACAGGCCCCGAAAGCCGCACCGACCAAGGAGGCGAAGCCGGAGGCCAAGCAGAGCACGCCCGTGCCCAAAGAGGCCACGCCGGTGGCAAAGCAGGCCGAGCCTGCTAAGCCTGCGGCGAAAAAAGAGCTCACGAAGCTTAGGATTCCTTATAGCGCCATCGGCGGAGGCTACGCGCCGTTGTGGGTCACCAAGGAAAAAGGCCTTTTTGAGAAATACGGCCTCGACGTGGAGATGCCCTATATCGCATCAAGCGCGCCACTGATTCAGTCCATGCTCGCTGGAGAGATCAGCATGGCCGGAGGGGGTGGCAGCGCGGTGGTCGCGTCCGGCGTTGAGGGCAGTGACGTAGTCTTGATAGCCTCCATGAGCGACCTTATGGTCCTCGGCCTCTATACTTCGCCGAGCATACAGCGCATCCAGGATCTCAAAGGCAAGACTGCGGGCGTGACGAGGTTTGGCTCGGCTACCGATTTTGGCACCCGAAATACGCTCAAAAAGTTCGGACTGGAGCCAGACAAAGACGTGTCTATCGTGCAGATGGGTGGTGTCCCCGAGATTCGCGCTGGCCTGGAATCAGGCGCGATCCAGGCATCGGTGTTCGGTCCTCCGGACTCTTTTGTGGCTAAGAAAGCCGGGGTCCGCGAGTTGCTGACCTTCCGTGAACTGGATATACCCTATCCACTTTACGCCGTTGTCGCCAGAAAGAGTTTCCTCGCCGCCAACCGGGAAACGGCGATGAACGCCATGAAGGCCCTGGTGGAAGGCATCGCGGTGGTCAAGAAGGACAAGGACTTCACGATCAGCGTGATAGCGAAGTATGCCAAGATTGAGGATAAAGAAGTGTTGGAAGACACGTACCAGATCCACGCGCACGAGGTCCTGTCCAACGCCCCATATGTATCCGTGAAACAGGTTGAGACCGTCCTGGAAGAGTTGGCGCAGCGGAACCCTAAAGCAAAAGAAGCGAAACCAGAGGCTTTCTTCGACAATAGCCTGGTGAAGGAATTGGATGATAGCGGCTTCATCAAGAAACTTTATAATTAGCGTATTTCGGGATCTTGATTTCACAGAGAAATTCGTGGCGAGATACGGAGAAACTAAGAGGAGGGACGTGTAGTTATGCCAACAGCCACTATAGCTGGAATAGAGCTTGAGGTTGATGAAGAGGGATTCATTCTTGAACCTGAGAAATGGACCCCAGAGATCGGTGAGGAAATATCCAAGGAGGTAGGTTGCTGGCCTATGACCGAGGAGCACTGGAAGGTGGTCCACGCGCTTAGGGATTATTATAAGGACTATGGAATGGTGCCTCCTCTTCGCCAGATTAGCAAAGTTACCGGTTTTGAGATGAAGCGTCTCTATGAGTTGTTCCCATACGGGCCCGGGAAGGGGCCTGCCAAGATCGGTGGCCTGACCAAACCCGCTGGATGTGTGTGAAGAGCTAAAGCAGAATTGTGAATTGAAGTTGGGGTCTGTTCCGTCACTACTATGCCACAGGCGGTGGAAGCAATCTCCAACTCGGTTATGGTTGCCTTCTTGGTGCGCCGCCAGGGCGGGGGAGGCTAGGCCCATTTCGCATCGAGAACTAGATTAAGGGAGTGGATCGATGGCCGAGGTTAAGTTCCTTAATCCTCACTTGCTTGTGGAAACCGAATGGTTAAGCCTGCGTCTCTATGATCCTGATGTGCGCGTCGTGGATTTGCGTACCCCCAGGGAATATGACAAAGGTCATATCCCCAATTCTGTAAACTTACCGGTCGATCGCCTTAACACCCCCGACAACCCGCGAATGGTCCTCCCCCAGGAACAAATGGAGACTCTAATGGGGGAATTGGGTATAGGAAATGAAACGGCCGTCGTGGCCGTTGATGAAATGGGCGGCAGCACCGCAGCCCGTCTCTTGTGGACCCTGGAGCTTTATGGACACGCGAGAGCCTGTCTCCTCAACGGCGGTCATCTTAAGTGGACTAAGACGGGGGGAGAGCTAAGTGTGGTTGCCCCTGGGATATCCCCGGCGAGGTTCACATCTGCCCCTGACTTTGCCCGCTTGGCCACAAAGGACCAGGTCCTGGAAAAATTGGGCCGGCCTGGCGTCGTTATCGTCGATGCTCGTAATGAGCTTGAATACGCCGGGATGCTTGGAGACGCTGCCAGACTCGGACACATCCCGGGAGCGGTGAATATAAACTGGGAAGAACATCTCTCCCTGGATGCGGTCCCGGTGTTCTTGCCGCCAGGGGAGCTGCAATCGCTTTACGAAACCGTGGGGGTCACCAGGGACAAAGAGGTTATTGCCTACTGTGAGAGAGGACGGAGGGCCAGTCATACCTACCTGGCTCTGCGGCTCCTCGGCTACCAGAGGGTCAGAAACTACTTCGGTTCCTGGCAGGAATGGGGCAACGACCCTGAGACCCCTATCGAGGGTGAACGAAAGTGAAAGTATTATATTCACTCCTGGCGGTGCTGATACTGGCCCTCATTCCCCTCGTGGGGGTTTGGGGGCTTGGGTTGCGTTACCTTTTCGGGATTATCATACCGTACGCGGCCTTTGCCATCTTCATTCTTGGATTTATTTATCGCGTTGCCAAATGGGCACAGACGCCGGTCCCCTTCAACATACCGACAACCACCGGTCAGCAAAAATCCCTCCCCTGGATCAAGGCCAGTAAAGTCGAGAGCCCTAACAGCACCCTCGGCGTTATCGCCCGCGTGGCGCTGGAAGTGTTTTTCTTCCGCTCCCTGCTACGAGAGCTAAAGGGCGAGCTAAGAGAGGGTGAGCTGGTCTACCATCGCAGACCGTATCTTTGGCTGGGGGGGCTGCTCTTTCACTGGGCTATGTTATTTATCCTCGTCAGACACCTGGTAATCTTCCTTCAAACCCCACCGGATTGGGTAACCCGAGCTTATATCATCGATGCGTTCCTCCGAACAGTGACGCCGGCGGGCCTCCAGATAAGCACCATTGTCGTCCTGATGGCCGTAACCTACCTCTTTCTGAGAAGGATGGTCTCCCCACAGCTACGCTACATCTCCCTGCCCTCTGACTACTTCGCTGTCGTACTGTTCCTGGCCATATTTGTTAGCGGGGTTATCATGCAGCGGGTTTTTGTGGTGCCCTTCGGCCCGGTTAGAGAGTTGCTTGCGGGCCTCGTCACTTTTAGCCCTTATGTCCCCGAGATTCACCCCTTCTTCTTTGTCCATTTCTTTCTCGTCAGCTTCTTGCTTGCCTACTTCCCATTTAGCAAGCTGATGCACGCCCCCGGAGTCTTATTCAGTCCCACCAGAAACATGAGGAATGATAGTCGCGCGCGACGCCACATCAACCCCTGGAACTACCCTGTCAGAGTTGCCACCTACGAAGATTACGAAAACAGATTCAGGAAGGAACTCAAAGTTGCCGGACTGCCTCTGGAGTCTGAAGAAGCAGTAGTGATGACAACGCCAGTGAATATGCCGCTACAAAGGGGGGAGTGATGACAACGCCAGCGAAAATACCACCACAAATGGATCAGAAACCCGAGGAGCTATTAAGCACCATAGATTATACTCCTCCTAAAAAGGACTGGCTGGATGCGAGGGTTGAGTTTAAGAAGGGCACTTACTGCTACGGTGCCCCGTCGCATCTCCTGGAAGAGCTTGGACTCCCGAACCCCAGGCAATGGCAGCCGAATGAGGCCGACTGGAAGCTGCCGGAGAACTGGAAGGAGACGATACTGGCGGGAATGAAGGAGCGTTTGACGCGGTACCGCTCCTTTAGGAATTTTATGGATATATGCGTACGATGTGGGGCATGCGCGGATAAATGCCACTTTTTCCTGGGGACCGGAGACCCCAAGAATATGCCGGTCCTGCGGGCGGAGCTAATGAGATCGGTTTATCGAAAATACTTCACCCTATCGGGAAAGCTGCTGGGAAGGCTCGTTGGAGCCAGAGAGCTCACCGAAGATGTCTTGAAGGAGTGGTACTACTACTACCATCAGTGTACTGAATGCCGCCGTTGCTCGGTTTTCTGTCCTTTTGGCATCGATACCGCCGAAATAACGTTGGCGGCCAGAGAGTTGCTCGCTTCAGTTGGTTGCAGTCCAAAATGGATCGTGGAATCGGCACGCAACAGTTATCGCGCGGGCTCCCATATCGGTATCCCTCCCCATGCTATGGCGCAGATTATCGAGACGGTCGTCGACGACATAGAGGATGTAACTGGCAAAAGGGTGGAGATTCCGATCAACAAGAAAGGCGCCGAGGTACTCTTTATCACCCCATCCGCTGATTACTTCGCCATACCCGGCTGGTACACCTTCATGGGCTATGCCATGCTTTTCCATGAGGTCGGGCTTGACTATACCATCAGTTCCTTTGCTGGTGAGGGCGGGAACATGGGCTTTTTCCATTCAATGGATATGGCCAAGAAGTTATGCGGCAAGTGGTACTCTGAAGCCAGGCGCCTGGGGGTCAAATGGATTCTGGGAGGGGAATGCGGCCATCAGTGGCGGCTCGTCCACCAGTATTTAGACACCCTTACCGGTCCCGCCGATTTCCTGGAGGAGCCTGTATCCCCCGTAACGGGCACCAGATTCGAGCAGGCCAGATCCGCCAAGATGGTCCATATCTGCGAGTTTACGGCTGACCTCATCCAGAACAACAAAATTAAGTTAGACCCAAGCCGAAATGATAAATGGAAGTTAACCTTCCACGACTCCTGCAATATGGCCAGAGGGATGGGTTTTTTTGAGGAGCCACGGTATATCATCAAGAATACGTGCAACTACTTCTATGAAATGCCGAGGAATACCATAAGGGAGCAGACCCTCTGCTGTGGG
>JACPRP010000115.1 GCA_016189905.1 Chloroflexota bacterium | reverse complement strand
TCCTTGACAAGCACATGTGGCACCTGTAAAATAGCTGCGACCTGGCGCTCGCGCGAGGCGGGTGAGAATGAGGAGAGGAGTTTCACAGATGGCGTATTACAAGGGTTTGCGCGACTATATTGCGGCGCTGGAAAAAGCCGGAAAGCTGGTCACGATCAATAGCCCTATGAACAAGGACACCGAACTTTCCCCCATGCTTTATCTTCAAGACAGGGGTCTGCCCGCTTCGGAGCACAAGGCGTTCCTTTTCACCAACGTGCATGATTCCCGAGGCAACAAGTACGACAAGTCAGTTTTCTACGCTGCCTTGCGTACCGGCTTCGATACCATCGGCCTCAATTGCGCTCCAGAAGAGGTTAGTGAGAGACTCATCAACGGGCATAAGAACCCTGTTCCACCCCGCTTGGTGGAAACAGCGCCCGTGCAGGAAGAAGTCCACACGGGAGCGGCGCTCCTGGAACACGGTGGGATGGACGAGTTTCCGGTGCCTATCACCCACCCGGGCTGGGACGGTGGCCCAATAATGGCCGCCTCCTGCTGGATGACTAAGGACCTCGATAGCGGTGTCCGCAACGTGGGCGTCTACCGCAGCCACGTGTATGCGCCAGATCGATTGGGTATCCATATGGCTGGCCCCCACAGGGGCATTCAAATTCATTGGCAGAAGTGTCGGGAAAAGGGTATCCCGATGCAAGCAGCCCTTGTTATCGGCGGTCCCCCGATCTACGTCTACGTCGCCACCGATAGCCTGCCCAACGATTATGACGAATTGGCCGTCGCTGGCGGTATGGTGGGCGAGCCGATTGACGTGGTCAAGTGTAAGACGATAGATATGGAGGTCCCCGCCAACGCCGACGTCGTTTTCGAGGGAGAGTTCACTACCGAAGAGCTGGAGCTGGAGGGTCCCCACGGCGAGGGCGGCGCCGGGGAGTATCTCAGTATGGGGGATATGCAGCCCTATTTCAAGATAAAGTGTATCACCCACCGCAAAGATGCGATCTGGTACGCTACCGCGAGGGGTGGGCCATCGAGAGGGCTTCTCCTCAATCGCCTCAGGAATGATCTCGATATGCCGCACGTGCTGGAAGCCAGCCACCTTTCTTCGACGGCCCCTGGCTCGCTATCCGTGATTGCAATCAAGGTAAAGGAAGGCACCGATCAGAAGGAGGTATGGCGGACCCTCGATGCTTTTAGGGAGCCAACGCCCGAGGAGGAGGATGAGGATATCTTCGCCGTTTACCCGGGCAAGCAGGTTGCCACCATTTATATCATCGCCGTCGACGAGGATGTCGACATCCGCGATAAGGATATGGTGTGGTGGGCGCTGAGCACCAGGTGCCAGCCGCATCGCGACACGCGTATCGTCACGTATCGTACCAAAGACCTGAAATTAGCGTCCTTCTTGCCTGAAACAGAGATGAAGGATGTGAAAGACAATCAATTCCGCCCCGATGTGGTGTTTCCGGAAGCCTCTCGGCTGCTCATCAACGCCACTCACAAGTGGCCATATCCTCCGGTTTGCATGCCAAGGAAGGATTTCATGGAGAGAGGGTTGGAGCTCTGGGAGAAAGAAGGGCTCCCCAAATTGAACCTGAGGCATCCCTGGCACGGCTATGAGCTGGGTTACTGGCCCCAGGAGTTTGCCGAGGACGCCGAGCGTGCCGTCAGAGGCCAGTACTATGAGACAGGCGAGCGAAGGCATCAGAAGAGGGTCAAGATAGACTTCCCGCCGGTGCACTATCCACCGAAGGGCAAGAAATAAGTCAGCATAATATTTGGTATAACTTAGGGGCGACCGGCCGGTCGCCCCTTATTCTCTTTCTCACACCAGATTTCGCATACAGGGAAGACGGCGTCCATTCTCCATGACGATAATGATGAAGTCTCACTTGCGAAATGGTGCGAGGGATTTATACTCTTTCCCGTCGATCTTTACATAAATGGCGTGGACGAGACCGAGGCGGTTTTCGAAACCGTCTCGGTCTGCACCCCATGTGTCATCTATGGATTATTCGTGTTCTAAGCCGGCTTACAACACGAAGTTCTCATCGTCAAAGAGTATTCAGGTCGGGCATCAGTCGAGGAAACGTTCTAAGTGGTGGCGTAACGGCGGGCTTTGCGGTCGCGCCAGCAGCCGCGCTTGCTGGCAAAGCAGCGCTCTTGCTCTTCCAGCGTCAGCGGAGGCGTATCCCTCAGGCAGTAGCACTGGTAGAGCGCGTTCTCGATGTTCCACTTCTCGCGGTAGTGCTCGCACGCGTTGCGGTGACGCCGCAGATTGATGCTGTCGTTAATGGCTAGCCTCACGTTCGACAACCTCCGGGCGCACCGGCAGCACCGGCCAATTCCTCCCGTCTCCTGCAGCGATCTGGAGCCCCCGGGCGGTTGCGGGTAATGTGTAACGATGGCCAATTATACCACACTCCGGAGCCGACCAAAAGAGCCTGACGAGCCGTCGTGTGTACGCATTACAGGTATCGGTTAAGGGTTAGGTCCGGGGCGGCAGCATCTGCCGCAACACGGTCTGCAACACGCCGCCGTTGCGGTAATACTCCGCTTCGATGCCGTTGTCGATTCGCGCGATGGTCTGGAAAATCGTCTCGCCTCCCCCATCGCCGCGCGCCCGCACTGTCAGCTCCTGTCCGGGGACGATTCGCTCGGGGATCCGCTCGATGTCGTAGATCTCACAGCCGGTCAATCCTAACGTGGCCCTGCTCTCGCCCGCGCGGAACTGCAGCGGTAGGATGCCCATGCCCACCAGGTTGCTCCGATGGATGCGCTCGTAGCTCTCGGCGACGACCGCCCGCACGCCCAGAAGCAATGGACCCTTCGCCGCCCAGTCCCGGGAGCTGCCGCTGCCATACTCTTTGCCCGCGAGCACCAGCAGCGGCGTTCCCTCGTTTTGGTAGCGCATAGCCGCGTCGAAGATGCGCATCGCCGTGCCGTCGGGCAGATGGAGCGTCCAATCGCCTTCCCTGTCTGGCACCAGCGCGTTGCGCAGGCGGACGTTCCCGAACGTGCCCCGCACCATCACCTCGTGGTTTCCACGGCGTGAGCCGAAGCTATTGAAATCGCGTGGGTCGATCGTGTGTTCAACAAGATAGCGGCCGGCCGGCCCATGTTCAGGGATAGCGCCCGCCGGCGAGATGTGGTCCGTGGTCACCGAATCGCCCAGCGCCGCCAGCACGCGCGCGCCGACGATCTGAGCGACCGGTGGCGGCTCTGGAGACAACCCCTGGAAGAAGGGCGGCTCCTGGACGTAGGTCGACGTCGCGTCCCAGGTGTACAGATCCCCCGGCGGCACGGGCAGGCTACGCCAGCGCTCGTCACCGTCCATAATATGGGCATAAGTCTCCGCGAAGATCTCGGGCTTCACGGCCCGACTGATGGCCTCGTTGATCTCCCGCGACGATGGCCATATCTCGCGCAGGTACACAGGCTGTCCGTTCGGGTCTCGTCCTACAGGCTCCCTCGTAAGGTCGATATCCACCGTTCCCGCGATGGCGTAGGCCACTACCAGCGGCGGTGAGGCGAGATAACTCGCCCGCACCTGCGGATGGATGCGCCCGTCGAAGTTGCGATTGCCGCTGAGCACCGAGGTCACCACCAGATCGGCCTCGTCCAGCGCCGCCGCCACCGGCTGCGGGAGCGGCCCGCTGTTGCCGATGCAGGTGGTGCAGCCGAACCCCACGAGGTGGAAGTGCAGCGCCTCGAGGTAGGGCATCAGCCCCGCGTCGCGCAGGTAATCCTTCACGGCGCGCGAGCCAGGCGCGAGGCTCGTCTTCACCCAGGGCTTGACCATCAGCCCCCGCTCGACCGCGTTCTTCGCCAGCAGGCCGGCGCCGATCATCACCGACGGATTCGACGTATTCGTACAACTGGTGATCGCCGCGATGACCACTGAGCCGTGTGTGAGGCCAGCCAGTACCCCGCCGATTTCGAGTTGCACCGTCGTGCAGGGTAGCAGGGCATCCCTCGCGCCCTCCTCCTCGCCGCCGGCCTGTTTCGCCGGCGAAGCTTCGTGAGACTTGTTCGCCGCGCCCCCCTCCCAGTCGAAGCGCTGGACCGCGTCCTTCTGGTTATGGGGCTGGGCCTCCTGCGCATCTTGAACGATGCCCTGAGCCTGAACGATGCCCTGAGAAAGAGTTGGCGCCGCGAACTTATCCGGATAGGTTGCCCGGAAGGTCCGTCCCAATTCGCTCATTCTTACGCGGTCCTGTGGACGTCGCGGCCCGGCCAGGCTCGGCTCGATGGTGCCCAGATCGAGCTCCAGCGTCTCGCCGAAGCGGGGCTCGGGCGTCTCGTCCGTTCGGAAGAGGCCCTGCTCTTTCGTGTAGCGCTCCACCAGCTCGATCAGCGCCTCGTCGCGCCCAGTGTCTCTGAGATAGCGCAGCGTCTCGCGGTCGACCGGGAAGAGCGACGCCGTCGCGCCGAACTCCGGCGACATGTTCGAGATCGTGGCGCGGTCGGGCAGGCTCAAGCTGCTGAGGCCGGGGCCGGTGAACTCCACGAACTTGTTCACCACCCCGTGGCGGCGCAGCAGCTCTGTCACCCGCAGGACGAGGTCGGTCGCGGTCGCACCCTCCGCCATCTGGCCGATCAGACGGAAGCCGACGACCTCGGGCGCCGACATGTAGAGTGGCTGTCCGAGGAGCACCGCCTCGGCCTCAATGCCGCCCACGCCCCAGCCGAGGATGCCCAGCCCGTTGATCATCGTCGTGTGGGAGTCTGTCCCCACGAGGGTATCCGGCAGGGCCACCGTTTCTCCGCCCTGGCGCCGCGTGGCGACCACGCTGCCCAGGTGCTCCAGGTTGACCTGGTGGACGATGCCCATTCCGGGGGGCACGACGCGAAAGCCGTCGAAGGCCTGCTGTGCCCAGCGCAGCAGCGCGTACCGCTCCCCGTTGCGCTCGTACTCGCGGCTCACGTTCGCGTCGAAGGCCTGTACCGTGCCAAACTCGTCCACCTGCACCGAGTGGTCGATCACGAGGTCGGCCGGCACCAGCGGGTTGACCCGCCGCGGATCGCCACCTATTCGCGCCATCGCCGAGCGGAGCGCCGCGAGATCGACCACTGCTGGAACGCCCGTGAAGTCCTGAAGCAGCACCCGCGCCGGCAGGAAACCGAGTTTGCGGCTCCCACCGCCTCGGGCCGGAACGCCTGCACTGCTGCTCGCTGTTCGCCTATCGCCGCCCCAGCGGGCCAGGTCGATAACGTCATCCTCGACGACCAGCTTACCGTCGCAGCGCCGCAGAACGTTCTCCAGCAGCACTTTGACCGTGAACGGCAGATGGTCGACGTCGGCAACCCCCTTCTTCGTGAGTGCGTCGAGCCGGTAGTACGTCACGCTTCCCCAGCCGCCCCGCAAGCTCGATCGCGCGTCAAATGGTCCCGATGGCATCTTCAATTCTCTCCTCCGTTAATGGAGCTATGGAACGGTCACCCCTGTCGGCGCCGACCGTCGGCATTGCGCTTCTTGCACCCTCTAACAAAGATTCTACCACATGATATTGGCTTTGCATCCCCTCTTGGGCGCCCACCATAGATGAAAGCCTATGGACGGTCACTGTCCTTCTGCTGAGTGGTGCATCCTTTCGCAGAAGGACACCAAGGTTCTCTTCATGATTCACTTTGTGCACTTTGTCCTTCCGCAGAAGGACGATTAACGTATTTCATATTAGTCTCCACGAGCAACCCGTGCTATACTGAAATTAAGGACATTACTACAGGGGGCGATAGTCGATGCCGAGAATATACTTTATCGATGTGACCAATCGTGATGGGGTTCAAACTGCGCGCATCAGTCTCTCCAAGTTTCAGAAGACGATGGTCAACTGGTACCTCGCGAAGCTGGGGATCCATCAATCGGAGATCGGGTTTCCGTTTACGGGGCACGAAACGAACTATGTAGAGGCCAATCTGGAGCTGGCCCGTAAAGGGGCCTTCGGGAATATGATTCTCGAAGGGTGGTGTCGCGCGAATGCCGGGGATGTGCGCGCCGCGCTGCCGACGGGCGTCGAGCACCTCAATCTTTCGATTTCGACTTCTGACCAGATGATCAAGCACAAGTTCAACGGCAAATTAGACCGCGATGGCGTGATGAAGGAGATGGTGGAAGCCGTCAAGATAGCGAAGGAGGCCGGGATCAAGACGATCGGCATCAACGCCGAGGACGCCTCGCGCACCGACACCCAGTATCTGGTCGAGTTCGCGCTGGCGGGTAAAGCTGCCGGCGCGCAGCGGCTGCGCTACTGCGATACCATCGGGTACGAGACCCCTTACTCCATCAGGAGACGCCTTGAGGAGCTGGCACAGGGCATCGAGATGCCGCTAGAGCTGCACTGCCACAATGACCTCGGAATGGCCGTGGCCAACTCGATATCCGGCGCGCGTGGTGCCATAGAAGGTGGCGTGGACGCCTACATCAACACCTGTGTCAACGGCATCGGCGAGCGGGCCGGCCAGGCGGACCTGTTGAGTTGCATCCTGGCGTTGAAGTTCGGCAAGGGATACGAAAGGTTCTACGAGATCGCCGACGAAATCGACCTGACGGTGGCCTGGCGACTCAACAATTATGTGTCGCGCTCGTTCGGTGTTCCGATCCCGATCAATCAGCCTGGCGTGGGCGCGAACGCTTTCGCGCACGAGGCGGGCATTCACGCCGACGGGGCGCTAAAGGATCGGCATAACTACGAGCTATATGATTACGAGGCCATCGGGCGCGTGGAGGAGGTTTGCGAGGACACCGGCAGGACGATCCACGTGGGCGAGTACAGCGGGATGGCCGCTTTCAAGCACGTCTACGGGCAACTGGGGATCTCCTTCGAGGATGACGACATCGCCCGCTACGTGTTGAACCTGGTCCAGTATGCCAACGCCCAGAACCAGATTCCCCTGACAAGCGACGAGCTAAGGTTCATCGCCATGTATCCGGACGAGGTGCGCAGGGTCCTGACGATCACCCCACCGGCCGCTAAAGGGAGTGAGGCGCCTAAATAACGAAGCGGGTTGAATGTCTCGACACATTTCGCGCCCTGGCCGGTTTTATAGTGGGATTGAGCGGCAATTAGCCTCCGCTACCCAATGATTACGCCTTGCCAATCAGGCATCTGCATAGAGTATGTGGTGGTACCATCTGGTAGCTGCGGCAATGCGGTAGTCTGACCTCGACTCACGCAGAGTTTAGGTCGCGATGCTTTGCTTCATGTGCGCGCTACTCTAGCCTCAGCTTCTTCGACACCTTCGCCAGGGCATCATTTAGTCTTGCGATTACATCGCTGGTGACGTTCCCTTCCGCCAGCTCCAGGCGAAGAACGAAGCGAAGATCGAGTCCCGCGCCGGCCTTGAGGATATCGCCGAGACCATCGGCCAGGTCCTGCAGTTCGGCCGGTTCGAGGATCGCTTCGGCCCTCCTGTAGGAAGGACGCCCTGGCGGTGGTGCGGGAATAGGAGGCGGTTGCGCATCCTTCGGAATATGCAGCAGCACGTTAGCCGCGCTCGGCCACGCACAAGGCCAGGGACCAGACTCCTCGGTGCGCTCCACCAGCCTGCCACGGATGGCGCCATCGATGGCAGTGGCGACAGATGGCCATGGCAATTGCTTGCTATGAGCGGCGGACAGCGCGCTGGCGATGGCCACGGCCGTGGTAGTCTCCTCGCCCCAGGCCGCCCGAAGGTTCTGAGGTAACACGGCCGTTGCCGGAATGTCCGGTGGCGGTGGGTTGAGGGTCGCGGCGTCCGTCAGGACGCCGAGCGGGATTTCTTCCTTGAATATGCTCGCCGGTCCAGCGACAAGCCATACGGCCCCCGATTTAACGGCTTCGCCGACCGCCCGCTCCAACACCTGCCGGGGCGCCCTGGGGATCGGGAAGAGCTCTTCGTAGCCGTCCCGCTGAACCTTGCTGGCCCGTGTTCCGTCAAAGAACGTGACTGCGGCTTCGAATATCGCCGACGAGCCGTCACCTGGCCAGAGTCCTGGTATCACGCCGGGGGCGAGAAGGCTGCTGTCGAGCTCGGTAAGCTCTGCTGCTTCGGGCAGCGCTACCTCAAGGTCCCTTTCTTTCAGCTCAGCTTCGGAAGGACGGATTCGCCAGAGGGTGCGATACGTTCTGTCGGGCCTTGGGAGACGAAGAACAAAGTGCCCCTGTTCGCATCCCAGCGCCAACGTTTCGACGATATCCCTCTGGCGCAACATCTTCGGCAGGTGGGGGAACTGCGCGAACGCTCGAACGAGGTCACTTGCCCGCCTGGAAGTCTCCCCTGGGCGCCACAAGCTATAGGGCCCCTCAGGCAAGAGGGCCTCGGGGCTTACGGCCGATTCTTGGATCCGACTCCGTCTGTCCTTCTTGATGGTCTCGAAGACCGGTTCACCCCCGTTTGTGATCCTGAAGGCCTCAATCTCGCCCTTTTGCGAAACGGTGGCGACTATGTTGTAAGCCTGGACCACGGCTTCCGGCATTCTGTCACGGGATGCCTTCAAGTAACCGCTGAGCAGCGCCTTCCGGTTCTCGTCGAAGCTCTTCGCTTCCGGCGTCCCCTCGACTTCCTGCCAGGCGAGCCAGTCGCGCACGCGGTTCGTCACCAGATCCAGACCATCTCTGGACGCGGTCAACGTGAGCACGGCATTCCGGTACACTCGGGGTCGGTCTGGACCGGTCGTCTCTTCGAGGAACCGGCGAGCTTCGGCGCTGGGCTTCCCTGGCTCTGAAGCAGCCGTCGGTCCCAGGATGACGTAGTGAAACTCGCCATCGTCCTCAACATCCCGAGGTCTCTGCGGCAGGTTGTGGACGCGTACGCCCAGGGCGTTGGCTCCTCTGCTCAGTTGCTGTGTCTTGCCAATCGCCTCCCGGAGAGTCATCTCCACCAGGTCTGGTGATACCCGGGCGAAGGCCTGGGAGTGCATCTGCTTCAAGTTAGGCTTCGTACCCAACCTCCAGCTTTTCGGCAAGTCGCGGACGCCGGTGTCGCCACTGCCACCGCTGGCCATGGCCGACTCGTCCAGGAACCACGATACCTCCGTCCAGCGCAGCAAGGCTTTCTCCAGCTCGATGCGATCCGGGCGTGTCGCACCCAGGAGCACCAGTAGCTCCTGGGTCAAAGCCCGCTGGCCAGTTGGCTGGGAGTGGAGGAAGGTGGCCAGAACAGCCTGCTCCAGCTCACGGCCCCTGAGCGCAGGGAACTCCTGCGCGATCTCCCGTGCCTTGTCGAGCTCGCCTTCCAATATCCCGGACCAGTCCTGCTGCTTCCCCTCGTATTCGTCGTATCGAGCGACTGACGTCAGCTCACGCGCGGCCTCAGACAGGCCCGATCGGCTCGGAGCGTTGAGGAGAACGTTGGCGGCCACCAGGGGCGAGGTGTCCCATTTTTCAGCGTCGCGCAGGGCCAGTGCGAAGGTGCGCAAAACCCCGCGGGTCCGTTGGAAGCCTTCCAATTGCGTCCACTTGGAGTAGAGGGCTTCCGTAAGCTCGGGGTGGAAAGGATATGAGGCTAGGTACTGGTCCTCGACCGCTCGGCGATTTTTCCGGGTCCACTCGTCCACGGCCTGGATGCCCTCAAGGGCTGAGACCACGTGGGGACGGAATCGCTCGCGGTCGCGTATGGATTCTGGGGTGAAGAATCGGCGTCGCAGCACTTCGGCCACGTCCTGTTTCTCCACGGGTTGGACCCCCTCCTCCCTCGCGCGCCGGAAGATCGCGTAGAGCTCCTGGACGATCTCCTTACCCAGCTCGTCGCTTTTCCGAGGGTCGGTGGCGAGGAGGGATGCCACCACGCACGCCCGGTCAACTTTTATGGCCGCCTGGGTGAGGTACTGAAAGAAGTCTTGCAGCCGGTGGCGCCACGCCGGCTCCATGGCCACTTTTTCTCTCGCGTACATCAGTACTTCGTCCATGAGCACCAGCGTGGCGAGGTCCTCTCGTTGCGGCCACTCCAACAGTAGCCGCAACAGATTCTCAGCCGGAGGACTGTCCCGCTCGATCTCCCTGCCCTCGGCTTCCAGCAGGCGCAGCCCATCGCTGCCGGCGATCTGGAAAGCCAGGGCACTCCACGGGTGCCGCAGCCACCGGGTGCTGCCATCCGGCGCGCGGACCTCCATCCCCTTCTCCGTATCCAGCTTGTCGAAGGCCAGAACGGCGACCCGTGCCTTTGGGGGGACCGCCCCGCCGGCGTGCTGGCGGAACTCCTGAACCGCCGGAAGGTCGGGGAGCTGGGCAGGTTCATTGGCCAGATGATAGAGAGTGATGAGCGAATGAGTCTTGCCACCGCCGTAGGTTAGCTCAAGTTGACGCACGGCCTTGTCGTTCCTCCCCGCCAGACGAAGGAGGACATCCTTCACCATCTCCCGCAGGTTGTAGGTAGGGTAGGTGAGAGCGAAGAACTCCCTGGGGTCCAGGTAAATCGGCCGACCTTTGCCCATTGCCACGTCGTACAGATCGGCGGCGAAGATCGAAAGGGCCAGGTCACCCGACCGCAGGTCGTCGCGGAGCGTGACCACTTGATGCCAAGGGGTGTACGGCTGTTTCCCCATTGGGACCCCCTCCTTTCCAGCGAAATGTCTCAATGTAGCGCTCCCAGGACATTCACTCTGTCGAAACCGCCAACAAGGCTTTTTCCAATTCCTGCGGGACATCTATCCCGAAGAAACGGTCTGCTGAATAAGCGTAGTCTTCGCCACTTTCATCGATCACACGTACGTACCCGTGCTTAGCGGCCTCGTCGTCGGGGATGACGCGGTACAGTTTTCCAACCTCAAGTGAAGCCTTGTAGCCCTCATTATTCACGCATACTAAGAAGTGGAATTCTTTCTTGCTCATTTTTTCTAATCCATCAAAGGAAGTTTAAGCTTGTGCTCCTTCTTACCGATGCCGTGCGCCTCATACCAATGAATTTCGGCTGTGTGCACTGTGCCATCTCTGAGCCGAACTGTGGCAACCCCCTTTAGCTTTCTCCAACGTCCCTTGCCATATTGCTTTCGCAGACGAGCTAGATTACGGATCGAGTGTCCAGTGGCGATAACTTCAACGCTTGCAATCTGGCCCACTATTTCAAAATCCATCTATATTCTATCCTGCAGATTCTTGCCGTGCAAATGTGGACATGCCCCTACGACGCATCGGTCCACATCCGCATCTGCGGATGGGCGCCCCGGGCGCCAAGGTGATTCATGACCGTCTCCAGCAACGCCACCTCGTCCTGCTGATTATCCTTGCGCGCCAGCTCGACGAGCGCCTGAAGCAGACGCGGGAACACCGGATTTCTGCGCAGGCCCTGGTCTTCGAGATAGGCGTCCACCTTCTGCACGTCCCCGCCGCGCCACAGGTGCATGATGTGATGACCCTGGTCGATGAGCGGTGAAGAACGTCCGCCAGCGTTGAGCCCCAGGTCCTTGTGGCGGCGCTGGTCCCATCGCTTGAGCTTCACCGTGCTGCCACTGGTGGCAACCTCGTCTTCGGCATTCTCGGATTCCTCGTCTCCTTCTTCATCCTCGTCGGCCACGGCCCGTGATTTCCCGTAGGCCAGCAGGTCAAACCGGTCCGCCAGGTCTCGGTCACGGAGATTGCAGGATTGGGCATAGAGAATGGATGCGCCTACAGGAGCCTCCTCCAGCCCAAAGTCGTGACGGTGCAACAGATAGTAGAGGGTCACGTCGTCCAGCGCCGAGGCATCGCCGGGGCCGTTCTGGCTAAGAATACGACCCACCACGTAGTCGACCACGATGCGCCGCACGTGCTGGAGAAACTCTGACACCGACATGAGGCTGTCGGGCTCGTCAGCCTTCTTGACCACCGGATGCTTGCTATAGGCCTCCAGGGCGGGGCCGGTGGCCGCCCACACGAAGTCCGGCCCACGAATGCCGGCGTCCCAAAAGTCTCGCAGACGGTCGTAGATCTTAGAGCGCATCTCCTCCAAGACCTGGGTATCCCATCCGGGTCGCGCTGCCTCCGTGCGTTTGCGGGATACAATCCAAACTGAGGAGGCTAGTGCAGCTGAACTCAGTGCGCGGGTACGAACCGCACGTTCCGTCATAATCGGCCAAGAGGCATCAACCACGAAGCCGGATCTGACGATCGAGGCAGCAAGCGCCTCCCAAGCTTCTGGTCGTTTGCTAGCGAAAACGACGACCAGCCGTCCATCGTGAACGAGCATATCTCTACAGGCTGAGAAGGACCTCGCGAGGCCATCCTCATAGGCCTGCTTAGACCTCGCTTGGTCACCATCGAAACGGCTAGCGTCGTCGACAAGTTCACCATCCATCTTGGCGGTGTCCCACTTTGTTCCGAAGGGTGCGGCAAAGGCTTCGTCATACTCGATGGACAGTCCGTGACTTGCTCTTCGAATCCACTGGTAGAAGAAGTCCATCACGTTCGAGTAAGAAATAGCGTCATAGTAAGGGGGATCCGTAATCACACAATCGAATGAGGAATGTAGCCGGGCCGTTGCCGAGGACAAAGTCACCACTGGGGATGGCGTGTCTCCGAAATGGGCCTGAGACGCCTGGCAGGTGTGTCGGCATACTCTTGCGACCCAGTCCAGCGCCCCCAGGTAATTGCCGCTCGTGTTTGAGAGCGGATTTCCCTCGCAAAAATCCCACATTACGGGAATCGCAAAACGCACAAACGTGTGCCCGAGGAACTCTCCACCCGGTACCCACGTAACACCAGTACTTGAGAAATCAGCCAAGCGCCCGATGCAACAGATCAGATATGCCGAAACAGCTTCGACCCAATCCTTCGGGTAATCCAGGAGGAGCATCTCGTCGCGTACCCTTCGACTATGGACCACAAACGCGCCGAGGGCGACCATCTGGCGTGTAGAAAACACCTTGTCCCACGTGTCCAAGCCGTACTGGACGCACCAAGTGCTACCCTTAGCATCCTCCCATATGCGCTCCCTAGGGATGCCAAACGGGACAGCTTCGAAGATCTTAGGTAGAGCTGCCTCTACCTCATCGTTAGCAATCTGATCGACGTCAACTGGGTTGCGATATTCTTTCCCCTGCGGTCCATCGGCCACCACGGCCGTCATTTGTTGCCCTAGCCGCCCCGTACGGCCTTCAGCCTGCAAGTCCTCCCTCGTCATTGCTACGGTCCCAGGGCCGCCGCATACGGGGCACCAGGCACCGGCGCGAGACATAGTGCCCCGTCCTATCTCCTCGTCGTGAGCGCGGTGCTGCGCGGAATTGCCGCCCCTCACCGGCTCTTCCACGACATCGAAGTCCACTCCCGATTTGTCTGCGCGGGGCCTTAGCTCCAACCGCCAGCGCTTGTTGTCCTTCCGGCAAAGCCAGAGGGTCTTGAGCAGGGGAATGGTGGCCCGGCAGTTCTTGCAGGTGACGGTGCGAGCCCAGAGATAGGCCACTGTGGGCTTGCCGTCGACCGTGGGATAGAATCGCTCAAGGTCGCGCCGTGCCCGCTCCAGCACCCAGTGTCCCCAGGCCCGCACGTGCCAGGAGAGGTCGGCATCCTCCGGTTCCAGCATGCTGAGCTGTGCCGGGGCGTCTTTCTTGGCTCTACCATTACGACCGTTGCCCCTAGCTTTCCAGTACGCCGCCATGAACTCCTCGGACTCGAGGGCAAAGCGCGGCAGCGGACGGGTCTGGCCGGCAAGTCGTTGAGGATACTCCAGGGTGCATTTGAGAATGAACCACGCCACCGGGTTGATGTCGATGGCCGTAACCTCACAGCCGAGGCGCATGGCCTCCAGGGGAATAGCCCCGCCCCCGGCGAAGGGGTCCAGGACCCGAGGCACACGGCCCCCGTACGCCTTCTTGATCTCCTGGCGGAAGAAGTCCAGAGCGGCGCCGTTCTCTCGCCCCCAATGCAGGATGCCGCCATCTGTCTCCTCTTTGATGACGGGGACCTTCCGCCCGCCGACGTCCTTGAACGTGTTCCTGGTCTTGACTGTGCCGCCCAAAAGCTCCAGCAGGCGCTTGCGCTCTACATCGGTGCCCGGATCGGGAAGCAGCGTCGCAATAAGAGCAGCGCGAGCAGCGGCCAGTGGCCGCCGCGCCGGCCAGATGTGCAGCGTCGAGATGTGCCCGTGACGCACGTTCTTCTCGTGCACAGAATCCAAAGATGCCTGCTTCAACGGGAAGGCTACCTCGATTAAGCGGGGACGATCGTCACTCATTTGGGCCTCTCTGTCCTGTTGTAGGCAACCCCGGCAGTCCAGTATGTATGATCTACCATATGATTTGCCCCCAGTTCGCTGCCGCCAAAGCGTTCAAGGCGGCCTGCCGGATGGCGCCACGGGTCGCAGTAGAGATAGTGATAACGTTGTTGGAGTTCGCAGGATCGATGACACGGATCGTGAGAATGTTATCCCGTAGGAACTGAAAGACGGTCCATAGGGCCGAGCCGTAGTCGTCCTTTCGATGCCCACGCAGAGCGACAATCACTATCTGCTCCAACGGAAACGTCTCCCACGGAAGAGAGTAGCGTACGCGCCACAGTTTGCTAAGTTTGATGATTTCCCGTGCCCCGCTATCTCGCACCGAGTCGATATGGATCTGAATACTAGTTTGTAAAGTAGTGTCTTCTCCGTTTTTGTAGAGCGTGGCATAACGATAAGACGTATCTTGCGCGCGTCCAGGAATAACGTCAATGTGAAAGCCGCCATTGTAGGGGAGGCGTAGTGCAACAGTCTTAGGCCTTACAGTGTAACCCGCAGTGGTGAGCGTTTGATGTACCCCATTGTAGATTGTTCGGAGCGCCCTCGTATCAGTTGACGGAAAGTACATAACGATATCGAGATCGAAAGCAGCCTGGATCATCGTGTCTTTACCGTATGAGCCGCCATAGTAGAATCGCGGCGCGCTCCCATATACGCGACGCAGGGCAGCCTCGATCTCGCCGCGAAGTCGCCGAAGCGTGTCTATGTCGGCCTGCCGCATCTGCTGGTTGGCAAGCACGCTGTGGAGGTACTGATGCGGCGTCATCATACGCTCTCCTGGAGTGTCAGCGCCCATTGGTACCGTGGCCTCGCCTGATGTGAGTATTCGTACAGATCGACCGGCGGGTTCATGCGCGGGTTGATCTGTTGGCCGATGACGACAGCCCCAGGAGTTGGCCCAGCGTAGAACAGGTGGATCCGTGAGCAGCCCGGCGCATGGGTTCGGACGGCAGTCAAGACGTCCCGAAAGACTCGGCCCAGCTTAACCAGTTGCTTAGGGCTTCGTAGCCACATCACGTCAGGGCGGCTGACAAAGACGTTCACCTGGATGTCGGCACCGCTGGTAATGGCGTCGGTGTCCGCCTTCGCCACGGGTGCGCTCAGGGAAACACGGACTATGGCGGTTGGCTCGCCGAGCACGACACCAGTCGGCAGGCCTGTAACCTGGATACTCGTGTCAATGTCGGCCTGGACGTCATCAGGCCAATTCCAACTATTGCGCTCTCGATCGTACTGGAAGCATCGGACCTCGACGCGATCCGACAGCGTGAAGCCCAGATGCAAAGCCAGCGGTATTGGCGAGAGGCTGAAGACAGCGAATCGCGGAAGGAATTCCCGGCGCTTTCGCAGAATGTCTCGGATCGCCTCTCGCTGGTAGGCAGCTGCATCCACCCATGGTAGCGGCCCAAAACCCGGTTGGATTGTGATGGGTGTGCAGAACGGCAGATCTGGCCTCAGTGCGTCCGTAACAGCCGGGATGTTGATGGGAGACAAGGGTGGATGGACAATTACAAACCAACCGGACGCTAGGCTGTTGCGCACACTTTCTTCAGTTGGAGTCGGCGGAGCAAACAGGTGCTCGTAGCCAGCGGGGGCACCCAAAATCTCAGCACGTTGCTGAAGGGTCAGCCCGCGCGCCATTTCCCACAGTCCGTCGCTACTGAGGTGCTCGATGATGATTGCTGGGTACTCGGCTTGCTTCCGTTGGAGGATCATAGGGATATCTGGTGGCAGTCCCCGACGCACGTTGTAGACGAAAACCCACTTCTTCATCGCGTCGCCCCAGTGCTTCACCGCGCCATCTAGGTCCTCGTCGATCTTCTTCTGCACTTCGCTAAGAGTCAGTTCGTCGGGAGAATAGACCTGAAAGACCGTGGTGTTCGCCAGGAAGATCCCATCGCACTTCCGATCACCGATGTTTCCGTAAGGACGGATCTGCATGAAGTCCGGCTTGGCCCGTTTGATGATATTCTCAAAGAGACGCTGAAAGTCGGCAGGTGAACATTCATGGCACTGGTATTTGAACCAGAGCCAATGATTCAGTGTGACTGGGTCGAACCCCTGAGTTATCACGATACCTCAGCCCTCTCGTAACTTGTTAATGGAGCGGGGCGCACATGGACTCATTTCTCCGCCGCCTCACTCACGCTTGCGTTATCTATCACCACACCGTCCTTCGCCCGCACTAGCAGCATGACGAACGGGTCTGCAACTCGCAGCAGACGCGGTTACATCGCAGCGCAGTCAAACACCACGTACAGCCAACTCTACCCCCGCAGGTTGGCGGCCTTGACCGCCACGCCGATGCTCACCCCGCTCGAAGGGCAGGTCGATCGGGGTCAGGCGGCATAACTGATGATCTCAAGCTCGGCCTCGCTGTCAACCGTGGCAAGGGTCTCGTCGACTCGACGGAGAACAGCGTCATCGATAAGATACTCGGAACAGTTCTCGCACTGCAAAACCGGGAGATTCTTCAGAACTACAATGCTAGTCTCCCGCACTTTGAACGGCAGATCGGTCCTCGTTGCCTTTAATTCGCCTCCACAAATTGTGCATCTCACGTCTTCGGTCTCCTCGTTAGCAGTCGAGGCAAACCTAACGCGCCGACCCCCTTTTGTTTAGCCCATTCCCCCAGTCGTGGTCAGCCTCAAGACACCGCCCGATATATCGCTGGCCGGTACCGTGGACGGGGGATCGGCTTGCCCTCGGCGCGCGCCGCTTCCAGCCAGAGCGCTTTTGCAATCTCCACCTGGGCCAGCGCTTCCGCGGGCGTTTCTCCGAAAGCAGAGCAAGCCTTCAAATCGGGGATGTCGGCGATGTATCCCTTATCTGCCTCGCTATAGAATATATTGATGTGATAATCCTTCATTAGTCGCCCTCCAATTCAAGATTATACCATTCTACGATGCGGAGAAACTGACGAATCTGGTAGGGCTTCGCTTTCCCGTTCACGTTCTGGATATTGACCAATTCCTCGACCTGATGATGGACGAAAATGTGATGGCTGCCGCTTACCCGTGACAGATGGAACCCGAAGGCCTGGACTAGCGCCACTATTTCGCTGAACCTGAAGTTTGTCGGCCTGGTCAGTGCTTTCTCGAGGAGCTTGCGCTTGTTCATGGATTGAGCTCGTCCGCAGCCTCAAACACGCTTGCTTCATCGATGACCACGCCGCCCTTCGCTCGCACCAATAGTGTCGCAAATGGGTCTGCAACTCGCAGCAGGCGCGGGTACGCCGTGGCGCAGTCATAAACCACGTATAGCCAGTACTGGGCCCGCAGGTTTGCGGCTTTCGCCCACTCATTCTCCTTCAGCTCCACGTCGCCCACGGCCCGGCGTCCCTTGACCTCGATGCACCGTTGATCGCCAGAGGGCCGCCGAGAGAGCAAGTCGAACCCCGGCCACCGGTCGAGGCCGGCCAATTGCGCTTTCTCCGGGCTGGACACGTCGTACACTTGGGCACCTTGGGACTCCTCATACGCCCAGGCCACCTGCATTGCGATGCGCTCTACTTCCCTGTCGTGCCGCTGGCGGTCCTCAGGGTCGCTGGAGGGCAGCACTAGAGCGTGGGCGAGGAACGTCACGTCACCCGGCTCCACCAGCTCGACCTCGCGCTGCAGGGTCGCGAGAGCGCGCTCTTCCTTCCCCTTGAGCTCCTGCTGCCTGCGCCGAACTTCCTCCAGGCGGCGTCCCGCTGTCTGTTCGCCCTTGTTCGCCTGCTCCCGGAGCCTGACGCGCAAGTCGAGAAGCTCGGCCGCCTGGTAGTCAAACCCCTTCCGAAGAAACGCCTCCCGGTGCTCCACCGAAGCGATGAGCCTCTGGCGCCGCTCCTCGACGAGCGGTTGCAGCATGGTGTGCCGCAGGTAGCTGTTCGCCCGGGCTACCGCCGCATCTATCATCTGATGCGCTGGCCAGGCAGTAGGTTGAACGTTCTCCGCTGGCCGCAATACCATCAGCTGTTCTACCGGACACTGCATTGCCGCCCCATCCAGCGCTTGGGTCACAGCGGCTAGACGGATATCTAGCATCTGGTCGGCTCGGAAGGGCTCCGAGAAATCGGGGTCGGCCCTGCGGACCGTGGTTACCAGGGCCAGATGGTAGAGATAGGGCTCGGAAGCGTAGGGATCGACGAAGGCCCCACCTCT
Source organism: Chloroflexota bacterium (assembly GCA_016189905.1). Classification (GTDB taxonomy): domain Bacteria; phylum Chloroflexota; class UBA6077; order FW602-bin22; family JACPRP01; genus JACPRP01. The sequence goes on along the minus strand of JACPRP010000115.1, from coordinate 23,881 downwards.
GAGGGCAATCTCGGCAACCCTCTCGCAGAAGTAGGCACGGTATCTATCGAAGAAAGGCTCACCCGGACGGAGCCAAAGGACCTGCTCATCACCCCGCGGTTTATGCACCGTCATCGGTAATGGGCGGCCCTCGGTCGCTTCCTCCAGCGCCAGGTCCAGTGAGGTGGGCAGATGCTCCAGAGTGAAGTATCCGTCCAGGTCGCCGCGAACGGTGACCGCCAGGCGATGCGCGCTCTTCTGGACGAAGCTCCGCACGTAGCCAGGAAGCAGGCGGTGCAACTGATCGCGCTCACGCTGAGCCTGAAGGGAAGGAAGAAGCGAGACCACATCGCCTCCTGTGGCTCTGAGCCTGGCATCGGCATCCTGAATGGCTTGCACTTGCTCTGCCGTCAGGAAGCCCTCCACATGACTCGCTTCTTCTTCGGCGCCCTTCTCAGAAGGGTCAACCACCGCCCGCATGATAATCTCCGCCAGAGACACTCCCTGGAACTGCCGCCCAATAACGTCGAACACCTTATCAGAGCCCAGTTCCCGGCGGATGGTTTCCAGTTTGTCTAGCAGAGTCCGCAGCACGCGGCCCTCCCTGGTCTTGTTAGCGATCAGATTGACCAGGACCACCGGGTCGTGTATCTGCTTGTAACGGTGAATGCGGCCGAAACGCTGCTCGATGCGCGCGGGATTCCACGGAATGTCGTAGTTCGCCATGATCCAGCAAAACTGGAGGTTGATGCCTTCGCCAGCCGCGTCCGTCGCCACCATGAAACGGCAGCGTGTCCGGAACTCCTCCATCTGCGCTTCCCGCTCCGGGTACGGCACGCCTCCATGGATGCGGGCTACCTGGCCGGTGTAGCCCATCCCTTCCAGTCGCAGGAGGAGGTAATCCATGGTGTCGCGGTGCTCCGTGAAAATCAGTAGCTTCTCATCGCGAAACTGTGGGTCCTGTACGACCTCCCAGAGCCGGTCGAACTTTGACTCGTCCCCACGCTCGTAGACCTGTTGAGCCAGAGCCAGCAGCTCCTCTACGTGGGTTTTCTCTGCCTGAAGCTCGGCGAGGGTGGTGGCGGTGGTAGCGCCCATCGCTTCCTCCTCTACCACGTCTCGCTCTTCACGACCGTCCACGGTTATCTCTTCGTCGCTGGTTCTCTCTTCCTCAAGGTCGGGAATCCGAAACCGGTGCTGTTCTGCCTGCATCTGGTCTTCCGTCAGCGTCCTGGCCACGATCTCGCTTATGAAGCCACCCAACCTGTCGCGTCTGCGTTCCAGGGAGCGGAGCAGTGCCCATATAGAGCTAGCGGCCCGACGCTGCAGAATGCTCATAGCCAAACGAGCGGCAGAGCGGTTCAGGACCCGCGCCCGGTTGTAGTGAAAGCGCACGTAGTCGGTCAGTTGCTCGTAGAGCTCCCACTCGAGAGCAGTCAGGTCGTACCCAGCGGTATGGCTCAGCCTGGTGGGGTAGATACGCTTCCCGTCAAACGTCACCATCTCTTCCTTGGTCCGGCGCAGAAAGCGCCTCGCTCGCGCTTCGGTAGGGAACGCGTTGAAAGCGTCAACTGTCCGGAGCGCGGCGGGCTCGAGAAGCCGCCACAAGGCGAAATACGGGAAGTCTTTCCCCATGTGTGGCGTCGCGGTCAGCAGGAGGAGGTGATGCGCGTGCCAGGAGACACGTCGTGGCGACCGCGTTTCCTGAAGTGGCTCGGCTCCGGCCAGAAGCTCCGCCAGCTTGTATCGATCAGTTGTCTCATAAGTGCCATCGGCGCTGCGGATGGCGGATAGCTTGTGCGCTTCGTCGAAGACAACCAGGTCGTAAGGTTCAGTTTCTGCGCCAGATAATCGCTCGAACGCTCTACCGCCAGCAAGCGTATCGACGCTGACGATGATGAGGTCGCTCCCCGGCCCGGCAAAAGGGTTCTCATCCCGGCAGTCGGAACCTGCCACTTCACGGAATTGCAGTGAGAACAGGTTGCGCATCTCCCGCTTCCAGTTCTCCACCAGCCCTGCGGGAGGTACAATAAGCACGCGCCGGAGCAACCGGCGGTTTAGCATCTCCCGCACGTACAGCCCGGTCATGATGGTTTTTCCAGCGCCAGCGTCATCTGCAAGGAGGAATCGCAGCCGCGGCTGCGCGAGCATGTGGTTATATACCGCGATGATCTGGTGGGGGAGGGGGTCGATCAGGGCAGTGTCGGTGCCAAAGACGGGGCTGAACAAATGCCCATAGCGCAGGCGCTCACCCTCTACAAATGATCGCACCGTTTCGGGGTCGGCCTGGAAGTCGACGATGGGCGCAAACGAGGAAGTTGTGTACTCGGACCGGCCTTCTCCGATGATGTGTTGGGGCGGTCGATGAAGGTCTGGAGTCTGTTCGGCCAGCGCGAGCAGGGCCCTCATGGCCAGTCGGTTCGGGCGCGCCTGTCCGTTCTCCCAGCGGCTAACGGTCACGTAGGTCACCCCCAGCCGTTCGGCGAGCTCGGTCTGAGTCACGCCGACCAGAGTACGGAGATCCTTTATCCATTCTGGAGAGCCGATTGTTCCAGCCACCAAGCCCGAATCCCCAGGCACGAGTTTAACAAACTATAACACGGCTGCCAGCTTATTTCAAGAAGGGCGAGAATTATGCCTGACTACAAATACGTCACACAGAATTATACTTAGCACGCATATCGCGCCCCGGCCTGTGTGATAAATAGGATGGTGTTCGCAGGTGCTATGGCGATTTGACAGCGGTATTACCTTTCGTGATGAGCCGTCCCCTGAGTGTCATCCGTTGACGCCATTTACCTCTTGACCATATTTATGGCTTCCGGCAGAATATCCAGCAGATCCCCCGCCAACACGCCCGCTTCGCCGATCTCTTCGCGCAGGATCTCGCCGGCGAGGCTGTGGATGAAGACGCCGGCGACGGCCGCCCATTTCGGCTCGAGGCCCTGGGCCATAAATCCGGCGATGGCCCCGGCCAGCACGTCGCCGGTGCCGGCGGTGGCGAGGGCGGGATTGGCGCTCGGATTGATGAAGGCCTGGCCGTCGGGCGCGGCGACGATGGTGTTGGCGCCCTTGAGCACCACGACCTGCCGGGATTGCTGCGCCCCGCGGCGGGCCGCGCCGAGGCGGTCCGCCTGCACCTGATCCACGCCGGCGCATAACAGTCTTGCCAGCTCCGTTGGATGAGGGGTGAATACGGCCTGCGGTGGGGTGAGATCCGGCCAGCGCTTTATCTGCGCCAGCGCATTCAGTCCATCGGCGTCGATGAGCCAGGGGATCCCAACGAAATCTTTGGCCCTCCGCGACTTCGCCTGGCGCAGCAGCCGCTCGACAAATGAAACTGTCCCCGGAGTATGGCCTATGCCCGGGCCGAGCAGGATGACGTTGTAGCCCGCGACGAATCGTGCCAGCACCCCGGCGGCCTCGCTGCCGAGAAGGCCGGGCACGACGTCCGGCAGCGGTAGGAAGGTGGTCTCGACGAGCTTGCTGGCCAGAATCGGGTAGATCTGATTGGCGCAGGCCAGGGTGACGAGGCCGGCGCCGACGCGGCCCGCGCCGACGCAAGCGAGGAACGGCGCGCCGATGTAGTTGTAAGAGCCGGCTACCACGAGTACCTTCCCAAAGGTCCCTTTGTGGCTGATCGCCGGGCGGGCAGGCAAATGCATCTTGACCAGCGCGGGGGTTATCATTTCAAGCGACGACTGACCCTCGACCTCGGGAGGCAGGCCGATATCCGCCACCGCCAGCTTGCCGACGTGCGCTGCGCCCGGGAGAAGGAAGAGGCCGGGCTTCGGGTAGCCGAGCGTAACGGTCAAATCCGCCGGCAGGGTGACGGCGTCCAGCGCACCGGTATCGGCGTCGAGCCCCGTTGGCAGGTCCACCGCGACGACGGTCGTATCGACTGCTCTAGTCTGAGCTATGGTCTCGAGAACCTGCTTAAGGAGCCCCTCGATGGGGCGCGCCTTGCCCGTTCCCAGCAGCGCATCGACGACGATGCGTGCCCGCCCGGCCTGATCGCGCAGCCTGGCGAGTCCCTCATCCTCGGCCGCCGAGACGAACGAGATGCCTCTCTCCCGCGCAGCCTGAAAGTTTGCGTCGCCTTCGGCCGCGCGGTTCCAGATGTACAGCGTGACCCCGGCGCCCCAATCCCGCAGGTGGTTTGCCGCCACAAGGCCATCGCCGCCGTTGTTGCCGGGGCCGACGAGGATCAACACATCTTTGCCGGCGAGGTCGCCGTAGCGGTCGCGCATCGCCTCTGCAACAGCCCTGCCCGCGTTGGCCATCAGGAACGCGGTGGGCAATCCTCTGGCGGCGGCTTCGCGATCGATCTGCCGCATCTCTTCGGCGGTCACGATTCTCAAGTGGGATCACCTCTATCGGACTGGGCCGACCGTCACCCCAATGCCGTCCGATTGGACCGAAGTGCCAGAACAGCAGTCTGTAGCGCGGGGGCTTGTCCCTCAGGAGTGGGCAGGATTCTTATGTTGAAGCAGGTGACAAAAGGGACAAGACATGAGACCATGAACATATTCACGCAGCTAGTTCCTGCGAGAACAAGGATGGCACCCATGTTTGTCCCTGATTCCACATTATACCCACTCTTTGTCCAATGTCTATACGCTCTTTTCGGCTCAATGCACTCGGCTAGCCTCCGCTCCATAACTGAGTTGGTTTGGGCTCTGCTCCTCTGTCAGTCGCTGCATCCATCCGATCTTGCTCGCTCTCTGCCCAGTCTGCGCACTGCACAGGCTCGTCAGGCCATGCGCCGCGTCCGTCGTACCATCCACCGCTCCCAGTTGTCTAGCCGTTATCTCACTCAGTTCCTTATTCGGGCTGTCCTGTGCATCGTGCCCGATGCTGAGATTATGTTGGTCCTCGATAGTACCCGTTGCCTTCGTTGGGAGATATTTACCCTCGGCGTCAAGTTCCACGGTCGCGTTCTGCCCATCTCGTGGTGCATTCTGCCCTATCCCTGGCCCAAAAACAGTTTCACGCCGAGCGTGGTGGCTCTTGTGAACCGTACGCTGTCGTTGTGGCCCAAGGATAGGCCTGTTCATCTGTTGGCCGACCGTGGCTTCCCCAGCTTGAAACTGTTTCGTGCTCTTGATGATTGGCGTGAGCGGCTGCCATTCGGATATACTATTCGGCTGCGGGCAGGGGATTGGGTGCGACTGGGAAATGGGCGCGCCATTAAGGTGGGCGATCTGATGGGTGGGATTACCCCCGGAGCATGGTTCAACTACCGCGCTTCCTACCAGCATCGGAATAAAGCTGGGGCATTGGCGCTGCTGGTCATTGGGCGTGGTGTGCCTACTTACCCAGCCCACCAAATGGGTCCTGCCGATCAAGCCCGCCGCCTCGCGCGAGAAAAACGCAGGACCACCCATTTGCTCAGCAAGGGGCAGCCTCAGGCTCCTAACACGGATACTATCTGGGCTTTGTTCAGCACAGCGGACGATTGCTCGCAGGCAATACTGCGATACGGCCGTCGTTTTAGCACGGAAGGCACCTATCGTGACTTGAAGAGCTGGGATTTGGAGGTGGTGGCTGCCCACGAAACTGATATCGACAGTCTTGACGGGTTGATTGGTTTGGCTACCCTTGCGTATATTATACAGGCCGTCATTGGCGCGGAGGCCGGCCGAGCTGTCGAAGGACAGGCTCGGGCGCGCCAGCAGCAATGGACCACCACGGACCGCTTGAGCACGTTTTGGCGCGGTCGGCAGGTGATCCACGACCGTGGCCACGACTGGCGGTACTGGCTCAGCACAACCCTGACACAACTTGCCTATCGAATTGCCCCCGAAGGGGCCGCTGCCAATCAATTCCCTCATTCTCCAAACCAAAGTCAAACCTTAGAGGCTGCCTAGTGTTAGAACGAAAGCTAAATCCTGCCCACTCCTGAGGGCTTGTCCCCCGCTGGGTGCCTGCAAATATGCCACTATTCGAGCCAGTCGAGACCCTCGGACAGCATCACATTTACGATGCATGAGATTAATGGTCGCTGGCGATGACCATAGCTATGGCGTGCTCGTGCGTGTGTGAAAGGCTGATGTCGAAGTCGGTCAGGCCAATTGCTTTGGCTCGTTGGAGAGCCCGGCCATGCAGCACGACCAGCGGCTTGCCGCGCATGTCCGGTAAGATCTCCATCTCGCGCCAGGCGATGCCCCTGAGGCCCGTGCCCAGCGCCTTGGATATCGCCTCCTTCCCGGCGAAGCGCGCCGCCAGCTCTGGCACTCGCCCTCGGCAGAACTGGATTTCGGCGTCGGTGTAAACGCGCGCTAGCAAGCGCTCGCCGAAGCGCGCGAGCGCTTCCTCCACACGTCGTATCTCTATTATATCAACTCCCACGCGATGCACAATACACTAGTCCCATGTTTCGCCCCCCCTAACAGGGGTGGCGCAATGTGTAAAGTAGAGACCGCCCCGCGCGTGGACCAAGCTGACCGGAGGTGGCTATGCGAATTACGGTTGTTGAGCCGGTAACACAGTTAGTCGGCACGATTACTTTTCTCGTATTGCCAGCACACGGGCGACCAGATTTCTGCTGAGCGTATCCATTCTCAGCCGGAGTATTTCTCTTGTAATGTCCGTCGCTTTCCAGTCTGGATGGTCTCGGTGCGTCCGGTGTAAGAAGCGTAGCATCTCGCAATTCTTGATATGGTTCTCAACCATATGCCTATCGATTTGATCGGCAACGTCGTGAATTGCCTTGTGCAAAGTGAGCAGATCAGACTGGTTTATATTCACTTGACCACCAATTGTATTCCTGGTGTCACCCTGAAAGTATCTCTTTGACCTGTCATCAATAATTCCTTGTCGATGTACGATACAATTACGTTTGGCGTAATAATCGTCTAATATGGGCACGTGAGGTTTTGTGACCTGTTCGGGAATACTGAAGGCCCGTCGCATATCTCTAAAACGCTCAGCATAGCTGCCCTTAAGCCAATTCTCCACTAGAGGTGAAGATAAACGCTCGATAATGTTCAGGAGATTATCATCGGCGGCGATATCCCCACCATTGATGGAGGACGAAGAGCCGATGGCTATACAGGGGTTGCTCAGGACACCGGACATGCAGACATCCCGTAGGTACGGTTCAAAATAGGAGAAAAGAAGGATCACAATAAATTTAGGGAGTTCTACTTCGACGTCAGCTAGAAGCTGCGGAATGTTTGCCCGTTGGAGTCGTCCCTGTCCTCGAAATGCTGGGTTAGATGCGGCAAATGACTCTAGGCGGGTGAGCTCTGAAGCGATACTGGCGAATTGCGTCGAAATAGAACTGCCCCAATATAGATCATTGACCTGTCGCAGCCCATCTTCAAGTCTGATCTTTGCTATGGAGCGCCTAGCCTTAAAGGGATCAAGCTTACTCACGAGCACATACTCTTTGAGTGGGGTAGGGGCGCTTAAGCCGGATGGACCAATAAATAAAATATGGACCTGGGGAAGGACTTGAACCCTCCACTTGGCGATTGGCTTCAAACCAGTTCCGTAGAAATGGGCTGAAGACAAGCGCCCGTGCTAGCATTACACCACCAGGCCCATAGAGAATAATATCACGTCTATCATCTTGTGTCAAAGCTGGCACCGTCAGGAACACTAGACCCATATTCCGCGCCTCTCGGCCTGTAATAACCAGAATCAGGCATAAGACGGCACGAGCGGCAGTGTACGGGCTGCCAAAAGACTTTGAGTCACAACGGAATTTCCACCCCTCTCGGAGGGTACGAAATGTGGGACTAGTCGATCAGATTCTTGCCCCGCAGCATGGCCTCCGGGCTGACGAACAGCTTCTCCAGTCCGACCTCTTTGGGCGTGAGCCCCATCGCCAGGCCCATCAATTGGGTGAAATAGATGATCGGCAGGCCAATCTTTTTGCCGGCGCGTCGCTCGATTTGCTCCTGTCGGTTATCGAGGTTCCCCTGGCAGAAAGAGCACGCGACGACGATTGCCTCGGCGCCGACTTCGAGCGCTTTTTCCAGGATTCGCTGGCTGAGATCGAGGGCGATATTCGTCTGGGTGAGCATCAGACTGGCGCCACAGCATTCGGTCTTGTATGACCAGTCGAGCGTCGTCGCGCCGAGCTTCCGGACGATCAGATCCATCGACATCGGATACTCGGGGTGTTCGTCCGCCGTCACCGCGGGCGGCCTGGTAAGCAAGCAACCGTAGTAGCACACGACCTTGAGGTCCTTGAGCGGCTTGGTCACCCCGGCGCCGATAGCCTCGAGCCCGACGTCTTCGAGGAAAGTGGTGACCACGTTGTCGACCTTGACGGTTCCTTCGTACTCGTAGCCGATGCTATTATCGACGGCCTTCTTTAGCGCCGGGTTAGCCTCGGCGTTGTGTATCGCCGTGCGGAAGCGCGAGAAACAGGCGGCGCAAGGAGTCGTCATCCTGGTGTCGCCCTCGGCCTCGATGATGGCGAGGGTCTTGAATGGCAGCGCCACGGCAAGCTCTTGTGACTTGGCGTGGGCCGCGCCGGCGCCGCAGCAGACCCAGTTCTCCGGTTCGACGAGTTCCAGGCCGAGCTTCTGCGCCACCGCTCTCACGGACATGTCGTACTCTGTGCCAGTCGAATGCTGCGAGCAACCGGGATAATAGGCCACGCGCTTGTCCTTCACTCGATCCGTTTGCAAGCGAGTGAAGGACTTGGTATTGTTCGCGGCTCTGGCCTTCTTTTTCGGTTTCGAGTAACGCACCCACCGTGGCAGGAGCTTGAGCTTGCCGGTCTTAAACAGCTTTAGGCCCAGATCGGCGTCCTTCAATATCTGCCCGGTCCGCAGGTTCAGCTCGCCCATCAAGCCGAGCTCGTAGACACGACCGAACATGTTGACGGAGCGGAGCGCCAGCTCGTTGAACTGGGCCACGCTGGGCAGCTTCGGCTTTACCCCCCGTTCCTGGGCGATTTGCTTGAGCGTGTCCATTATCGCCGGTATGTCGATCTTCTGCGGACAGCGCGTGAAGCAGGTTTCACAGTAGGCGCAGAGCCAGAGTGTCTTGCTATTCAGCACTCTGTCGATCTGCCCGAACTGCAACGCTCGCATCATCTCCGCCGGCGTCAGGTCCATATGATCGGCCAGCGGGCAGCCCGAAGTACACTTCTTGCAAGAATAGCAGAGATAGGCGTTTTGACCGCACCTCGTCTGGATTTCTTTGGCCAATGTGACGTCTGTTTTCAGTGCTGAAGTTGCCATATGTCCTCCCCGCAGCCTACTCCGCCGCGACCATGTTGGCTTCTGATGCCGCGATCTGAGGCCTGGGGAGAAGACCAGCGCCCTCGGCGATCTCGGGGACGGCTTCCTCCCATTCGATCGCCATAATGTGCACACCGGCAACTCCCTTGATCTCTCGGACCTGCTGAATTATATCGATGCACAGCTTGATGCCCTCGGCCTTGACGTTCTCCGCGCCTTTGAGTCTGGCGACGATCTCGTCAGGCACGTCGAGCCCTGGCACCTTGGTCGCCATATATCGGGCGGCGCCCAACGACTTGATCGGGCCGACGCCAGCCAGAATCTTGCACTTCTCGTGCAGGCCGAGCTCGCGGACCATCTCCATCCATTTCGCGAACTTGGGCACGTTGTAGACCAGTTGGGTCTGGATGAAATCCGCCCCGGCGGCGATCTTCTTGCCCAGTCGCAGTGCGCGAAACTCGAACGGGTCGGCGAACGGGTTCTCGGCGGCGCCGACGAAGAGGCGCGGCTCCTTGCCGGTTATTTCATCGCCGCACTGGAACTTCTTTTCATCCCGCATGTCCCGCACCATTTTCAACAGATTGATCGAATCCAGATCGAAAACGCCTTTGGACTGCGGATGGTTGCCGAACTTCTGATGATCGCCGGTCAGGCAGAGCAGATTCTTCATGCCCAGCGCGGCGGCGCCCAGCAGGTCGCTCTGGATGGCGATGCGATTGCGGTCGCGACAGGTCATCTGAATGATCGGCTCGACGGCGAGCGGCATGACGATGGCGCCGGCGGCGATGCTGGAAAGTCGCACGACCGCCGTTTGATTATCGGTGATGTTCGCGGCGTCGACGTGGCCCTTGAGAATGCCAGCCTTCTTGCGGATGACCTCAGGGTCGGCGCTCTTTGGCGGGCCCAACTCTCCGGTCACGGCGAAGTTGCCGGACTGCAGGACTCTTTCGAGGTTACTTCCCGACTTCATTTCCTGAGGTCCTCCCTAACCATCTTTCTCGGGCCACCATGCCCAGCCGTCGACCAGTTCTTGGCCGGCTTGATCTCTTCCAATGTTTTCAGCTTGCCCAGCCTGCCGAGACGCTCGTAGACCAGCGCCCAGGCGCACGGCGTATCGTCGGATATCTCGCACTTGCCGCCGTGCGAGCCGCCGCAGGGCCCGTTGAGCAGGTTCTTGGCGCAGCGCGCTATCGGACAAATGCCGCCGGTCTCGTCGAGGATGCAATCGCCGCAGCCGGCGCACTCCTCGACCCAGACGCCTTGCTCGGACGGTCGGCCGAAGCTGGTGGTGTTGAGGCCGGGTAGGACGGGGATTTCAGGAAATATTGCGGCGATATCCTGCACACCCACGCCGCAGCCGAGCGAGAGCACGGCATCGACTTTCTCGACGTTGCCACGCAGTTGCTCGATGAACTCGTCCTCGCATTGACGCGTGATGGTTTGCTCGACGAACTCTCTCTCGTTGCCATCCACGGCATCGGCGAGCCGCAGCGTCGAGGCCAACACGCCGACTTCTTTCTCACCGCCTGACAGGCAAACGGTGACACACGTTCCGCAGCCGACGACCAGCACCTTCTTGTATGGCGCGATCATCTCACGGATTTCTTTTAGGGGTTTCTGTTCGGCGATGATCATTGCAGAGTCAAACCTCCACGGTACTACGCTCGGGAGTCTCAGTCGAGCACGTTTCTTCGCAACCATCGTTGGACTCGTCGGAAAGGTTGCGCTTCAAGGGGCTCGGCCCTAACTGCCGGATACGCTCAGTCATCTCATTCGCGACTTCGGCAAACCGCTGCCCCATCGCGGCGGACATATTGTACATTTCCAGACGTTCGCCGCCTATCCCGATATCGTCAAGAAGCTTCTTTACGGACTTGACGCGCTTCTTTGCCCAGATGTTGCCCTCAATATAATGGCAGTTACCCTCGAGGCAGCCGGCCACGTAGACTCCGTCCGCGCCCTTCTCGAACGCCTTGAGGAGGTGTATCACGTCCACCCTGCCGGTGCAGGGAATCTTGACTATCTTGACGTTAGATGGGTATGAAAGCCGCATCGACCCGGCCAGGTCAGCCGCGGCAAACGCACAATAATGGCAGCAGAATGCTATGATCTTAGGCTCGAAGCTCATATCACCTCCGCGAACAATGCCTCAGCCTTCGCCGTGACCTGTCCATCACGGTAGTGCATCAACTGAATCGCCTTGGCCGGACACTCGGCGACGCAGGTGCCACAGCCGTGGCATTCGGCGACTTCGATCTCGGCAACGCCGTTGGCATTGATCTTTGGTATCTTGTATGGGCAGACCCGTACGCAGGTCAGACAACCCGCGCATTTCCTCTGTTCGACGACGGCGACAGAGCCGCCAACCTCGAGTTGAGGTCGCGAGAGGACCGTGGCGGCCCGGGCCGCGGCGGCCAGGGCCTGTGCGATGCTCTCGCCTATGAACTTGGGATAGTGCGCCAGGCCGCAGACGAAGATGCCTTCCGAGGCGAAGTCGACGGGTCGCAGCTTGATGTGCGCCTCGAGGAAGAATCCTTCTTTGGTTAGAGGTACCTTGAGCGCCGGCGCCAGGATATCGTTGCCTTCGCTGGGAACGATGCCCGTCGTCAACACCAGCAGATCGGCATCCAGCGTAACCGGCTCGTGCAGCACGTGGTCGTTGGCGGTGATGCGCAATCTGCCGTCGACTCGCTCGACTTTCGGCTCGTGTCCTTCCTCATAGCGCAGGAAGATGACGCCTTTAGAGCGCGCCTCGGTGTAAACCTGCTCCTTGAAACCGTAGGTGCGTATGTCCTTGGCGATGACGTAAACGTTGGCGTCCGGGTTCATCTCCTTGATGCGTATGGCGTTCTTCAGCGAGGTCGTGCAGCACACCCGGCTGCAATAGCCACCGCTCTTCGCCGCCGGCCCGACGCATTGAATCATCACGACGTTTTTCACTTTGGCGATCTCGCCCGGACTGTCGGCTATCTTTTGCTCCAGCTCGAGCTGGGTAAGCACGTGACTGTCCTGCCCGTACAAATACTCTTCGCCGCGATATTCTCGTCCGCCGGTGGCGACGACAACCGCGCCGTGTTCGATCACGCGTTGCCCGCCCGGCTCGACGATCGTCATCTTGTAATTGCCCAGGAAGCCGGTCAGCGCGGTTACGGTCGCCTGGGTGATGACGTCGATGAGAGGATTGCTCATCACCCGTTCTACGAGCGAATCTACAAAGGGGCGGTAGTCTTCGCCGCTAACTGAGTAGCGCAGCTTGTGGAGATTGCCGCCCAACTGCGGCTCGCGCTCGACCAGGAAGACGCCGAACCCCTGATCGGCGAGGGAGAGAGCCGCTGTCATACCGGCGACCCCGCCACCGATAACTACGGCCTTACTGTTCACGCCCAGCTTCGTCTTATACAGCGGCTCGAGCAGCCTGGACCGCGCCACCGCCATCCGCACCAGGTCCTTGGACTTATCCGTCGCTTTGTCCGGCTCTTTCGAGTGAACCCAGGAGCACTGGTCGCGGATGTTGGCCATCTCGAACATGAAGGGGTTGATGCCGACCTCACGGATGGTGTCCGAGAAGAGCGGCTCGTGGGTGCGCGGGCTGCAGGCCGCGATCACCAGGCGATTGAGGCCAAACTCCTTCATCTTGAGCTTCAATGTCTGAATGTTATCCTGCGCGCAGGCGTATATCGTGGTCTCAGCACGGACCACCCCGGGCAATTGCGAGGCGTACTCGGCGACCGATTTCACGTCGACCACGCCGGCGATGTTCGTACCACAGTGGCACACGAATACGCCAATGCGTGGTTCCTCGCCGCTGGTATCTATCTCTGGAGGATATTCCTTCTCGCTGACGAGCGTGTCGCGGGAGCGAGAAACCAGCGCCAGCGCCTGGGCGGCCGCTCCGCTACCAGTCATAACGCTGTCGGGAATATCCATTGGCTCGACGAACGGACCACAGGCGAAAATTCCCGGCCTGCTGGTATCCAGCGGCGCAAACTCGTCCGTCTTGCAAAAGCCCTCGGCGCTCAGCTTAATCCCCAGGCGTTCCGCCAGTTCCCCGACGCGCTTCGCCGGCTCCATCCCGACGGCGAGGACCACCATATCGTACTCTTCTTCGAGAATCCTGCCGTCCTCGCTTTCATAGCGAATCAGCAGGCTCTTGGAAGACGGTATCTCTTTCAGCGACGACGGTCGGCAGCGGATGTACTTGATGCCGTGCTCGTTCTTAGCCCGCTCATAATAGGCGTCGAAGCCCTTACCGAAGGCGCGGATATCCATCATAAAGACTGAGATATCGGTGCCAGGCGCATGCTCCTTGGCGAGCATCGCCTCCTTCGTGGAGTACATACAGCAAACCGATGAGCAGTAGTTGTGTTTCTGATCCCGAGAGCCGACGCACTGGAGAAAGGCGATCTTGTGGGGCTCCTCCTGGTCCGATGGCCGCAGCACCTTGCCGCGCGTTGGGCCCGAGGCGCTGAGCAGGCGCTCGAACTGGATGCTGGTCAGGACGTTAGGATACCGGCCGTAGCCCAGTTCCTCGGAAAGCGTGGCATCGTACAACTCGTAGCCTGGAGCGGCGATCACCGCCCCGACATCGATCTCGATCTCGCTGTCCTGCATTTCGAAGTCGATGGCCTTAGGCCCACAGTTCTTGGAGCAAGGCGCGGCGCACCTGCCTTTTCCGCGTGTAAAGAGGAGGCAGGAGTTAGGATCGATGGTGGCGACGAGGGGCACTGACTGCGCGAACGGGATATAGGCTGCGCCGCGCTTGCCCATGCCGGCGTCGAACTCGGAGGAGACGCGGCCTCGCCAGACGCAGACGCGCGCGCATTCGCCGCACCCTGTGCACTTGTCCATATCGACGTAGCGTGTTTTCTGCTTGATTTTAACGTGGAAATCGCCGGCCGAGCCGCTGACCGAGAGAACCTCGGAGTAGGTCATCAGCTTGATGTTTGGATTGCGTGCGACGTCGACCAGCTTGGGAGAGACTATGCACGTTGCACAATCGTTGGTGGGAAACGTCTTGTCAAGCTGAACCATCTTGCCGCCAAGCGCTGGCGAGCTCTCGACGAGGTAGACTTTGATCCCGGAACTGGCAAGATCGAGGGAAGCTTGCATGCCTGAGATGCCCCCGCCCACGACCATAACTGCGCCGACAGGATTATTGTCATCATTTATACCATTTGGAAGCATTGGCTTGTCTCCTGGAGGGCCTGAGGACCCGGGATGGACAAACGCCGGTCATTGGGCCGGCACTCGGTATTTTACTGGATTTGGAGGCAAAAGTCCACGACACTACCAGTTTGCCCGAACAGTCGATTGGAATTTATCACAAAGCGGGCAAGCTCATTAGAGATTCCTGGGGGCTTGTGTATAAATGGACAGCCTCCTTGCTGGCGAACGTCTTCTTTGCCTTAAGCCTTTCTAACTAAGGTTCTTCTCTCTTCAGGAATGGGCGGCGGAACAGGCTCGCCGGATAGCTTTGTCACCGCGTTAAATCGAGCCGGGCAAACCTCAAGGCAGGTTCCGCACCTTATACATTTCTCCTGTTCGATGACGTGGATCTGGTTCTTGCCACTGATTATCGACTGAGCAGGGCATCTCCTGGCGCAGATCATACAGGCCTGGCACTTGTCAGGTATGATATAGTACGAGACCGCATCACGAACCAGGCTGTCTATCTCTTCAAGCGTGAAATAACTGTCATATTCTTCTCTATTCCTGAGTGGTACCCCCAGCTTGTCGTTTTTCTCCAGCTTAATGTAGGGGACTAGCTTTCTAATTCCTGCGAGCTTGGTCTTCAGCTCTTCTTTGTCTATCCCTTCACCTTCGCCAAGCGGTCCTAACTCCTTCACCTTCTTGACGAAGTCGTTATTAACTTCGGCAAACCGGATGCCTTCGCCGGCAGACATGAAATCGATGCTCAACCTCACTGGGTTCAGCCCGATGTGTTCCAATAGTCTTCTAGATAGCAGCGCCATGTTTAGAGCGTGGTAATTACCTTGAGTGACATAATTGCATTCATTTAAGCGGCAGCCAACAATGAACACCCCATCCATTCCGTTTGAGAAGGCCCGGAGCACGAATTCCAGGTCGACTCTACCGGTACACATCACGCGAATAAGTCTCGTTTCAGTTGCATACTGTAGTCTGGAAACTCCAGCTAAATCGGCAGCGCCGTATCCTCACCAATGGCATACAAATCCAAGTATTTTTGGTTTGAATTCAAGTCCTCGACTCATTCGTTGCTCACCTCCTTTGCCAGTGATGCTTTTCCCCTCCCAGAATTGCCCATGGCTCAAATGCCGGTCGGGTGCAGACCGACGCGTCCTTCGGCCGAAGGACACGTCGGTCTCTGCCGTATACTGCTACACGGCTCCAACCGCCGCGTAGGCTTGTTCTATTACCTTTTCCTCGTCTGGAACCGCCGCGTCAATTTGGGATGTTAGCGCGTCATCGGTGAAATGTCTCAATTGAATAGCCCCTGTGGGACACTTTGAGTTACAGAGGCCACATCCTTTGCAAAGAATAGGATTAACCAGCGCCTTGTTGCCGTCTCGTGTCTGGCGCCAATCTATCGCACCATACGTACAGGCTTTGATGCAATGCCCGCAAGCCATGCACTGTTTCTCATTCACATCACAGACAGAGCCGGAGGCGACGACGGTGTCGTGTGAGAGAAGCGTTAATGCCCGCCCCGCGGCCCCATAAGCCTGGTTGATCGTTTCTGACATGTGCTTGGGATAGTGAGCCATTCCACAAAGATAAACGCCCTCTGTACCAAACTCGACAGGTCGCAATTTGACGTGGGCTTCTTTGAAAAAGTCATCCGGTCCCAGAGAGACCTTGAATAATTTAGATATCTCCGTGTTGCCCGGGGTGGGGACCACTGCCGCGGCCAGAGCGATGATGTCAGCATCTATTTCAAGCTTCTTCCCCAAAATGGGATCCGTCACGGTAACCCTCAGAACAGACCGACCACCATCCTTAACGGCCTCCACCAGAGGCGGGTCCTGCGGCTCAAAGCGGATGAACCGTACACCTTTACTCGACGCTTCACGGTAATAATCCTCCTTGAACCCATAGGTTCTGATATCTCGAAAGAGAATGTAAACATCCGCCGCAGGATTCTTCTTTTTCAGCGTCAAGGCGTTCTTAATAGACTCGCTACAACAAACCCTGCTGCAGTAATTCCTGTCTTCATTCCTGCAGCCGACGCATTGGATCATTACCACGCTTTCGGCGTCAATAACCCTTTCATCGCCCTTGTTGATCTGCTCATCCAGCTCGAGGTGCGTCATTACCCGGTCATCTTTGCCATAAAGGTATTCGGTTGGCTGATATATGTCAGCGCCAACGGCGATGACGGTGGCGCCGTGTTTTATCTCTATCAGGCCTCGGTCACACTTCACCCTGGTGGCGAAGTTTCCTACATAGCCACTGGCATCCGTGATCGTCGCATCGGTGTACACGTGTATCAGTTGGTGCTGATACACCTTGCGTATAAGGTCACGCAGATATGCCTGAACATCCATCCCTTCCAGAGTGGCATGAATCCTTCTCGCCGTGCCGCCCAGGTCGGCTTCTTTCTCCACCAGGTGAACATGATGCCCCTGGTTGGCTATGGAGAGAGCGCAAGTCATGCCGGCGATGCCGCCGCCAATCACTAACGCCGCCTTGTTAACCGGTAGATCAAATTCCTGCAATGGCTCCAAACGGCTGGCCCGTGCCACCGACATCCGGATTAAATCCTTTGCCTTCTGAATGGCTTCTTCCTTTTCTTTCGAGTGGACCCAGGAGCAATGTTCTCTGACATTGGCCATCTCCAGGTAATATTGATTGATTCCTGCCTCCCGAAGGGTATCCCTGAACAACCCTTCGAGCGTCCTGGGGCTGCAAGCAGCGATAACCACTCGATTGAGCCCTTTTTCCCTTGCCAGGTCTGCTATTTCTTTGGCGCTGTTCGTGGCGCATGAAAACAGTTGCTCCTTGGCGTAGACAACATTGGGTAGGGTCATAGCATATTCAACCATGGAAGGAACATTTACGACCTTGCCGATATTCGTGCCACAATGACACACATAGACACCAACCTTGGGCGCCTCTCCCGAGACATCCCTTTCCAGCGGGTATTTCCTCTCTGTCGTCAGCCTGTCACGCCTGAAGTTAAGGAATTCACCGATCTGGGAGCTAGCCCCGCTGGCGGTAAAAACTGCCTCGGGAATATCCGTAGGCCCCTGGAAACCTCCGCTTACGAAGATCCCAGGCCTGCTGGTCTTCATCGGATTGAAAGGCTCTGTCTTACAGAATCCGTGAGAATTGAGCTCGATGCCGAACTTATCCGCCAGGCCCTTAAAACCAGCAGGAGGGGCCAATCCGACGGATAGTACCACCATATCGAATTCTTCCTCTTTTACTCCATCGTCGGGCGTCGCGTACCGTATGGAGACGTTCTTGGTTTTCGGATCCTCTTTCCCTATCGATACGTAGCTTCGGATAAACCGAACCCCAGGCAGGTTCGCCGCCCTCTCGTAAAATCGCTCAAAATCCTTCCCATAGGAACGAATATCGTTATGGAATATCGTGCATTCTACCCCTGCGTCATGCTCTTTGGTCACAATCACTTGCTTCTGTGTATAGGTGCAGCAGACGGCTGAACAGTAGCTGTTGCTGCCAGGGGTAACCGCCCTGGAACCGACGCATTGAATCCAGGCTATCTTATGAGGATGCTTCTTATCGGAAGCACGCAGTATCTCACCTTCGTACGGCCCGGTGGCGCATGCCAGCCGTTCAAAGTCCATGCTTGTTACGACATTCTGCATCTTCCCGTAGCCATAGTCCCCCCTCACCTTGGGATCATACGGCTCGAGGCCAGGAGCCAGAATTATCGCCCCGACGCTTACTTCTCGCTTCTCCGCCCTTTGACCGAAATCTATGGCCTTTTGCTTACATACCGATTCGCAAATACGACATTTCTTTTCTTTTAGATAAATGCAGCTTTCGTCTATGTAAGAGACAAGGGGAACTGCCTGAGCGAAGTAAATATGGACGGCTTTATTCTGCGATATGTCCTGATTGAATTGATCGGGGTATTTCACCGGGCAGTATTCGGCACAGGTAGTACAACCCGTGCATATGCTCTCATTGACGTATCTGGGCTTTTTGGTTAGCGCAACATCGAAGTTCCCTGCTTCCCCTGCCACCCTGTCAATCTCAGTATAAGTCAGAACCTCTATGTTTGGATGCCGGTCGACCTCGACCAGTTTAGGCGAGAGTATTCACATCGAGCAATCATTGGTGGGAAAGGTCTTGTCAAGCTGGGCCATATGGCCACCTATGGCAGGTCCTTTTTCGACGAGGTAAACTTTGAAGCCCGCTTTGGCAAGATCGAGAGAGGCCTGGATGCCGCTGATCCCTCCGCCGACAACCATTACGTCGCCAAAATTATTGTCTCCAAGGCTTTTATAAACCTGCTCTACAATTCGTTCTTTGTCGATGAGCTCTTCCACTTTCTATCACCTCATCAGGTCTATCGCAGGCTATAGTCGCTGCCACACCTGTCATATCCGATCCGCCAATCGCTGCTTACACGATTGGATCCTTCGTCCTCTAAATCACATCCTGAAGAATTTCGGTGATGTCCTTAACCTCTATGACGTCAGCGCGATTCATGACAACCCTGCTATCCTCAAGACTGGTGATGCAATAAGGGCAGGCGGTGACGATCTCCTGAGCCCCATCCTCAACAGCATCTTCAATTCTGATGTTGGAGAACCTTTCAGACTTGGGCGTCTCCATCCAGATCCTGCCGCCGCCCATTCCACAACAGAGACTGTTTTCGCGCGCCTCTGCCATCTCCAGCAACTCCAGGCCGTGTATCTTCTTCAAGGCTTCTCGCGGCTGGTCAAATATGCCATTGTGTCGACCCAGGTAACACGGGTCGTGATACGTAACTTTCTTCTCATACTCCTTAGTGATCCGCAGTCTACCGCTATCGATAAGCTCGGGTAGGTACTCGGAGATATGCACAACCTCGAAGTTCACCTTGAACTCCGAGTACTCATTCTTGAACGCCTGGTAGCAATGAGGCGAAGAAACCAGGATCTTCTTCACTCCATTTTCGATGAAAGCCTTGATGTTTTCCTTGGCCAGGCGCTTGAACAGGTCCTCATTGCCTGTCTTCCGGATGCTTTCTCCGCAACAATTCTCCTTGGAGCCCAGTATCCCGTAATCCACTTCCGCTTTATTGAGAATCTTGGCTGTGGCTTGCGCCACCTTCTTTAGCCTCGGGTCATAGGCGGTGTAGCAGCAGGGGAAGTATAAGACTTCCATCCCTTCGGCAAAGGTCTTCACCGATAGGCCCTGGGTCCATTCCGCTCGCTTCGATCGATCTTCGTTGAAGGGGTTGCCTTGGGCTGTAAGGCCTGCGCTTATGGAGCGGACAAGCTGGACAGCGGCAGGGAAGACACCGTACCCCGTCGCCATCTTGCGTATCGCGATCATATCGTCGATCTGCTTTACGTCCCGAGGACAGACTTGCGGACACTTACCGCAGGTGGTGCAGCGCCATATCTCTTCAGTCTCTATCTCGCTCAGGCCAAAGGTGGCCTCGCGGATCAGCTTGCGCATGCTGAACTGTGTGACCCTGTTCCAGGGACACACAGTATCGCATTTTCCGCATTGAAAGCAGCGACTGATGGCGTCGCCACCCTTCTCTTTTATCTCGTCTATGACCTCTTTAAAGGGGGCTACAGTTTCCACGATATTGACCCTCTTAACTTCACGTTATCGTCTTAGCCCTTCTGCGCCATTCGGGCAACGGTTTCTAATACCTTCTGTAACCCATACTTGGCTACCATCTCTTCCATGCTGATGTCCACGTCCGCGATCTTCACATCTTCTTCTGTTTCTTCCCCTTCATATTCCTCGTAAACCAGGGCATCGGTGATGCACCACTGGACACATAGCGGCTCTTCATCTGGGGGATTGTCTTCACACATATCGCATTTGAGAGGAAGACCGGAATCGGGTTCGTGGAAAAGCGTCCTGGACGGGCAGGCAGCCCTGCAGAAACCGCAGTCGTCGTATTTCTTCCCATCGATCACATATTCGTTCTTGCCCATACATTCGGACGCGGTATACTCGCCCGCGTATACGGGAACATAGATGTTTCTGAGCGGCTCAAACATCACCCGAATGCGGGACCTCTCCGGGTTATTACTACTATACTTTGGCGTCGCGTGAAAGGCGGAGCAGATCATCTCACACGCCCGGCAGCCATTGCACTTGTCGACGTCGATCCTGATTCTCTTCTTTAGCTTCTTATTAACTACCATGCTCATTACTTTATGATCCCCCTCTGTTCGAGGTCTTCAGCCACATAACCCAAATCCAATCGCTGCAAAGTCTCTTTTGTAGGAATACCGTCATTATCCCAGCCCTTGAACTTGTAGTACGCGTCCAACAGCTTTTCTTCGAGCTCAGGGAACCTGTTCTTCCAATGATCCTCTGGCGGCTTCTCATCCGCCCGCCTCAAGCCCCTTCTCACGTTGAAGGCTCTGATCAGATTGCGATTCCTGTTATATATTTCCGTGAGCTTATCCTCGTTCATTTCGAGCCCAGTCGCCGCCGAGATAATAGCTGGATAATTGTGGATGTGATAAGGAGGCTTCAGGGGAAACGATGACAGACCGGCGCACATACCGACGGCATCATCGATGTAGTGCATCTTCTCTTGCCAGTCGACGATGTCGACAGACATGTCGATCGTTGGGTAATATGGATTCGAGCGTTCTCCGCGCAGCTCCCAGCCCAGCAAATATTGCTTGAACTTCTCATCGGGAACCTGGATCCAATCCTTGACGAACTCTTCTCTCTCCGCCATTGTGGGGAAAGGCGATTGTGGGAACTGGCCCTCGATCTGAGTGATGTTAGCCTTCTCGCCGGTGCAATACATCAGGTAATAAACGGGGTTCAGCATTCCCAGCTTGAGAGGCAACTGCTCGTGCTTCTTGATATTGTTGTGAGCGAATTCTTCTGCGCCCTTGCCAATGTGTTGGGCCGCCCAGTAAGTGCCATTGGCGAGCACGTCTCCGATCCCTTCTCGCCGAACTATTCTGTCGAGCAGCCAGTAAAATCTTCCCTCGTTATCGGCTGGGCATCCTTCCAAGTCGGCGTCGGTCAAGATGCCGTTTTCATAAAGCTCGACGGCGAAGGCCATAACCTGCGGCGTCGAGAATCCGTCCACGCCATACTCCGTGGCCCGCTGCGCGATTCTAAAACCAAAATCCAGATCGGCGAAGGCCGCCATCGTGTAAGTAAGCTTCGAGAAGCATTTCATCATATAGGTTGAAAGCCCCGGAACCGAGATCACCGCCCCACACTTCATCGGGCAGTTGTAGCAGCTTATCAACCTCTTCCGCACACTCTCCTGGGTTCCCCGCCACTTCTCTTCGACTTCCGGCGTCCAATAATCTCTCTTGCGAACGCGAGAGTTCCCCCACATAAAGTTTTGAGTGTGCCACGCTTCATCGACGTGTTTCATCTCTTGCGGTGACCCGAGCCCCTGCAAAATCGGCATCACCCCTGGAACTGGATGGTCATCACGGAACTGTATATATTTCAGCACGTCGTTGCAGAGCTTATAGAATTCGGCCGGCCGGGCAACGTTGATGTCCTTCGTTCCACGGACCGCTACCGCCTTTATCCCTTTGTCTCCCATCACGGCGCCTATCCCTAGCCGGCTGGCGCTTGACCTGCCGTGCTCGATGGAAGCCATATAGACCCTGTTTTCACCGGCCAGGCCGATAGCGGCTACCTGAACTTTCGGATCATTCAGCTCCTGTTGAATGATATCTACGGTTTCAACAGCGCCTTTCCCCTTCAGATGAGAAGCATCGCGTATCTCGACCTTGTCATTGCTTATGTAGATATAGACGAGATCGGGGGACTTGCCACGAAAGATTATCTTGTCATAACCAGCATACTTCAATTCTGGAGCGAAAAATCCCCCCATCATCGAATAGCCCATTAATAAGGTTTGAGGAGAAACGGTCGCAACGATGGTCCGATTAGCCCCCGTCGCCGGCGTGCCACACAGAAGACCAGTGCTAAATATGAGGGGATTATTGGGAGAAAAGGGTTCAGTTTCCGGGGGAACCCTGTCCCATAATATCTTGGCGGTAGTGGCCAGACCCCCCAGATGAAGCTCAGCTAGCTTTGGGTCAGTCTCTACTCTCTCGATGTTTCCCCGGGTTAGATCGATTTCTAGATTATATCCTGTCTCGGCGTACCTCACTGTTAAGCCCCTCTCATTTCAACTCTACGTCATTGGGGACGAAGAAATCAAATGCAAAACTTAACCAGATAACCTACAGAAGAAAGGCGATGTCGCCCAAAACGTATAGCGAAATCTCGCATGTCGTCACAATTACGACATACGCAATATACAACACACAATGGGCAATGTCAATATTAACCAGGTTGAGAATCTCGGGCATGGCTATTGACAGCCAGACCAATAGCTAGTAATATCGGTATGTCGCACCGATGACGACATACCGATATTTCAGTATATTCAGGGTAGAGGAAGTTGGGCCCGAACTCTGTCGTGCGACCTCAGTCTATGCTCTTTACCCTCTATGGCGACTACATTCTGCAGCGAGGCGGGAGAGTCTGGGTCGGGTCCCTTATTAAGGTCTTTGCCGAATTCGGTCTCTCCGAACAAGCCATCCGATCCACCCTCTCACGGATGTCGCAAAAGGGCTGGTTGAAGGTCAAGCGTGTTGGCAACAAGAGCTACTATTCCCTGACCACCAAAGGCGAGCGCCTGCTCAGCGAAGGCGCCAAGATCATCTACTACGGCAGACAGAAGCAGTGGGACGGGAAGTGGTATGTGCTCACATACTCGATTCCAGAGAATAAGCGGGACATCCGCTATCGTCTGCGCAAGGAGCTATCCTGGCTGGGCTACGGCATGCTCGGCAACGCTACCTGGATGTCCCCTCACGACACGCGGGCCGAGGTGCGGAGCCTGGTTCAGCGCCTGGGCGTGGAGAAGCACGTGCAGATCTTCGCGGCCAGCCACCAGGGTTTCTCTGACCACCGTGCGCTGGTCAAACGCTGCTGGGAGCTCGATTCGATCAACAAGCAGTACGAAGCATTCACCAGCAAGTACCGCCAGAGGCTGGATACCCATCGACGACGCCTCGCGGCCGGCGAAAAGATCGACGACGGGGAATGCTTCGTAGAGCGTTTCATGCTGATCCACGAGTACCGGAAGTTCCCCTTCGTGGACCCCGAGCTTCCGACGGAGTTGCTTCCCGATGGCTGGCTGGGCGGAGAGGCTGCCGCCATCTTCCGCGAGTACCACCAGTTATTGGCCGCCAAGGCCAATGACTTCTTCGACTCTGTTTTCGAGGATGCCCCAGGCCGAGCCGCCACATGATCGCCAGTCTGGATCCAGGTGAAAGACCCCGATCCCGCTATCCAGAACGCTATAAACAGAACGCTCCCCGGCTAGTTTGACCCTACACGCGCGGCAGAATATGAACTCCGATTCGGAGTCTACCAAATGTCTAAGTTGCTATTATGTATGCTTATCGCAGTTTGCAAAGGATTTTGGCTAGCGGAGCAGCCACCGATATACCGAGCGTATGCAATGTAGCGCGGGGGCTCGTCCCCCGCTGGGCGGGGCGGGGGACGAGCCC
>JACPRP010000114.1 GCA_016189905.1 Chloroflexota bacterium | reverse complement strand
TTGCAGGCGATGCAGCGGTGCGGATCGACCATAACGATCCCGTCCTCTCTCTTGTAGGTCGCCTGAGTAGGACAGTTGCGCACGCAGATCGGGTTCTCGCAGTTGTTGCATAGCGAAGGGAGGAAAGACTTGGTGACGACCGGATACCTCCCTTTTTCGATCTGTTTAACCCAGCTACGAAACACGCCCAGCGGCACCGCGTTTTCGGCTTTGCAAGCTACGGCGCATGCCTGGCAACCGATGCACCTTTGCATATCGATCACCATCCCCCATCGGACTTTATTCTCCATCTACACTCAAACCTCCCGGAATCGCTGCTACGGCTTTTGCGGTGTGTTAGCTCAGTACCTTGTCCAAAGACGCTTTTCCACTCTGGAACTTCTCGATAAGACTGCCCAAAATGTCGATCGGGAGCGGAATTATTGTGCTGTTCTTTTCCCCAGCCATTTCGGTCAGGGTCTGCATATACCGCAACTGCAAGGCGGCGGGTTCTCGTGTCATTATCGCGGCGGCCTCGGCCAGGGTCTGGGCTGCTTGATATTCGCCCTGAGCGTGAATGATCTTAGCCCGCTTTTCCCTTTCCGCCTCTGCCTGCTTGGCCATAGCTCGCTGCATGGTCTCGGGCAACTGCACATCCTTCACTTCAACCAGCGTTACCTTGACACCCCACGGCTCAGTCTGCTCGTCGATGATCGTGCGCAGACGTTGGTTGATTTCTTCTCTGTGCGCGAGCAGCTCGTCGAGCTCCGATTGTCCGAGAACGCTACGCAGGGTCGTCTGAGCGATCTGCGAAGTAGCCCTGATGTAGTCCAGCACCTTGACAACCGCCGAGGCGGGAGTGACCACCTGGAAATAGACGACCGCGTCGACCTTGATGGTGACGTTATCTTTTGTAATGACCTCCTGAGGCTCGACCACCATCGTGATCACGCGCATGTCAACCTTGATCATCCTGTCGATGATCGGCCAGATCAGATTGAAGCCGGGGTTCCTCACGCCGACCAGGCGCCCAAACCTGAAGACGATTCCGTGCTCGTACTGCCAGATGACTCTGATAGCTAACCAGACCAACACCAACGCGATAATGGCGACTACAGAGATAATGAACCACATAGCTGATTCCTCCTTGTTTTTGTGACAGCCCGCGCGCGGGCCGTTGTCCCAGCGAGCTCACGACTTACTCGTCGCAGACTCTCTTCTCCAAAACCCTTCTGACCCGTTCGGTCAGATTGCGAGCGTCGAAAGGCTTCTGCACGTAATCCTCTGGCTTGAAGCGCCGCAACATGTTTGTGTCAGGCGGCACGACCGATAACACGATCACCGGTACTCTGCTCGTTTCTACGGTGGCACGCATCGTGGCCAGCACGTCCCAACCGCTGCCATCAGGCAGGTCCAGGTCCAGGAGCACGAGGTCGGCCGGTTCGTCCTGCATCAAACGCAAGCATTCCCCGCCGCTGCCAGCCTCTCGGACCTCGACGTCATCGGTCTCCAAATTCACTTTAAGCAACCGTCTCATCTTGTCGTCATCATCCACGGCGAGAACTCTGAGGCGCACGCGTGCACTCCATAAAGAAAGAATCTAACTTCTGGATCACATGTTACTTAGGGGGTGTTAAAGCGTCATAAAAAGAGAAGGGTGAAGGATTAAGATCGCATTAAAGCTTGTGCTCTGAGGCCTGTGCTTTAGAGCTTGGCGAACATATACCCTATGCTGGGTTTGGAGAGGATGTACCGCGGCCTGGCTGGATCGTCCTCTATTTTCTGCCGCAGATGGTGGATATAGACCCTGAGGTAATCTACCTCTTCCCGGTACTCAGGACCCCAAACCTTACCTAACAGATCCTCGTGAACGATCACTTTGCCGGCGTTGGTGACGAGGTAGTGCAGGAGCTTATATTCGGTGGCGCTGAGGTTCTTCTCGCTGCCGTGTACCGTCACTTTGTGCTGCAGAAAATCCATAGTGAAATCGCCGCATACGAAAAGCGGCTGTGGCTTTGGAGCGTCTGAATAAGGGCTCCGACGCAGCACTGCCTTGACGCGAGCGATCAGCTCTTCAGCCCCGAAAGGCTTGGTGACGTAGTCGTCGGCGCCGACGTCGAACCCCTTCACCTTGTCGCCCTCTTCGCCCTTGGCCGTGAGCATCACGATCGGCACGTCCGAGAACTCCCTGATGCGGCGGCACACTTCGTAGCCGTCCACGTCGGGCATCACGATGTCGAGGATGATGAGATCGGGTTGTCCCGTCTCGGCCAGACCCAAAGCGGTCGCGCCATCGCCAGCGCTCAGCACTTTGTAGCCGACGGATTCAAGGTTTGCCTTGACAAATCTGACCAGACGGGGCTCGTCGTCCACCACGAGTATGGTCGCAGGCTTCACATTATCTCTTCCATTTCTACCTGATCTTCGATGTATGTTAACGGAAGCGTAAAATAGAACGTGCTTCCTTCGCCGACCGTGCTCTGTGCCCAGATTTTGCCGCCGTGCGCTTCCACGAGCGCCCGCGCTATTGACAACCCCAGCCCGCTCCCGCCGGCGTGGCGGGTCTGGATGTTGTCCACGCGGTGAAACCGCTCGAAGACGCGGTCGATCTGCTCGGTGGGAATCCCCACGCCCTGGTCGGCAACGCTAACCGTCACAAAGCTTTCGCCGACTTCCCCGCGGATCATTATTCTACCACCATTTGGCGAATATTTCACGGCGTTTTCCAGCAGGTTGTGCAATATCTGTTCGATCCGGCGTGGGTCCGCCTCGATGATCGGAAACCGGGGGGGAAACTCGACCACGAACTCGAACCTCTTCGCCCTCGGCGTCACTTCACTCACCGCTCGCTGCGCGAGCTTGTCGAGGAGCACCGGTTGCTTGCTTATCTGCAATGCGCCGGCCTCCACCTTCGAGCTTTCAAGCAGATTGTCGATCAGCTCACGCAACTTGTCGCTCTCCTCGTCGATGATCTCCAGGAACTCCGTTTTGGTCTGCTCGTCCCATTTGACGTCTTTCCTTAATAGCGTTGTCGTGTAGCCCTTGATCGAGGCGAGCGGCGTGCGCAGTTCGTGGGATATGGTCGAGATGAACTCGGATTTCAGCCTGTCCGCTTCTTGCAGGGCGCGTGCCTGTTCGGCCTCTTTCAATAAACGCTCGTTCTCTATGGCGATCGCGATCTGATCGCCCAGCGCCTGCAGCAGCCGCAGATGAGGCTCGACAAACGGTCTCGTCCTATCGAAGCTGTAGAGAGCCAAACTGCCGACGGTCTTGTTCTTGTGGGTTAGCGGCACACAGATGACGCTGCAAGTCTGCAAAGCACCTGCGTAGCCGTTTGCCTGCGACGAGACGGCACGATCGCTATCCTGGTCCGGGCCATCATCCGTCGGCCCAGGTGTGACCAGCAACACCGGACGACCGCTCTGGAAGACGCTGCCGGGGATGCCCTCGTCAAGCTTGAGACGCATCTGGTGTCGGCTCCAACCCTCTGGACTGAAATCCGGTTTGGCGACGAGCGTATTGGACCTCGGGTCGTAAAGGAACAAAGAACCCGAGTCGGCGTGCTCGAACAGATCGACGATCTTGGTGACGAGCGTTTGCAGCGAGTTGCTGATGTCGGGGGTCGAGGAGAGGGTCTTAGATATCTCGACGAGACAGGAGAGCTCTTTGGTGCGCTCGCTCACGCGTGCCTCCAGGTCCAGGTTCCATCGTTGGATCTCCTCACGAGATTCGCGCAGCCTGGCCGTCATCGCGTTGAAAGTCGCCGCCAGAGTGCCCAGTTCGTCGCTTCCCGAGGTCAACAGCGTGTGCTCGAGGTCACCCGACGCGACCCGCTGAGAAGCCGCGGTCAACTGCTTGATCGGCGTTACCACATTGCGCGTGGTGAGCCAGGCAAAGAACAGGGCGCTCAAGACCGAGACAACGGTGAAAACCAGGATCCTGTTTCGCAGCTTACCAGCAGTTACGAAAGCCTCGTTCTGCTCCTGCTCGACGGCCACGCCCCAGGAAGTGGCCGTGAGCGACACAAAGGCGACGACCTCTGTTTGCGTTAATGCCCGATCCATAACAGCCAGACTTGACGTCACGAACGAGGTCTTTGCTCTCGACGTCGGCACCAGCTCGGGGTGATGCCAGGCCCGTAGGATGTGGGCTGGATCCGTGCTCGCTATGACGATGCCTTGCTCGTCGATAATCTCTGTGTGCCCCGTCCGCCCCACTCTCATCCCATCGATCACCTGGCTGATGCTGGGATCGGTGAGGTCGAACGCTCCCCCAAGTATCCCAATGATCTGCCCATCCATGTCCTTCACCGGTGCGGTTATCGAGACGATGGGCCTTTTGGTTCCCGGAGCGGCGACGACGCCAGAGATCATCGACTTTCCGGTGTTCAGCGTCATCGCCACGTGGGGAAGGCTATAGATGCTCGTGCCAATAATTGTAGGGTCGCGAGGCTCCGTGAGAAGGACTTTCCCATGAACATCCAGCAGGACGATATTGTTGGTGAACAGGCTGGTGTTAGCCTTCAAATCGCTGAGAATCTTCTCCGCCCCGGCGCTGGCTTCGCCCCTGGAGTTAAGCAGCGCGGGCGTGGCTTGCTTTTCGAGCTCTTTGAGACCGCGCGTCAGCGTCTGGTCGACCTGTTTTGCCGCCAAATTGGCGATGATGAGCCGCTCGTCGAGAGTGTGCTGCGTGCTTTCGTTCACGGCCTCCAGGCCGAGAAGGCTGAGAAGACCGAAGCTCACCGAAAGCCCAAGCAAAACTAATAAGATTATCTTGGCCTGTAAGCCTTTTGGCAAAAGGAAGCTCATAGAAGGCTCCGTCTATTTATCGGTAAACAGGTCGATCTCGACGAGCCCGATGCGGATAGCGTACTTAACTAGATCGGTTCGGTCGTGCACGCCCAGTTTATCCATAATGTGTGTCCGATGCGTCTGCACAGTCTTGATGCTGAGACATAGCTTGTCGGCAATAGCCTGATTCGTATTGCCTTCGGCGATCAGCTTGAGTATCTCTCTCTCTCGGTCAGTGAGCCCATCGTGTGGCGCCTTGTCTTCGTCCTCTGCCACACGGCGGATGTAGTCCCGAATCAGCTTCTTGGTTATCGCCGGGTGCAAGAACGAGCCACCCTGATGAACCGCCTTTATCGCCGACACGAGGTCTTTGACGGCGGCGCGCTTGAGGACGTACCCGGCGGCGCCGGCGCTGAGTATCTGAATGATATATTCCTCGTTGTCGTGCATCGTGAGAACGACAACCTGCGTGTCAGGGCACAGCCGCTTAATCTGGCGCGTGGCCTCGAGGCCATTCATGCCGGGCATGCCGATATCCATCAGGACGATATTCGGCAGCAAAGTGCGCGCTTTCCCCACTGCCTCGTTGCCATCCGCCGCCTCGCCAACCACTTCGATGTCCGGTTGAGCCTCGAGCAAGACACGTATCCCCTCGCGCAAAATAGTATGGTCGTCGGCGATGAGCACGGTTATCTTGTCAGTTCGACCGTTTTTCTCCATTGTGTCCGTTCCTTTCACCTGGGGCAAACGCGTACAGTGGCAGGTTAGCCAAGATGCGCGTGCCTGCACCCGGCTCAGATTCGATGGCCAGATTACCGCCGAGCAAGCTCATCCTTTCCTTCATTCCGAGAAGCCCCAGGCCGCGTCCTTTGCTCACGGGTACGAACATTCTGCCAACGTCGAAACCTTTGCCGTTATCCTCGATTATTATTGTGATTACGGAATCGCGCAGCTCGAGCTTGATGTTGCCGTGGCTGGCCTGTGAGTGCTTCACGATGTTATTCATTGCCTCCTGCACGACCCTGAAGAGAGCTGTTTCTATCTGCGCTGGCAGTCGCTCGTCGAATCCATCGGCCGCGAAGTTCAGCTCGATCCCAGTCCGATCAACGTGGCTATTGGTGTACCAGCGAAGCGCGGGGATGAGCCCGAGATCGTCAAGGAGGGTCGGACGGAGGTCGATTATCAGCTTGCGGATATCTTCGAGCGTTTGCAGCGTCAGCCCCTTGATGCTGGATAGTCGCGCTCTCATCTCGTCGATCCTCGTCGGCAGGGCCTGTTCTGCCGATTCCAGGCTGATAATCAGGGCTGAAAGAGCCTGGCTGGCCTCATCGTGCAGCTCTCGCGCGATTCGCTTACGCTCCTCCTCCTGGGCCGTGATGACCTTTTCGAGGAGCCGGGTGCGTAGCTCTTCTTTGCGTTGAAGCTCATTATAGAGCCTGATGCGCTCGGAGCTCATCCTCTCCAACTCCTGCCTGTACTCGAGGTCGAATATTCGGAGGACACGCAAGACGAAGAACGCGATGGCGGCGCCAACGCACGCGCGCAATACCTGAACAGGAAAGCCAGTAATCGCCATAAAGTCATCGTAGGTCAGCGAAAATGGCAAGATTCCCGTGGATGGAACTACCAGTCCGGCGACTAGACCGTTAATGCCAAAAGCGACGCCTGCGCAGATGTACGCGAGGTCCATCGACCGGCGCGAGCTATTGCTGCCGTCAGACCTCTGGGCTGCCAGGCCAACGCCCGCGAGGATTCCTCCCGGAAAGTACAACAGATGCCGGGCGGAGGCATCGACGTCCGTCAGCCAGGTTTCAAGTTCCCTCGATCCAGCGAGCCAGCCTGTTCCCGCGGCCACGATCCAGAGCGTCACAAGGGCGGGGGGTACCCTGGCCAGCCATCTATGCCTTTGCCAGGTGCTGAGGAGAAGCCTGACGCCGAAGATGAGCAGAAAAATCGCGGACAGCACAAGCAAGATCTGCTGCACGGCTCGAACCACCAGCATTACAGTTGACCCCAGGCTTGCCCCGCTGATCAGAAGGAACATGTCGGACCACTCAACCGCGCCATGTGTCAGGGCATAGGCTGCCAGAAAAGGGAGGCTTGTGGCCAGGTTGAGCTTGCTTTGCCGTCCCGATTCCAGCGCCACGGCCAGCCCCATCGCGAAATAGGTCAGGCCATAGACGAAGAAGACCCATATCATATTCGCTTTGAGAATATCCGAGATGAGTTCCATCCTGTGCACGAGTGTAATATATGCATAGGGCGAAGTCAATTGTGCCAGTTCATGGCCGAGCTATTAACGTTTGCCTTTATGTCATCGAACAAATATAATTGGGTGAAGATAACCGGGCCGAGAGCGTTTGCGCTCTTCAGGAGACTAACGTTGCGTAGACTTATCAGTCTAGCGGTCCTTCTGTTACTTGGCTTTGCTTCTACAGGTTTTGGACCTCCGGGGCTTATCGAGTCAGACGAGGCGCGGACGCCGCTCTTCGAATATCAGCTTGGACTGGTGCGGAAAGTCGCCGAGGGGCCTGACCTGATCGCGCTGTCGGCGGCCATTATCGACGGGGCTACCGGAAAAATGCTTTACGCCAAGAACGCGCAAGCGCGCATGGCGCCGGCCAGCGTGACCAAGATTATGACTGCCGTCGTCGCCCTGGAGAACGCACGCCTATCCGATTACGTACAGATCAAGGTGAATGGCTACGCTATGGTGGGCAGCTCGATTATGGGCTTGCAGCCGGGCGAAGTGCTCACACTGGAAGACCTGTTGTATGGCCTGATGCTTCCGTCGGGCAACGACGCGGCGCTTGCTATTGCGCAGCATGTCGGCGGGACCGAGGCGCGTTTTGTGCAAATGATGAACGAAAAAGCCGCCGCGTTGGGGCTGAAAGACACGCACTTTATGAATCCGCACGGCCTCGACGAGGACGATCATTACTCATCAGCATATGATCTGGCGATGCTTGGCAGATATGCGATGCAAAATCCCGAGTTCGTCAAGATCGCGGGTACGAAGACGCGCGTTGCCAAGGGAAAGAATACTTATGCGCTGGTTAACGGAAACCGTCTGTTGGGTCAATACGACGGGCTGGACGGGGTCAAGACAGGGTTCACGGACAACGCCGGCCAATCCTATGTGGCCTCGGTGACTCGTAACGGTCGCCGCGTGTTCGTCGGGCTGATAAAGAGCACTGATCGCTATCGAGACGCGACCGAGCTTTTCGACTATTTCTTCCATAGTTTCGTGTGGGTCCGGCTCGCGTTGCCGAAAAGCCCGTTCTATGCGGCCTCTGCTGAGGACGGGTCGCAGGGGGCGCTGGATACCCTGGAGGACCGCGCCGAGCCTCTCTCCTTGTGGGAGGCGTCCTACGTGCGGAGCTTCGTCACCCTGCCCGGAGAAGACTCGTCGCGGGCCGCGAGCGGCTCCGAGAACGAGGGCGCCGCCGGCACCGCGGCGTTCTTCCTTGGCGCTCAATCGCTCGGCGAGGTGCCGGTGCTGCGGAAATGATTCCTGATGGCGAGGAGAAGCGCGAGCGCTTGCACAAAGCCCTGGCTCAGGCTGGAGTTGCGTCACGAAGAGCCAGCGAGGAGATGATCAGGCAGGGGCGGGTTGCCGTCAACGGTCGCGTAGTGGTCGAGCTTGGCACAAAGGTTGGCCCCGAGGACGTCATCACGGTCGACGGAAGGCCCATCAAGCCACAAACTCGCAAAGTGTATTTGATGTTGAACAAGCCGATGGGCTACGTGACGACCGCTTCCGATGAATTCGACCGGCCCACGGTGATGGCGCTGGTGGCAAGCCAAGTGCGGCTTTTTCCGGTGGGGCGCCTGGACGTCGATTCTGAAGGCCTCCTGTTGCTGACGAACGATGGCGACCTGGCTTACCGATTGACGCATCCACGCTTCGGTGTCGAGAAGGAGTACCTCGCGCTGGTGGACGGCAACCCTACCGAAAAGGAGCTAGAGAAGTTGCGCCAGGGGGTAATGCTCGACGACCGGAAGACGGCACCAGCGATCGTCGAACGATTGAAAAAAGGGCCCGAGGGAACCTGGCTGCGGCTGATCATCCACGAGGGGCGAAAGCGGCAGATCAGGCGGATGCTGGTCAGCGTGGGGTACAACGTGTCGCGGCTGATCCGCGTCCGTGTTGGGCCGCTACGGCTGGGCGATCTGCCGTCAGGGCAGTCCCGTCCGTTGACGCGCGAAGAGATCGCGAGCATTTTTCGCGGCTCCTAACTATGGTATTGTGAGGTTGTGCGGAAGGAGGATTTTGTGCCGAAAGTATCTGTGATCGCCATCGACGGCCCGGCTGGATCTGGCAAGAGTGCCCTGGGCGAGAGGCTGGCGAAAAGGCTGGGGTATCTATATTTCGATACGGGCGTTGTCTATCGGGCCGTGACCTGGGTTGCGCTGCACCGAGGTGTCGATTTGTCCGACGAAGACGCCGTGAACCTGATTGCCGAGAATCTGAGAATCGCCGTGCTGCGGCCGACGAAAGACGATGGCCGACAGTACACGGTGATGGCCGACGATGACGACGTCACGTGGCAGATCTTCCTGCCGGCGGTCGATGCCAACGTCTCGGTTGTCTCGGCCCATCCGCGCGTCCGCCGCGCCCTGCTGGCGCAGCAGCAAGAGATCGCTCGCCAGGGGCAGGTGATCATGGTCGGACGTGATATCGGCACGGTCGTCGCGCCGGATGCGGATTTGAAGATATATCTCCAGGCGTCCGATGAGGTGCGGGCCGAGCGCCGTTTTGTGCAGGCAAAGAGCCGGGGTACGGAAACGAGTTTCGCCCAGATCCTGGCCGATCTCAGGCGCCGCGACAAGATAGATAGCGAGCGCGAAGCGGCGCCGCTGCGAATGGCCGATGACGCAGTGCTGATCGTTACCGACGACGTCACCGTCGACCAAGAGGTGGATATGGTGAAGGAAATGATGCGGCAACGGGAGCAATGATACTCTATAAACTGTGCAACGTCCTGACCAGGCTTGTGCTACTGGTCTTCTCGCGGTGTGAGGTAAGCGGACTTGAAAACGTCCCGCGTGATGGGACGCTCATCGTCGTCGCCAATCACATAGGCTGGCTCGATCCGTCGATGCTTGGCGCGCTACTGGGTCGGGATATCAGGTTTATGGCGAAGGACGAGCTTTTCAGGATGCCTTTCGTTTCCTGGGTCGTGAAGGGCTACGGCGCCTTCCCGGTGCGACGCGGCGAGCGAGACCGCCAGGCGCTGCGGGTTGCGCTGGAGATACTGAAATCGGGTGGTGTTCTGGGGATGTTTCCCGAGGGCACGCGGAGCAAGAACGCCAGGCTGCGGGCGGGACACCCCGGGGCGGCGATCCTGGCGCTGCAGGCGCACGCACCGATCTTGCCGGTCGGCATCGCCGGCACCCAGAACGTGCTCCGCTTCCCTAACATATTCAAGCGGCCGTATTGTAAGATGAACGTCGGCCGCGCGTTTACACTGTCGGCGGATAGCGGCAAAGATAGGCTGGCCGACGCCGTGGATGAGATGATGCTGCGCGTGGCAGATCTGCTGCCGGAGGAATATCGCGGGGTTTACGGGCGAGAGAGAAATGCGAGTGAAGTTAGCTAAGCAAATGGGATTCTGCTTCGGCGTGCGACGCGGCATCACGCTGGCCGAGCGGGTAGCAAAAGAGCGAGGGCCGGTGCAGACCCTGGGGGCCATCGTACATAATCGCCAGGTCGTGGACCGCCTGGCCGAGATGAACGTCGGCGTGGCGCACAGTCTCGACGAGGTCGAGGCAAACAGAGTGATCATCGCCACTCACGGCGTGCCGCGTACCGTGATGGACGAGGCGCGGCAGCGCGGCTTGGAAATCGTCGATGCCACATGTCCCTACGTGCGCGCGATCCAGGAAAAGGCGCGCAAAATGCACGAGGCTGGCTTCCAGGTTGTCGTTTTTGGCGACCGCGGCCACACCGAGGTTGTGGGCATCGTCGGCTGGACGGACGGCCAGGCGATGGTCGCTGGTGACGCCGACGATCTCGCGACTCTGCGACTGTCGCGTAAGGTTGGCGTTGTAGCGCAGACCACGCAGAGCATAATGGATTACGAAGCGCTGATCGCCCGGCTGACGGCGCAGCACCTTGCGGCCTGCCTCGAGCTCAGGGTGCACAATACGATCTGCAACGCTACGGCAGAGCGCCAGGCGGCCGCACTCGATCTGGCCGAGTCCACCGAGGTGGTGATCGTCGTCGGCGGCAGAGATAGCGCGAACACGCGGCGCCTCGTCGAGCTTTGCCACGGTAAGGGCGTGCCGACGTACCACGTCGAAAGCGCTGCGGAGATAGCATCTTCCTGGCTCACCGGCCACAGCCTTATCGGGGTCACCGCTGGCGCCTCAACCCCCGATTGGGTGATCCAGGAGGTTATCGAAAAGATCGAGGCCTTTGAGCCAGGAGGGGTATGAACTCAGCCAGCAAGACGAATCAAAAGCATCCGGGTGGGGTCGTCGCCCGCGTCAGGCCGGGAAGCGAA
The DNA here is from genome assembly GCA_016189905.1 of Chloroflexota bacterium. Taxonomy (GTDB): domain Bacteria; phylum Chloroflexota; class UBA6077; order FW602-bin22; family JACPRP01; genus JACPRP01. The sequence goes on along the minus strand of JACPRP010000114.1, from coordinate 1,386 downwards.
GCGGCGGCGCTTGGCCTGCTGCCCGGGGACGTGATCGTTGCGATGAATGGCCTGGCCCTGCACGACGTCATCGACTATCAATTCTATGCTGCCGACGGGCAAGTCGAGATGCTGGTGCAGCGAAATGGCCAGCGCTTCACGGTACACGCCGAGGGAGACGGTCCGCTTGGCATCGAGTTTGCTGAAGCGAGCTTCGATGGTATTCGACATTGCGCGAACCGGTGCCTGTTCTGCTTTGTGGATCAGTTGCCGCCATCGCTCAGAGAAAGCCTTTACGTCAAGGACGACGATTACCGGTACTCGGCCCTGTACGGAAACTTTGTGACCCTGACGAACTGGAAAGAGAAAGACTGGCGGCGGGTCGCCGAACAGCACGTGGGCCCGCTCCACGTCTCGGTACATTGCACCGACCTGACCGTCCGTCGCCATCTGCTGGGCAACCCGAAGGCGCCCGATATTTTGCCGCAATTACGCAGGCTGACGGAGGGCGGCACCCGTGTTCACGCCCAGATAGTCCTTTGCCCCGGCATCAATGACGGGCAGATACTCGAGCGAACTGTCACGGACCTGATGGAGCTTCATCCCGGGGTGCAATCGATCGGAGTAGTTCCCGTGGCGGTCAGCTCAAAAGGGTTGCGAAGGTCCTCTGAATCACCACGGAGGCAAGGAGGCACGGAGCTAGGGGAAGTGAAGGGTATTTGTAGCCGAAGGCTTCAGCCTGCGCGGCCCCGTTCGGGATCCGACAATATTCCCCTTCGTTCTTTCGATCTCCAGAAGGCAGCCACGGTGATCGCCGACGTGCGCCGGTACCAGGCGCAGTGCCGCAAGAAGCTTCACGTCGGGTTCGTGTATGCCGCCGACGAGTTCTATCTCCTCGCGGGGGAGGCGGTTCCTCCCACGAGGGGCTACGATGGGTTCCCCCAGTACGAAAACGGGATCGGGATGGTTCGTAGTCTCGAAGATGGTTGGGGACGCCTTATGCGGCGCCTGCTGCAGATGGCGATCCCACCTTCGAGGAAGATCACCGTGGTTTGCGGCCGGTTGATCGAGCCGGTGCTCAGATGCATCCTCGACGATCTGGCCTCGATCACGAATTGGAGCATCGACCTTGTTCCTGTAACCAACAGGCTTTTCGGTCCCGAGATCACCGTCTCGGGACTGCTATCGGGCAGGGATGTTCTCGACGCTCTGGCCGGGCGAGATTTTGGCGACTGTGTTGTACTTCCGCGCTCGATGTTGGATAATGAGGGTGTCAAGTTCCTGGACGATATGACGCCAGGTGAGCTTGAATTGAGCTTAGGCAGACCAGTTCGCTTCGCAATGGATATGAAGGAGCTGGTCGAGGTTTGCTAACGTATCAAGGCTTTGGAGAGGTCTGGCATGTGC
>JACPRP010000120.1 GCA_016189905.1 Chloroflexota bacterium | reverse complement strand
CAATTTGCTTGCGAGCGTTGCGATGGTCATGGTGGACTGCTATAATGGCCTGCAGATAGCTTTGGCGACGTATTGAAGCCGTTAAGGGGTCCTGAGTGGGCAATGTGGATGCCTGGATGAATGCTTGCGGAAAAATTCACGGTTTTCCAGGATATAAAATTCACGGTTTTCCAGGATGACAGAACGCTCAAACGGTGACACAATACTGTATCATCGGCATGATCGATAGGCTGGTCGGCCGAGAAAAAAAATCTGCTTTGGGAGGTGTGCCATGAACAACCGTGTCGAGGCCATCGTGAGGAGACTCTTCTCTGACGGAGAGTTCCGTGAGGCAGCCATCAAGGATGCCAGTGCAGCGTTGGAACAGTACGAATTGAGTGAGGTTGAGCGCCGATCACTCAGCAGGCTCTGCCGAACATTCGCCCCGGCGGGCGGGGCGTCGCCATCGCGCGGCGTCGACGTTCTCTACTGGCAGTAATCTTTTTTCTTGGGCGGCGAATGAACGGCGATCAGATGTGCAGGCTGTTGGCAGAGGAGGCCGAGGCGGCCCTCTCTGCTGCCTGTGGTGTTGCAGGTTACTTGGATGCGTTGGGTGCTGTGATGAAAGCCCCCGGAGGAGTACTTTCTGATGCCCCCCGTGTGAAGTGGGGCTGGTTAGTTCTTCGTTCGTGCGAATCCGCTTCGTCCGGTGCGTGGGAACACGCGGTACCTGCCGGGGCGGCTATCGAGATTCTGGGGGCTGCCCTGGAGTTATTCGACGACCTGGAAGATGGCGACGCGCTGCACATCAAGACGAGACGAGAGAGGGCGCAGGCCACGAACGTGGCCTGTGGCTTGCTCATAGTTTCCCACATCTGCCTTCTTCGCCTCGATCAACACGTGCAGGCGGCCGGGAAGGCTTCGAGAGCCTTGAAGCAGTTGCTTTCCGCTGCCTTGCGCATTGGTGCTGGCCAGCACCTCGACCTCGCTAACGAGGGCAGGATAAACGTCCCCCAGGACCAGTGCCTCGAGATCGCATCGCTCAAGTCCGCCGAGCTCGTCAAATGCGCCTGCGAGATCGGCGCGAGCCTTGGCACCGACGACGAGCGCTTGATCGAGCTTTATGCCAGGTTCGGCTGGCACCTCGGGATGTACTCACAGATCATGAACGACATCGAAGGCATTCGCTCGACCGAGGCGCCCAAGAGCGACCTGGCGCGGCTGAAGGCGACGCTTCCTATCTCGTTCTGGCTTGGCTCCAAGGGCTCTACCATCACGCTCGCGCGCAATATCGGGACTACGGCGAGGCGAGACGGGGCCGGGATTCGGGAGGTTATCTGCCGTTCTGGAGCGCTACATTACGCCTGGGTCGTCGCTGACATCCACCGACAGAGTGCTGAGGAGATTCTTCTGGAGTTGGATGCCGTTCGGCCTGCTTCACATCTCCTGGGACAATTGGTTCAGCCTACCGAACCAGATACTGCCTTCTTTCAATAGGCGAGAGGATTCGAGTGCTATGACCGTGGAAAGACTCGCCCAACTGATCCAGGTCGAGCCCGCCCGTTACAGCGTCCGCTTCTGGTTGGCCCTCCTGGGACTTGTATTCTTTTTGCTGGTCGCTTTCTCGAGTGTCAGCGACCGGGCGTCCGGTCACGAGTGGGGAATCGCGGTCCAGCGCGAAGGGGAAGGTCTGCGCGTGGTCTGGGTGCAGCCCAGCGGAGTGGCTTCCGACGCGGGGGTCAGGCCCGGAGACTTCGTCATTGCGATCGACGGCCTGCCGTCGGCCGTGGTCGAGCCATCTAAGATTGACGAGGCCACCACCGTGACCACGGCCGACGAGCAATCGACGAACATCTCCACGATGAGCGCCTATGGAGGAATGGGCACAGTCCTCGCGCTTGGGCTATTGGCCGCTGGAGTGGTCTTTATGGTCATCGGCACCAGCGTTTTGCTGTGGGCGCCAAACGTTGAAGAGGCGCTGGCGTTCTACGCTTTCTCATCGGTTTCGGCGGTCATCTACGTTTTGGCTTTGAGCGCTTACTCGGGTCATCTTTGGAACGTGCGTCTACAGTTCATTATGACAACCCTCTCATTCACTTGCCTCGCCTATCTCTTCCTGGTTTTTCCAAAGAACAGGATAAGAGGACTAGCTCCAAAATCTTATATCGCACTCTTCACGCCCGCCATTGCGCTCATCACGCTCTTCCTTATCGCATCGCTTGGATGGCATTCCATTTATGGGGCGGTTCGTCCGCTTGCTTACGCTTCGGACATACTTTGGGTCCTTGTTGCCGCCATCGCGTTTCTTTGGAGCTTCATCGAGTTGCGGCGTGAGGGAGCGGCAGGAAGGCTTATGGCGCCGATCATCGGAACCGCGTTTGCGGCGATTGGCATCGTGTTTACGACGGTGTTGCCCCTCGGTCTTGCTAGGGAGCCACTCATCCCACCTGAAACGAGCGCCCTTTTCGGCGTGCTTATTCCAGCTTCCTTTGCCTACGCAATTCTGCGCCATCGATTGCTTGGGCTTAGCGGCATCATTCGGCGGGCGATGATCAGCAGCTTCGTGGGGGTGGCGCTTCTGGCCTCTTTTGTCGCGCTGTCGTTTGCCGCGAATCGCACGCTCGATGTCGACCCGAGTAACGATGCTTTGGATCTGGGCTTGCAGATCCTCTTCCTGGCCATCGCCCTCGTGATCCTACCGGCCTTGCAGAGGCTGATGCAAGATTTCGTCGATCGTGTTTTCTTCAGAGAGGTTTACCAGCATGACAAGGCGCTCCGCAATAT
>JACPRP010000119.1 GCA_016189905.1 Chloroflexota bacterium | reverse complement strand
GGGGTGGGATCGGGATTGTAGCCGACGGCTTCAGCCGGCACGGAGCCGGTCGAGCGATGAGATGCCGTAGCGCGTCGTGAAATTACGGCGGCAACCTCCTTGTCCAGGAGCCGCAGTGCGGCCACGATGATTATGCCATTAGCGACCACGCCGATCAGCAGCAGCGCGACGCGCGCCGGATCGAAACCGATCGAGAAAAGCATCCCCTTCGCGGCGAATCCCATCGTCAAAGGCAATCCAATGAGAGATACCCAGGGCGCGGCGAACAACGCCGAGCCGACACCGGTCCGCAGACGCGGAGAGGCAGACCCCGAGACTTCACCTGTATCGCCGTTTTGTCGCACCCTCAGGTGAACGATGCCGAGCAGGATGGTCTGAGCCGAGAGCACGCAATTGAGAAAAATGAACAGGCCCGCCGCGAAGGCGTTCATCCCGATGGACCCAGATCCATCGCCAGAAATACCGTATGCCGGGGCCAGCACGAACGCTAAGACGGCAAACGCAAGCTCGACAGATACGACGTCAACCAGCAGGGCGTCGAGCTCTCTCGCTCCCCACGCGCGTGCCGAGGCGACAACTATCGTGGCCAGCGCCATAGCTGCTGTAATGGTCGAGAGCGACGACGAAGTCCCCCCGGTCGAAACCGGGTACATTCGTCCAAGGACGTAGAAAGCGCCGAGCGCCGGGAAAAAGCTGAGCGGAATCGTCATCGTCGCCGCAGACGGGCGTGCACCGGCGCAACTGCGCCAGGGTTTGAACGGATAAAGGCCAAGATACGCTCCTAGAGCAAACGCCATCAGGATAGATGCCCCCAGGCCAAAGGAGGCCGAGCGCAGCCCGACAACGCCGAGGAGATCGCCATCCGTTCTGGTCAGCAGCAGGATGCTGCCGAGGAGCGCGTAGCCCGCCGCGATGCAGGCGGCCATTCGCAGCGTCTCGCCGCGTTGCTCGCTCGGGTTCCTTGGAGAGCCAGCGGGCTCGGGCGGAGGTCTCATTTCGCCTGAAGGGACGCGCTCGCCTTCATCGCTCCGGTCCTGTCCAGAACCGATTGCGATGGAGGCGTAGACGACAAGGCCAGTCGCGACCCAGGCCATATAGAGCATGGCCAGACTCGCGGAGAAGAAAAGGTTCAGCAGGAGCGCCAGCGTAGCCAGAATGAAAATGTGGGCCCAGTTTTGCCGCGAGCGGCCATCAAGGGCCTGGTTTGCCAGAAGCATCTGCGCGCAGAGCCCCAGAAACAGAGCGAGCACGGCGAGGAGAGCCGCCCAGGCATCCACGTAGTAGGCGAGGGCAATCGATTGATCCGAGCCAGATTCCCAGGCAAACAGCGTCAACGTGAGCGGCGCATCGCTTGTTTCCAGGTAGAGCGCGAAAGTCATCGCGAGCGACACGATGGTCGGAAGGACGCCGACCATCGGCGGCAATTGCCTGTTTGCCAGGCCAGTGGAAAGGAGGACAGCGAGGAAACCAACAGCAAGGACTAAAATTGGGGCAACAATCCAGAAGCTTCCCAGGTTTCCCATCCCACCAGCCTCCCAAACAGCCTCCTAAGGGCATCGCGAGTATAGCACAACGAGATGCCTGTTTCAATGAAACGAATAAACAGGTTGAATTCGGCAGTCTGTATCGGTATACTGAACGCGTTATCGCTTAGCTGAAGACTGGATGGGTCATCGGATCAAAAAAGGAGGTATGTCGGTTGACGGTCGAAGATGAAATCAAGGAAGTGGCAAATAAGGCCGGCGCTCCGCTCGTGGGCATCGTCGCGGCCAGGGAGTTCGACCGCATCGCGCCCGGGGGCCATCGCACCGGCGATATGTTGGTCGGCACCAAGAGCATCATCGTATTCGCAGGGCACACAACGCTGGCAGGAGCCTGGCGGAGTCCAGACCATCGGCTGACCAGGTCGAACCGCACATTCCCCGCGATGCGACGGGCCGTGGCGGCCCGCGTCGCCGGCTACATCGAGGGCAGATTCGGCTACGAATCGATGTTCTACGATGGGGGTAGCTCGGATGGGTTCAACCCGGTTATGAGCTTGAAGCTGGCGGCAGAGCTTGGCGGACTGGGCACGCGGGCGATGGCCGCGGGCATCCTGTTGCACAAGGACTACGGCTTGATTAGCATTTCCGCCGCGCTCACCACGATGCCGCTCCGCCCCGACGCGCCGCTAGCAGAACCCGTCTGCCCGCACCCCTCCTGCGTGGAGCGATGGGCCAGGACGAAGAGCTTGCCGTGTCTGGAGACCTGCCCCGAGTGTCTCTCGGGCGAGATCGAGGGCGGTCAGATCAAGTGGATGCGCTACGAGCGCTACCTGTGCTCCACCCGCGCGCAGACGACGTCCACAGCCGCGTTTCAGCGAACGCTGCTGGAGGCGATGAACGAGCAGGACCCCGAGAAGCGCAAGATGATCGTGCTCGGCAACTGGTTCGGACGCATCGTGAAGTCCGTCGCCTTCTCGACCGAGCTGGTCGGCAACTGCGCCGAATGCCTCCGAGATTGTCCCGTGTATCTCAAGACGCGTCGCCTGGTGCGCCAGGAAGTTTCTGCCGAGGGGAGTTAGGATAATGGAATCGCAAGAAATTGGCCGCTTCATCTCGCCTGAGCTGTATAACAGATTCAAGCAGCAGGTCTTCGAGCTCAGTCTGGCGATTCAAGAGTACTCGGGAACGACACAGAGCAGGGAAACGCGCTGCCTCTCCGACGCCGAGATCGGCGAGAGGCTTGGCCTGACCAAGGAGCAGGTGAGCGAGATTCGCTCCATCGCCGAGATAGACCTGCTGGCCGCCGACGAGTGGTGGAAAGCCGACCGGTTCAAGGCCCGCCGCGCACGAAGGCTGCTGAGGGATTCCGAGGAATAAGGCTCAGTGAATTGCCAATGCTCTTTCACAAAACTTCGTATTCGCTCTGACCAGTGTAGAGCACGATTTATCCGCAGATGCCACAGATGAGCACAGATTCTCATGTTTCTCATGTATTGTCGGTTTGATACGCAGGTGGCGATTGCTAAGATAAAGTACCTTAATACTTTTCGAGTAGCGCCCTGGCCTTTTCGACGTAGCCGGGAGGGGAGGCAATTTTCTGGAACGACGGGTGGTTGCCAAGAGGCTTCGTCGCGTCGAAGCCGAGAGCCGTGCCCAGGCGCCCCTCCCTGGCGGATGGATCGATCAGATAGGCGTCTGCCCCCCGCAGCACCACGAGGTCTTCGTCGCCTTGAAAGCGCGTCGATATGGCCCACTCGATTTCGCGCGGGCTGTTGATGTCCACGTCGTCGTCCACCACGATCACGCGCTTCACCTGCGGTCCCAGGCCGAAAGCCGCGGCAATAACGCGCCTGGCCTCGCCGTTGGTCTTCTTCTTCAAAGAGATGGCGATCGTCTGACCAACCGAGCCGGGGAGCAAGGTAAGATCGAGCACCGAGGGCATCAACTGCTGCAACTGGCGGAGCATCGACGCCTGAGCGCTGTAGAGGAGGCTCTCGAACTCCCCCGACCAGGGCTCGGTGGCGTGATAAACTGGGTTATGTCGATAGGTGATGGCAGAAGCCTCCATCACCGGCGTTTCAAATCCCATATAGTAGCCGCTGCTCTCACCGAACGGCCCGTTCATTTCCCGCACCCCGGGGAGCACCCGGCCCTCGATGACGAACTCAGCGTTCGCGGGGACCTCGATGTCGACGGTCTCCGCCTTGACCAGTTGCACCGGCCTCTGGGCCAGCGCGCCGGCTATCCCAAACTTGTCGACAGCTCCGATCACGTGGGCCACCGAGGCAATGGTGACCAGTGGGTCCGCGCCGATGGCGACGGCAACGTCTAGCGGCTCGCCCCGCGCCTCCGCTTCCGCCAGAAAACCAGCCAGAGGCCGGCTGCCGATCGATAGGCACAGCCTGTCGCTGGACTTAACTTCGATTCGGACGATCGCCATGCTGCGCTTGCGCGTGCTGGGCTGCTTGGCAATTACGACGCCGGCCGTGATAAAAGGCCCGGAGTCTCTCTCGCTGTGCGTCAACACAGGGATATGCCGCAGGATGTCGATGTCGTCCTTGACGATGACGTCCTTGACGATGACGTCCTTGACCGGGCCACTGTCGACCATTTCAGGCTCGACGGGGTTTTCGGTGCGCCGCAAGTACTCCGCGTTGAGCTTCTGAGGGGCCACGTCCATCGCCAGGGCGAGCCGTCGGCGGGTCCCTAATAGGTTGCCGACGATCTTGACCCCGGGATAGCCTTGAACGCTCTCGAAGAGGACGGCCGGCGACGCCGCGCTGGCCCCGGCCACTTTCAGAATCGCCGATGCTGCAAAGAGCGGGCTGACCTCTTCGCCGATCCGAACGAGCTCACTCGGCAGGGTCTCCAGTTTGTCGATGAAGTCCCTCAACTGTCTGTACGCCATCTCGCTCACCTCCAAGCCAGCATAGTTAGCGCCTATCCGATAACTCTCGCCACGTAACGCGGTGGCTCCTCCCCGCTGGGGCGCGAACGGGCCTTCGCATCGGACGGTGCTACGTTTTCGGATGGGCACTTGGTCCCATCTTACACGACAGGGCACCCATTCGCAAGCCTGATAGCCCCAAACAACGAACAATCTTGTAGAGAAAGTTCAAAAAAAACGCGCAAAACCTCTTGACAATGCGCGGGCTGTCTGGTAAGCTAGGCGCTAACAAGTGAATAGGTGGAACCTTATCAAGAGAGGTGGAGGGAGACGGCCCTGCGAAGCCCGGCAACCAGTCCTTCCGTTGAAGGACTAGGTGCCAATTCCGGCAGAAAGTTGTTTCTGCAAGATAAGGGGGATTACGTTAACGCGACCCCTTTTGCAGAAGAGGGGTTTTTGATTTCGCCCAAGTGAATAGCTGAAAAGCTGAGAAGAGGACGAGTAAGCAGATGGAACGGCTACAGAGAACCGCGCCAGGTGAGAGGCGGAACCGGAAAGCCTGCTGAAAATGACCTTGGAGCTGCAAGCCGAAAGAGCCAGGTGGATCGAGTAAGCTGTGCCGGAGTCTTGAAAGACACGCAGCCTCCGTTATCGGGCTGGAGTATAACCCTTGCGTGATGGAACTGGCTCGCCAACGCCTAAACTGCGCGACCAGCGCTTGCCGGGGGTCGTACTTAGCGAGGTCGCCGTCGTGAGGTGGCGACAAACTAGGGTGGTAACGCGGGAATGACCTCTCGTCCCTACACGGAGCGGGAGGCTTTTTGTTTACTTGCATCGCGCTGGTCGCGATCTAGAAGGAGGTTGCAAATGGGACGAATCAAGGGCCTGAAATGCAGAGAGTGCGGCAGGTTGTATCCTCTGGAGCCGATTCACGTCTGCGAGTACTGCTTCGGGCCACTGGAAGTAGATTACGATTACGACGAGATCAAGCGGATCATCAGTCGTGAAAAGATAGAGCGAGGGCCGCTCTCGTTGTGGCGCTATAAGGACCTCTTGCCGGTCGAGCGGGGAGAGGATTCGTCCCCGGGCATCGGCTTCACGCCGCTGCTCAGGGCATATAACCTGGGGCGCGAGCTTGGCCTCAAAGAGCTCTATCTGAAGAACGACAGCGTGAATCCAACGTTCTCCTTCAAGGATCGCGTCGTCGCCGTGGCCATCGCCAAAGCAAAGGAACTGGGCTTCGACACGCTGGCCTGCGCCTCCACCGGGAACCTGGCCAGCGCTGTGGCCGCGGCCGGCGCCAAAGCTGGGATGAAGACCTACGTTTTCTTGCCGGACGACGTCGAAGCTGGCAAGATCGTCAACGCGGCCATTTATGGGCCCAACCTGGTGATGGTGCACGGCACCTACGACGAGCTCAACCGGTTGTGCAGCGAGATAGCCGACAGATACCACTGGGCTTTCGTGAACGTCAACGTCAGGCCATACTACGCCGAGGGCTCGAAGAGCCTGGCTTTTGAGGTAGTCGAGCAACTGGGCTGGCGCGCTCCCGATCACGTGGTCGTGCCCGTGGGTTCGGGCTCTTTGCTGACCAAGATCGGGAAAGGGCTGAACGAGATGGTCAAGGTCGGACTGATAGAAGAAGCCAACACCAGGATTTCCGGCGCGCAGCCAACTGGCTGCGCTCCCGTCGCGAACGCCTTCGCGGCCAAAACGCTCAACATCCGGCCGGTGAAGAAGCCGGATACGGTGGCGAAGTCGCTCGCCATCGGCAATCCAGCCGACGGCTATTACGCGTTGAAGACCGTCGGCGGCACCGGCGGCGGGTTCGAGGCGGTGACTGACGACGAGGTGGTCGAGGGCATCAAGCTGCTCGCCAAGACCGAGGGCATCTTCACGGAGGCAGCCGGCGGGGTGACGGTTGGCGTGCTCAAAAAGCTCGTCGAAGAGGGGAAGATAACGCCGGATGAGTGCGTCGTGGCCTACATCACCGGCAATGGCCTGAAGACGCAGGAGGCGGTGACGGAAAGGGTGAAGACCCCCTTCTTCGTCGAGCCGCACTTGACCTCGTTCGAGGATTCGGTCATATTCAACAGGACGGCAACCCCGATTTCTTCTTGACAATATACACTAATAGCTCAGGTGTGGAGGATGTGAACAATGGCGATAACAGTGAAGATTCCGACCCCCTTGCGCAATCTCACGGGTGGGGCCAAGGACGTGACGGCGGAAGGGACCAACATCGGCGACCTTATCGACGATCTCGAAAAGCGGCATCCAGGCATCAAAGACCGCATCTGTGACGAGACCGGTGAGGTGCGCCGCTTCGTTAATATCTACGTTGGCGGAGAAGACATCCGCTTCCTCGACGGTCTCACCACGGCCGTGAGCGACGGCGGCGATGTGTCTATCGTGCCGGCAGTCGCCGGGGGCTGATTCTTTTTCCCCTTCGAAGGTCTCGCATCGGTGTGAGACCGACGCGGTTTTCTGCGGCAATTTGGATATGGCTACGTGTAGCGCGGGGGCTTGTCCCAATACGGTTTAGTTAAGGGCAGCTAGCTCGTGCCCCCCCTCTCCAGCGGGGGACAAGCCCCAATACGGTTTAGTTAAGGGCAGCTAGCTCGTGCCCCCCCTCTCCAGCGGGGGGCAAGCCCCCGCGCTACGGTCTTGGGGTGAGGTCTGACACTAAAGACCAGGTGCCTACGCTAACTAAACCGTATTGGGGCAAGCCCCCGCGCCACGTTTATACGCTAAAGCCACTATGAACGCGGCGGTCTGTAGGAGCGGCCTCAACGTAAGATCAGCGGCAGGTACAGCTTGTAGCCCGACGGCGGGGGCGGCGGGTCTTCGCTGCCGGCGAAATCCGCGTCCACCGTGTAGCTCCCGCCGGTCAGCGGGCCCGGGTCGCGCTCTCCCACCGAGGCGCTGACCGCGTAGGTTCCCCCGCTGCTGCCGCCGCCGCCCCCGCCGACCGAGCCGCGCAACAGCTCGTAGCCGACGGACTCTGCCAGAGCCACCGACGCGGCCAGAATGACGAGCAGGGTAGCCAGAACGATCCTGAGCCCGTTCATCGCCGCTCTCTCCGGCGCATCTGCCAGGCGACAACGCCACCCGCGAATAGGAAGCCCAGCGCACCCCAGCCACCGGGAAGCATGGTGACGGTTAGCGGCAGCGCCGGGCCGGTCGCCTGCCCATCCAGCGCCGCCATCCGCTTCTGGAGGTCATCGATCGCCCGCTGCTGCGCGGCGTTCTGCGCCTCCAGCCTGGCGTTCTGGGTCTCCAGATTCGCGATGCGCGCCTCCTTCTCGGCCACCACCTGGTTCAGCCCCTGGATCGCCGCTAGCGCCACCCCGTCGGCGTCCACCGTACTGATGTGCTTTTCGTCCTCACCCACCCCGAAGGCGGCGTAGAAATCCTGAGCCATCGGCCCCATGTGGCGGATGGTAGCATCCTGCGACTTGTAGTTCCAGGTCTGGACGGGCATGGCCGCGACCTTGTCCAGCACCTCGCGCCCGTCCACCGGAGCGAAGTTGTCCTTGGCGTTGCGGTCGCTGACGGCGGACCACGCGTTCGCGCCGGGGAACAACTGGGCGCCCTGGCCGAGCTGGCTGTTGGTGTACATCGCTACGCCGCCCGTGGCACGGACGATGAACTGGTTGTTGGCCGTCGACGTGATGTCCGCGTCGACCGAGTCGCCCCAGACGAAGGCGCCCTGGTGGTTGGCCTTGGCCCTGCGGCCGGCGGCAAAGCTGTAGTCGCCCTCGGCGGTATTGTCGCGACCACCCGGTATCGTGGCGTAGGCGTCTGTGGTGACGTTATTGTGACCGCCACCGATTGCGCTATAGTCACCACTGGCCTCGTTCTCGTTCCCCCCGGCGATGGCGCTGCGGTCACCATCGGCTCGGTTGTACCACCCTCCGGCGATGACGCTTTCGTCGCCGCCGGTCGCGTTGCCCCAGCCCCCAGCGATGGCGCTATTAGGGCCATTCGCATTGTTCAACTTGCCCCCGCCGATAGCACCGTGATGTCCGTAAGCTCTATTCTCGTCTCCTCCGGCGACGGTGCCACTCGTATCCCTGACCAAATTGTTGAGGCCGCCGGCGATGGTGCCGTAGTCACCTTCGGCCAGGTTATTGGACCCTCCGGCGACGACACTCTCGATGCCCTGAGCCCGGTTCACAAAACCACCGCCGATGGCGCTGTAAGCCGCGCTGGCCTCATTCCCATGGCCCCCTGAGACCGTGGCATAGGCGGCATCGGCGGTATCCGCGTCGTCGTCACCCGCCTGGTTATCGCCACCGCCGCCGATGAAACCGTAGTTGTCGGTCACGCGGTTGCTCGTCGCGGCGTTGGCCGGGCTGGATCTGCCGCCGCCGGCGATAGTGCCGTAGGTGCCACTGACCACATTCCCACTGCCACCGGCGATGGTAGCATAGGCGCTGCTGACCGCATTGTCACTGCCGCCGCCGATGGCGCTGTAGCTGGCACTCGCGGTGTTTGTGATGCCGCCTGCGACGGTGGCATAGATCGCATCGGCGGTGTCGAAGGAGCCGTTGCCCACCTGGTTATTGGCGCCGCCGCCGATGAAGCCGTAGTCGTCGGTCACGCGGTTGTTCGTCGTGGCGATTTTCGGATCGGATCTGCCGCCGCCGGCGATAGTGCCGTAGGTGCCACTCACGACATTGCCGTAGCCTCCGGCAATGGCGCTGTAGTCACCTTCGGCCCGGTTAACCCAGCCGCCGGCGATGGCACCGGCGCCGCCGCTGGCCTGGTTATTGCCACCACCGCCGATGGCGCTGGAGCCGCCGCTCGCCACGTTGCCCACACCGCCCGCGACGGTGCTGTTGTTCACGCTGGCGCTGTTGTTGAACCCTCCGCCGACGGTAGCAGCGGAGCCAGCGGTCCAGTTGTTTGAACCTCCGGCGACTGTGCCGGAAGGACCGCCGACGCCATTCGATTCGCCCCCGCCAATCGTGCCGTGAGTACCGGTGATCGTGTTGGCGTAGCCGCCGCCGATGGCACTATTTGCGCCGCTGGCCGTGTTTCTCTGGCCCCCGCCGATGGCGGCATAGCTGGCACTCGCCGTGTTCGTGATGCCACCCGAGACCGTGGCGAAGATTGCGTCGGCCGTGTTCGCGTCGCTATCACCCACCTGGTTGTTGCCCCCGCCGCCGATAGCACCATAGTTATCGGTCACGCGGTTGCTCGTGCCAGGCATGTTGGGGTCAGGGGGCCCGCCACCGGCGACAGTGCCGTACGTTCCACTGACGACATTGCCATAGCCGCCGCCAACCGCGCTGGCATAGGCGCGGGCCGCGTTGCTGTAACCCCCGCCGATGCCGCTATAGCTGCCGCTAGCCGTATTGCCATAGCCTCCACCGATGGCGCTGGAATAGCCGCTCGCCTGGTTAGTGGAGCCGCCGGCGATGGCGCTGGCAGAGCCGGTAGCTATGTTGTCGGAGCCCCCGCCCACGGTAGCGTACATCTGGCTGGCCTGGTTAAAGTAGCCGCCGCCCACGGTGGCGTAACTGGAGGATACGCCGTTGTCCTGCCCTCCGGCGACGACGCTGGAGGTGCCTTCGGCGTGGTTGTTGGCGCCGCCGCCGATGAAGCTCTTCTCGCCCGAGGCGTTGTTGCCCTGCCCGCCGCCGACGGTGGCGTACGACCGGCCCACGGCGTTCGCTCCGCTGGCGCTCCCGCCGCCGCCGATGGTCGCGCCGACCTGCCCGAAGCTCACGTTATTGCCACTGTAGCCGCCGATCACGTTAGGGCTCATGCCGTTTGGCTCAAGGCGCAGCGCCCGAGCGCTGTTGACCTTCAGGTCCAGCGACTGGTTATCGGTCGTGCCGAGGAAATTGCTCGCGCTCGTGCCGGCGTTGCCGGTCAGGGACCAGTCGGCGCCGCTCCCTCCGCCGCCCGTGGCATCGTCGGCCGGGGCCCACTGGCTCCCGTCCCACTTGAGGGCCTGGCCCGAGGTTGGCGCCGTGGAGGCGATCGGCCGCCCCTGCAGCCCACCGGCCGAGGACGCGTAGGTGGCCGTCGTGGCGTAGGTCGCGCTGATGGCCGCAGTCGCGGCCGTGGCATAGGTGGCCGTGGTGGCCACGGTGGCAGTGACGGCGCTTGGCACCTGATCGACACATTCCCACCGGCCCCAGTCGGTGTTTGCCCTCATAATCTGCTCGTTCTGGCAACCTGACGTATTGAGTCTGTTAATCTGAAGGCCGTACGCCAAAATCTCGTTCGAGGTGATCGCCCCTATTCCGATGTCTGTTCCCCAAATAGATCTGTCTACGATCATTCCGGACGTGACGCTATTGGCCTCGTTCTGCTCCACGTACCGCGCATCGTGGTCGTGGTCGCTGCGCGCCACGGCGTCGGCGGACCCGAGACCGGAGCCCGAGCCGGCAAAGCGCACCTGGAACTCGTTGCCGCTCTGCGCCAAGCCGCCGCCCGCGGTGTACGTCGTATCGTTATCCTGCGCGTCCGCGAAGCCCGCCGGCACGCCGATGAGTCCGCTCCACAGGGCGGTCTCGGAGTACAGGGCGTAGGGCACGCGGGTGAGCGGCTGCCGAGGCGAAAGGGTGGTGTAGCCTTCGGCGCTGCCCGACGGCGACTTCACGGCGACCTCCAGCCACCGCGCGCTGCCGTCGAAGGCATTCGCCCCGAACTCACCCCCCGCGTTCACCTCCACCGAGAATGCCCCGTTGGTGACCGTGGCATTCACGACGGTCTGCGTGGCGCCGATCCGGTTTCCTCCCGTCTGGGCATCCCAGAGGCTGAACTGGAAATCGGCCGTCCCATTGAGCGGACTACCTCCTTGGTTGATGTTCCCCTGGTAGTTGAAGCTCGTCACCGCCGCCTGGGTGCGCGCGGATGACCCGCGATCCGGTCCCTCAGCCAACCCCAGCCTCGCACCGACGGCGATGAAGACGGCCGCCCCGACCAGCAAGACAAGCGCCAGTAACCAATGTTTCATGACCCGATTCCTCCCTCGTCTTAGTTTGGGAGCGCGCGGAGGCGCTCCTCGCGCCTACCTCCCCACCGGGGGCATTCCAGAACCTATAGCAGTTTGCATATTGATATGGCTACCCGTAGCGCAGGGGCTCGTCCCCCGCCCCGCCCAGCGGGGGACGAGCCCCCGCGCTACATTGCATACGCTCGGTATATCGGTGGCTGCTCCGCTAGCCAAAATCCTTTGCAAACTGCTATAAAGACCAGGTGCCTACGCTAACTAAACCGGATTGACCCTTGCCCTCTCCCTCGTGCGCGAAGGAGAGGGGACGTCAGTTCTTCTCAGGAAGGACTCGCCTAAAGCGATGAGTAATCAAAAACGCTGTGGTCTGGTAAGCGCAAACGGGGATACTCTACTGCATCGTAGAGTATTAAGCCTTGTAGGTAGCCGATAGTCGACGACCATCGGCCACGCGCATGGTTTCCAGCCTGCTGCATTGTAGCTTGGCTTGCTGGCGAAGTCAATACAACGCTGGCGTGCGGTTCAGGTTTCCGCGCGGTGCATCGGGCCGTGGGACACTGCTGTCAACGGATTTGGGGATCGGATTGAGCGGACCAGCGCCTTCAGTTGTCGTATTTCCTTACTAAGACTTCCTGACTCACTCACGGCTCCACTGGTAATAAGATGAGAAGCGCAGATGAGGCGCTAATGGACCCTTCGCTCCAGGCCGGCCCAGCATTTCTCTCTGAGCAAATTCTTGGCTATCTTCATCAGGCCGGTCTTGGGGAAGCTATCGTACTATCCAGGTAATAGACGTAGCCTTTCTCGTCCATCCGCACCAGGTCCACGGTGTGGAACCAGCCGTCCTTCAGCGCCTCGGCCGTCTCATCGGGCATCTCCCAGTAGCCCTTCATCACGGAATCACCTCTGGCGCAAAGCTCGCCGATCTGGCCCACCGGCGCATCGTTTCCGCGATCGTCGACTTCAAGACCAGAGGGACATCGACCCTGGCGAGGATCGTCACCGTGTTGCCCAGCATAAAATAATACCAGCTATATCTTCAGGCCGACCTCCGCCCCCTCCCGCACCGCGTCCACCGCGTGCCGAGGGCGGACGGCATCGCCAATTACGTACACTTCCTTAATGTTTGGCCCGACGAGTCCGACCAGTCCGCACTGGCTGGTGGCGCCACAGGCCAGCACCACGGTGTCAAAATCTCTCAAGATTTCCCGCACGCCGCTTTTATTGACTGTAACGCCGTCCGTCGCGATGGCTTCAACCCGTGTCGACACAAGGATAGCTACACCATCTTCAGACAGATGGCGCCGCAGATGCCAGCGGACGGTCGGTCCCAGGTCCGCACCAGCGCGTTCTCCTCGCTCAACCACGGTTACCTTTTTGCCACGGACAGCCAGGAAATCCGCGACCTCCAGTCCGGCGCGATTGCCGCCGACAACCAGCACCTGGTTTCCGACCTTCGCTTGCCCGGCCAGGACGTCCCAGGCAGTGACGACGTTGTCGCGTTTCACACCGGAGATGGCAGGCTTCGCCGGGGTGGCGCCAGTCGCCACAACGACGACATCGGGCTGTTCCCTGGCGACCGCCGTTCGGCCTTCTTCTCCCAGCCTTATCCTCACTTTCAATTGCTCGAGCTGTCTGATCTGATAGCTCAGGTACCGCGTAAATTCCAGTTTGTAAGGAGGCACTGCCGCTAGCCGCCATTGCCCGCCAAGCTCCGTCTCTTTTTCACAAAGGATTACTATGTGCCCTCGGAGCGCAGCCAAGCGGGCCGCCTCCAGGCCAGCGGGACCACCGCCGACGACCAGCACCTTCTTAGAACTGGGCGCGGGAACTATCTCCATTTCACGTTCTCTGGCCGCCGCCGGGTTGACCAGGCAGGTGAGGCTCCATCCCGGCACCACGTCCTGGCAGCCCTGGTTGCAGCCGATACATGGGCGAATGTTGTCCAACTCCCCGCGCCGCGCCTTATTGGGCCAATCAGGGTCGGCGATCAGAGCCCGGGCCAACGCCACAATGTCGGCTTCACCCCTTTTCAGGACGTCTTCCGCCATCGAAGGATCGGTAATTCTACCGACCGTCACGACAGGCACATCGACCTGGCTCTTAATAGCCTCGGCCAGAGGCACCAGATATCCCGGTGCGGCATCGTAGGGGGCCACGATAACCGGGTAAGAGCCGTACACCCCGGCGCTAACGCTGAGGAAATCGGCCCCGGCCTCGACGAACAGCGGAGCGAGCGCTTTAGCATCCTCTATGGTAAGTCCGCCCGGAACGAAATCGGCTCCATTGAGGCGGCAACAGATCGACAGGACCTGCCCGAGCTCTCGCCTGATCCCCTTAATGATCTCGAGGGTCAGCCGGGCCCGATTCTCCAGCATGCCTCCAAAGCGGTCGGTGCGCCGATTGCTGTGCGGGGAAAGAAAGTTGCTGAGGAGGTAGCCGTGGCAGGCCTTGACCTCGACAAAATCGAAGCCGGCGTCTCGCACTCGGACCGTCGCAGCAACGTGCCGCGCGATCAGGTCCTCGATTTCGTCCGCCGTCAATTGCCTGGGCACCGGACTGCGGGGTGACCACGCAAGCGGAGAGGCGGCCGTCGCCTCATAGCCGGGGATGGAGACTGCCGGTATTTGTCGGCCAGAGTGGTGAAGCTGAACGCCGACGCGAACATCGTGTTCGTGCAGCGACTCCACCAGTGCCCGCAGCTCGTGAGCTACGCTGTCCGCCACGGCAGACTGGATCGGAACGTCAAGGTGGGTAAAATCGACGCTGGTCAGCACCATCATGCCCACGCCCCCACGGGCTCGGGCGAGACAAAAGTCCTTGAATCGCTGCGGCACCGTGCCGTCAAGGGGCAACAGACCGCCTATCGGGGCCATACACAATCGGTTCTTGACCCGCATCGGCCCGATATTTTTCGGCGTAAACAGCCTCTCGGGGATGTTACCGCTCGGCATTCTCACGACCGCCCGCGCGACAGCTACTTCATCGTGTTCGGAAGGAAGAGCACTATGTCAGGGAAGGCGATCAATATCGCCAGGCCTAACAACATCGCTCCAACAAAGGGCGTTCCGCCCCGGAACACGTTTTGCATCGGCACCCTGGTCACCCCCTGAACCACATAGCTAACCATTCCAACGGGCGGCGTCAGCAATGCCATCTCCACCACCAGGACGACAAGCACCCCGAACCATATCGGATCGTAGCCCAGCGCTTTGACGATAGGGAAAACGGTCGGGATGGTGAGGAAAACCATAGACATAGCATCCAGAACCATGCCCAGGGGAATATACATAAACAGAATCAGTAGCAGGACGGCCAGCGGTGGAATCTGAAGGGCGGTTAACCAGGCCGAAGCCGCATCAGGAACGCCGCTCACCGTCACGAAAACGCTGAATATCATGGCCCCGATCAGGATAGTCAGCGCCATACAGGTGATCTGTAGCGACTCCTTCAGCGCCGTGACGAAACGCCCTAGCGTTAGCTGTCGTTTAATGAGAGCGATGACTATCGCGCCAAAAGCGCCGATAGCGCCGGCCTCGCTGGGGCTAAAGATGCCGAGGTAGATGCCGCCGATGACCAGACCAAAAAGCGCCGACATGGCCCAGACACCCTTGAGGGCAAACACGCGTTCTTTCCACGAGAACGCCTCGCCACGAGGTCCCAGCTCGGGGTTCCGAAGGCACGAAATCAGTATTACGAGCATAAAAAGTCCCGATAGCAACACCCCAGGCAAAATCCCGGCGATGAGCAGAGGTCCGATCGGGGTGGCGGTGAGAAACCCGTAGATGACCATGACGACGCTGGGAGGAATGAGAATGCCGAGCGTTCCGCCGGCGCAGATGCTACCCGTGGCCAGTCTATCATCGTAGTTGTGCCGCTTCATCTCAGGATAGGCCAGTGACCCCATGGTGGCCGCCGAGGCGATGCTCGATCCCGTGCAGCCGGCAAAGGTGGTGGAGGCCAGATTGGTGGCGAGCGCCAATCCCCCGGGAAGCCCGCCGATCCACTTATGGGCAGCAGCATAGAGGTCACGGCTTATACCGGAGTGATAAGCAAACTGACCCATGGCGATAAACAGGGCTACCACGATGAGGCTGGACTGGCTTCCCCATTGAAAAGGGGCCATGCCGACGAGGGACAACGCCGGCCCAAGACCCTTAAGAAGAATAACGCCGACAAAACCAACGATGGCAAAGGCAAAGCCAATGGGCATCCGGGCAAACGCCAGGACCAGGAAAGCGACAAACCCGACGAGTAACAACAACGTGGGAGGCATTTAGCTGTCTTCCCTCCTCGTGCAAAGAAGCTTGAGTATCTCTACTAGGAGTGCCAGGCAAACGACGACGGCCCCCAGAGAAACCAGCAACTGAAAGGGTGCCAATGGCAGGTCAATCACATAAACCAGTCTACCCCCTGCGTGATAGAGCCCGGCCACTTCAATGCCTTGCCATGTTATCAGGGCAAAAAGAACCAGGGAGAATAAAGTGGTGGCCAGATTGATGAGGCGCTGTGCCCGCCGGGGAAATCGAGGCAGAACAAAGTCGACCTCGGCGTGTCCCCTGGTGATATAGGTATAGCCCCAACTCATGAACACCATCCCGGCCAGCAGCAGTGAGCCCATCTCCTGGGCTCCTATGATCGGCTTTGAGAAGAAATATCTGCCGACGACATCGGCCGTGCCCAGGAGAACCAGGACAAGTAACATGCCCATGCCGATGGCATTGAGTATGTCACTTGTCTTCGTAACAACTTTTTCCAGTGTTAAAATCGTACCTGTCGTTCTTGCGCCTTTTTCCAGCGCATCAACTGCTTTAGCCGACACAGCCCTCCACCCTACGGCGATTTGCACAAGCGTTCATCGATCGCCCCCCTGGCAGGGCACTGGCCGTCACGGGGTATATCCGACGAAGGGTTGCTGTACCCCCAAGCCCTTCAAGAGGTTATAATATTCGTCCGCCATCTTTTTGCGTGGCAAGCCCTTTTGCTCACCTTCGGCTATCCACGACTTCCAGACTGGCGCTATGGCGTCAGCTACTTTCTGCTTGTCGGCGGCTGAGAGATCGAGTAGCTGCCCCTTGAACAGGTTGTCCCTGGCATCCCTGGTTTCAGAAGCATAGTTCTGACCCATCAGTTGTGAGCCGTATTTGTCACTCATATCATCGATGATCTTTCTTATGTCCGCTGGCAGCTTCTCGTAAGACGCCTTGTTCATGTACACCCCGTGAGTGAAGCCACCAAGCCTCACCGAGGTGACGTACTTGGTCACCGGATCGGTCCTCATGGCTTTCATGAAGCTCCAGGGAGCGAAAGTCCCATCGAGCACCCCCCGCTCCATAGCAGTATAAATCTCAGGCGCGGCCATACCCACGGGAACCGAGCCCAAGGCTTGAATTAGCTGGGTGTGGACCCTGCCGGCAGCCCTCATCTTCTTCCCTGCCATATCGGCAAAGGTTTTAACCTGCTTAGAAGCCATTTGATAATCGTAAGGGCCAACGACGCCCATAAAGAGCACCTTGGTATCCTTGAAATCGTTGTCAAAGTAACCCTTCTTATAAAGCTCCCAATAGGCCTTACTATAGATCTCCTCTGAGGCGTCAGCAATGGGCAGGTCGGTTATCTCAGCCATAGGGAAGCGTCCTGGGGTATAGGGAAGACCAGCGTGACCGATGTCCGCAACGCCCTTCACTGCGAGATCGTAGTGTTCCGGAGCCGGGCCCATCACCGATCCGTAGGCGATTTCCACCTTGACACGACCGTTGCTCTTGTCCTCCAGCTCCTGAGCCCAGGGTCTAAGCACCTTTGGGGTTGCGCCGTCCGGTGGCTCCCAACTGGCGAGGGTGAGCTTAAACTGCGCTTGCGCCGGCGCCGCTTTTTCCTTGGCCGCGGCAGGAGTTGCTTTCTCCGATGCCGGCGCAGAAGTGGCTTTCGCCGGCGCCGGAGCCGCCTTCGCCGGCGTCGGCGTGGGAGTTGCGGGCGCTGACGCACACGCCGCTACTAACGCCAGGAGCAATGTGAATACTACTGCCAGACCCGCGAAACGAATCGCTACTTGCCAATTCCCTCTTGCCATCTCTGTCTCCTTACTAATAGCATCATGACCCCTGCTAATACTGACACGGAAGGATCCGCCTCAGCTACCGTGTTAAATTAATGATCTCCGCATAGCAACCTAAACCTCGTTCGGGTGACAACGCAGGCGGGTTTCAAACCCGCCCCTGTAAGTGTTCAGGCATCCACACAGGAATCAGTAGGCACCCATAATGGCAGAATAACCCTGATCATATCGGGAAACGGCAGCATCTGTCTCGGCTACCGTGTTGGAACTGGCACTTGTGATGGCCGTGTGACAATGGAGTATGTCGTCACACGTAAGATGATCTCACTGCATTGGAAGCGAGTTTAACATAGCACAGTTCCCATGCCCTGTCAAGCGAAATTATTTTCTTTTGTTTTCCTGGCATCGGCTCACGAATTGCCGAGCGGCCCGTCCTTGTAGGCGACGGACATCGCCAATGGGATCCTCAAGCGGATCGCCCCCGCGACGGGACATGCCTTCACGCAGAGGTTACAGTGCCAGCAAACTTCCGGATAGGTCACCACCGGCTTATGCTCAATTGACTTGCCGAAATCTTTGGTGCCAAAGAACACGTCTTCGGAGCAGACATCTACGCATTTGCCGCATCCGATGCACTCATTAAGGTCTATTACAGGCGGCATGATTCCCTCCAGTAACGCACAACGCGTGGTTGTTCTCCCGCATCATCTAAATTGAGCGACATAGCATTTGCTACCTGCTGATCTGGCAGGGCAGGTTTCAAACCTGCCCCTACCATATACACTTTTTACGCTGGACCACTTAGCGCTCCTTTTCCCTCCATGTGGCAGTCGGCTTCCCATCCACGTTCCTGACGATCAACACCTGATCGTTCAGTAACGGATCGGTCATGCGATAATCGGCTCGCTGGTGAAATCCCCGAGACTCGCGGCGCTCGAGCGCGGCGACAAACACGAGCTCGGCCAGATCGTACAGGTTCAACACCTCGACGCAGCGGGTCAGCTCCCAGCGATTTTCCGCGCGCAGCGTGTTTCGTGCCTTCTCGCGCAGTCTGCGCACGTGGCTCAGGCCTGCTTCCAGCATTGGGGCCGAGCGCACAGGGCCGGCGTAATCCGACATCACTTGCTGCAAAGCGATATTAGCATCTTTCCAATCGGTTCCATCCATGCGATTCTGAAGCGTTTCAATCAGACGCTTCTTTTCCTCGGTCCTGGCGTTCTCGCCGTCGAAGGCGGGTGCAGCCGATTCACCGACGTAGGCGGCCGCGTTCTCAGCCGCAACCCAGCCGAATATGGCTGCGCCGGATATGCCGAAGGTCGACTCATCGCCGGCGGAGTACAGCCCCCGCACCGAGGTCTCCCCTTTCTCGTTGCACCTGATATACCCGATGCTGGCGAAGTTGTAGGACATAAACTCGATGGGATGCTTCCTGGGATCGATCCCCTCCTCCGATAGATGATTGAGCAAGGGAGCACTGCCCTCCTGCACCAGCCAGTGCCGCATATACTCGTAATCCTCGTCGGAGATACCGGAGCAATCCATATAAACCGGCCCGCCGCCTGATTCCATCACGCGGGCAAACAGGCTCTTGTCCACCTCAGGGGTGATGTCTCCGTATCGCCTGCTGGGCTCGGCGACGTATGGGCCAAGCGGCCGGCCGTATGGATCACGGAATACGCCTATCCAGGTCCCCTGGCCAGAACGCACGAAGTACCTGTTCCCCACGTGCCGCGCCAGCATCTCCATGCCGACCAGCTCGGCGCCCAGGCGATAGGCCATCGCCCGCCCATCGCCGGTCAAGGTAAATGGGCGCGTGTCGTTGCCGATCAAGGCCGGGGTCACGCCGAGGAACAACCTCCGGGTCGAGCCCGTACACAGGATGACGCTCCTGGCTTGAAACTCCACGAGCCTATCTTCTCGCGTATCGATTCCCAACGCCCCGGTGACGCGACCGGCGCCTCCGAGCAACTCGAAGGCCATCACCCTGTCCATCGCCACCGCACCCCGCTTGCGGGCTTCATCGAGGAGAACGATATTCTGGTTGTGTCCAGAATACTTCAGATGGGTCATCGCGTGACCGGGGAAGGAGTGGCCGGCAAACTCCCATTGCCCCTGGTACTTCATCTCGATTCCCCACTCTTCCCACAGCTTCACGATTTCTAAGGACCTCTCCATCCACGTGTCGACGACCCGTGATGAGAGCGTCGAGCACATTGGGCCTAACTGCGTGAGCATGCACTCCTTGATAAACGCACGCATGTCCGGGCCGTGAGCTTCTGGCACATAAGCCCAGAAGTGGTCGTTGCCCATGCGCGCGGCACCACTATAGCCGATAGAGCCTTTCTCCACGACGACGACTCTGGCGCCCAGCTCACTCGCGCGGATGGCCGCCATCAGGCCGGCGATGCCCCCGCCGATGCACAGAACATCTGCATCAACCGTTTCGATCTTCATAGAGACTCCCTTCAGGGCTCAAATGTTTTTGCGGTTCTCGCCAGCCTTGATCGGTCGGTCCCATGGTAGGGGCAGGTTTGAAACCTGCCCCTACGGTGCCAGGCAAACCGCTATTTTGCGCGAACTACTCCCCGTATAGCTTCTTGACGAAACCGCTTTCCTCCAACTCCCGCAATATGCTGCTGTCGATGTAAGTCTCAGGCTTGGCCCCAACTGCCTTGGGGTTCTTGCGCGCAGTTTCGTCCAGGATCAACTGCATGCCCTCCACGCTGACATACGGCACCCTGGCCATCAGTTTCGTGAGGAAGAACTCGTAGGTCTCGGCCAGCACCTCTTGATCGGTGGTCTTGGTGTACTGGCCGATCACCTGCATGGCGTAGGCCTTGTCCTTTTTGGCAACGGCTATGCCCTCCACGAAGGCCTGCATAAAGCTCGTCACCGTCCCGCGATTGTTCGCGAGGAATTTTTTGCTGGCCAGCAAGACGCCGGTCGGGTACGGGATGTTCAGATCGGCGATGTTAAGCAGCTCACGCATGCCAAGCTTCCTGAGCGTCAAGGAGTTGGGGGGCCCGGTCAAAGTTCCGTGGACAGCCCCCGCCTTCATCGCCCCCATGGTCTCGGGCGTGCCCTCGACCTGGACCAGGGCGACATCTTTTTCAGGCTCCAACCCGTACTTGTTGAGTGTATAGCGTGCCGCAAAGTCGATGGGCGAGCCGAACTTGATCACGGCCACTGTTTTACCCTTCAGGTCTTCGATGCGCTGTATGTTCGGTTGCCCAAAGAAGGTGTAAGCCAGCACGTTGTTCGTCGCCGCTATGGTAACCAGGTCCGCGCCAGCCAGGCCAGCATCCACGGCGGACCCGGCACCACCCATCGCCACACCCAGATCTCCGGCAATCATCGCCTGGGTGGTCACCGGCGCCGACGCTATGTACTGCAGGTCGACGTCAACGCCGTACTTCGCGAAAAGCCCTTTCTCCTTCGTTATCCATAGCGGTGACTGCGCGCCGGCGAGGGCGCTGTAGCTCACCGTCAGCTTAGCGGGCTTGGCCTCATCTTTCTTGGCCTGCGCTACCGGTGTGCCCTGCTTGTCCTGAGCCGCGGTCGCCTTGGCTTCTGGCTTGCCTTCTTTCGTCTCAGCCAGAGACGCCTTTGTTGGCGCAGCCTTGGCAGCCTGGGTCGGCGTCGGGGAAGGTGGCGCTGCCGGCTGGCTGCAGGCGATAAGTAACATAACCACGAGCGTGATGACGACGTAGGACGGTGTCTTGCCCCTGAACCGCTGGAAAGGATCCATCGAGACAAACCTCCTTCGCACAGCCGGCCGCGATCTACGCGGCTGCAGTATTAGGACAGACCAAAAACTGATTTCCCCCACTTCTCCCTGGTTGATTTCAGGAGCCCTGAACTGCTTTTGATCGCCTGTGGGAACTGCTCCTTCCAACTGTAGGGCTTGCAGGCTGTGATGATGCCAACTGAATGTGTGAGGTCACGACCAGCCCTCTTCTCCGGCGTTAACATGGGGTCCAGCCAGGTAGCCCAGCATTCCCTCAGGATGTCAATCGACTTCTCTGGATCGCACCGGGTCCCGAGCGCCCACAGGACGTCGGCATAGTTGGAAGGATCTATGTCGTCATCGACAACTATGACAAACCGCAGCATGAAGGCTGACTGATAGTAACCCGCGAGGAAGCTGGCCACCTGTTTGGCGTGTCCGCCGTACTTCTGCTCGATCGAGACGATGATCATATTGGGTCCCCTGGCTTCGGTGGGCAACCAGACGCCCTTGACACCAGGCACGTTCTTGTCCAGATCGTTCCAGATGATGGCGGCCCGCATGACATTCTTACCGATGTAGTAGTCATAAGGCCCGAGCTGCGGTGGTGCCCCCAGGATAATGGGGTTGTTCCGGTGCAGAACGGCCTTGATCTTAACGGCAGGCTCTGCCCTCGATCCGCTGGCGTAGTACCCAGGCCACTCCCCGAAGGGTCCTTCCGCCCGCGATTCGGTCCCAGGCGGCACAATCTCGCCCTCGAGCACGATCTCAGCGCCGGCGGGAATAGGCAGATTGGTGATCTCTCCCCTCACCACCTCTATAGGCTTCTTCCTCAGCCATCCCACATAGTCGTATTCGCTCACCTCACGAGGCACACCACTGTGAGACATAGTCCAGAACAGTGGGTCCTCGCCGCACACGATGGCGACCGGGCAGCTCTGCCCCCTGGCCCAGTACTTCTTCCTGATCTCGTCGCCGTGCTTGCCGGGGGACATGAATATCGTCGCCGTGTTCTTGTCGTGAACCTGAACCCTGTACGTTCCAACGTTCACCCATCCGGTATCGGGGTCTTGCTGGATGACTAGATGGCCGGTGCCGATGTATCTGCCGCCGTCGTGCTCGTGCCATTTTGGCACGGGGAACTCAAAAAGATCGACATCATCGCCGAAATGAATGTTTTCTTTTACCGGCCCGGTCTCAACATCCACCGGGGGCACCGGCCTGAACTCCTCACTGATCTTCTCTCGCCACCCCTGCACCTGGCCAAGCCCTTTACTCTCCGGCGGCAAGCCGAAGCCGAGCGCCACCAGCCTGGGTGTATTGAGGAAGTTGGTCACCACCCTGTAGCCGGCCGGATAGCCTTTGATCTTGTCGAAAATCAGTAGCGGCCCCTCCGGGACGTACAGTCCTAGCTCTGTGATCGCGCCGATCTCGAGGTCCCAGTCGGTATCCTCGACCGTCTTGCACAGTCCGAGACCCTCGGCGTGCTCGATAAACTGTCTCAGATCGTCAAAAACCATCCTTGCGCTTCCCTCCAATTCAATCAAGATACGCGATATCGATGCCTGTATACTCCTACCCCTGTACCAGCGGGGGCAGAGAGGAAAACAGCAGTACCAATCAGAAGGATAGTCGATCGCAGCCACAACGAAGGACAAGTGGGGATGTCGCTCTTGACTCGGTCTCATCGGCGAGACCACGCCCCGTTAACGAACCAACGGCATTATATGCCTCCGCGGGCCACTCGTCAAGCCGCGAAGCCGCACTGTCCTGGTTGTGCGGCTTCGTGCCAGGCTTGCCATCTGAGCCAATAAATGTTATACTCTGACAGTCTAGATGCTCGGCGAAAAGAAAGTGGGGTACCCCCACTTTTCTTGTTGTAAGCGGCCTTAGGCGGTAGACAGGCTGTGCAACGCAGGAGCATGACTCGTCTTGTGCCTTGACTAGAACTGGAGGATCCAGATAGGCGATGAAAAGTGATTTCATCTCGGCCATCAATCAAATATGCAGCGAAAAGGGCCTCTCGAAGGACACTGTCCTCGAGGCTATCGAGGCTGCCTTGGTCTCTGCCTACAAGCGGAACTTTGCGACGGGTGGCAATCAGAATATCAGTGTCAAGATCGATCCGCAGTCGGGTCAGGTTCACGCTTACGTTCAGAAGTACGTCGCGGACGAGGTGAAAGATAGCAGAGTCGAGATCTCTCCAAAAGAGGCGCAGAAGATCGAGCCAAGCGCTAAGGTGGGGGATCTAGTGGACGTCGAGAGCACGCCCTATAACTTTGGCAGAATCGCCGCTCAAACGGCGAAGCAGGTCGTTTTGCAGCGTCTGCGCGAGGCCGAACGCGAGCTGGTTTACGAGGAGTTCATCGAGCGCGAGGGAGATATCGTCAACGGGGTTGTGCAGCGCATCGAGCCGAAGGCGGTGATCCTCGACCTTGGCAAGGCCGAGGCGACCCTTCCGACGACGGAGCAGGTGCCCACGGAGCACTATCGTTCCGGCCAGCGACTCAAGGTTTACATGCTGGAAGTGCATCGTACGAACAAAGGACCGCAGATAATCGTCTCGCGCACCCACCGCAACCTGCTGCGTCGGCTTTTCGAGCTCGAGGTGCCGGAGATTTTCAATGGAACGGTCGAGATCAAGGCCATCTCTCGCGAGCCAGGCTCACGCGCCAAAGTCGCCGTCGCCGCGCGTCAGGAGGGCATCGATCCTGTCGGCTCGTGCGTGGGCCTGCGGGGCGTCAGGATTCAGAACATCGTGAGTGAGCTCGGCGGCGAGAAGATCGACGTCGTGCAATGGCACCCCGACCCGGCGATCTTCGTGGCCAACGCGCTCAGTCCGGCGCAGGTTCTGAATGTGGAGATCTCCGAGGCGGATAAGACGGCCACTGTGACAGTGCCCGAGCGGCAGCTATCGCTGGCTATCGGCAAAGAGGGCCAGAACGCTCGACTCGCCGCCAGGCTAACAGGATGGCGGATAGATATCAAGGCAGCCGTGAATCGTCTGGCCGAGAGGTTCGAGATAGAAAAACCGGCCGAGGCTTCTGCCAAGAACGAGGTACCTGCCGAGCAAGAGGTCTCTGGAGGGACCGTGGTCTCCGGTGGGGCACGCGAGCAAGAGGTGGAGGGCCAGAGCGATCATTCGGTTCCTATAACGGCGGAGAACGACCAGGCTCAGGCGGATGATACCGTGTCTAAGAAGGAAGAGCTGGAAAGCACCGTCGAAGCCTGATAGCATTAGTAGTGAACTGAGCGAATCCAAGTATGAAGGGAACTCGCCCAAAACACGTGCCGCAACGCACCTGCGTTGCCTGCCGGCAGGAGAGACCGAAAAGGGAGTTGGTGCGCATCGTACGCGCGCTTTCGGGCGTTGTCGAAGTCGATCCAACCGGCAAGAAGTCTGGCCGAGGCGCTTACATCTGCCGCACCAGAACCTGCTGGGAGGCAGCTTTGAAGAAGAAGGCCCTTGAGCACGCGCTGCAGACGTCGATAAGCCCGGAGAATCGGGCGCAGTTGCAGGAGTTCGAAAAGGAGCTGATGGACAAGGGCGAGTAGCGGTATTCTGTGCCACGGGCACGGCTCGTTCATCGCGGGGACGCTGCACCTAGCTGTATTTGTTTGATTGTTGTGAAGCAGAAAGGAGGATGTTGTTATGAAAACAAGAGTGGGCGCAAGACGTCCGTCGAGGCCGACGGGCGCAAAGCGTCATCCCAGAGGAGACTCCTCGCGCAGGCCAGAGGCAACCGCTGAGGCCCCACTTTCTGCTGCAAAGAAAGTCGAGCGCAGCGTAATCGAGCTTCCTCAGTCCTTGACCGTCAAAGAGCTGGGCGAACTGCTTAAGGTAAGCCCGGCGCAGATCATCAAGGAACTGTTGAATAATGGGTTTATGGCCAACATCAACCAGACCATCGATTACGATACCGCCGCCATCGTGGCTCAGGACCTGGGATTCGAGACAAAAGAGCAGCAAACCGCGGAACTGGGTCTAACCGAAGCCGCCGAGCAAGAGAGAATCGCCGAAGACCAGTCCGCGCTGGTACCACGACCTCCGGTCGTCACTATTATGGGCCACGTGGACCATGGCAAGACCAGCTTGCTCGATGCCATTCGGGAAACCAACGTGACCGCTCGCGAAGCGGGTGGCATCACCCAGCACATCGGGGCATATCAGGTTGAAATCCACGGACAGAAGATCACTTTTCTCGATACACCTGGCCACGAAGCGTTCACGGCGATGAGGGCGCGTGGGGCTCAGGCCACCGACATCGCCATACTGGTCGTGGCGGCCGACGACGGCGTGATGCCACAGACTAAAGAGGCGATAGACCACGCACGCGCCGCCAACGTGCCCATTATCGTGGCGCTGAATAAGATCGATAAGCCCAACGCCAATCCCGAGCGCGTGAAGCAGCAACTCGCCGACGCCGGTCTTTTGATCGAGGACTGGGGTGGAAACATCGTGTGTGTCCCGGTCTCGGCCAAGAAGAAGCAGGGGATCGAGCAGCTTTTAGAGATGATCCTTCTCGTCTCCGAGATGGGCGAGCTAAAAGCCAACCCGACCGGCCTGGGGCGTGGTGTGATCATCGAGGCCGAGCTGGACAAGGCACGAGGCCCGGTGGCGACGATGCTCGTCCAGCGGGGCACCTTGAAAGTTAGCGACAACCTGGTGGTCGGCCAGGTGAGCGGCAAAGTGCGAGCGATGTTCAACGATCGGGGGAAGAGCCTGCGAAAAGCGGAGCCTTCGACGCCGGTCAAGATTCTCGGTCTATCTGAAGTTCCCAAGGCAGGCGACACCTTCGAGGTCGTCGGCGATGAGAGAACTGGCCGCCTGATCGCCGCCAATCGTGCGAAACAGAAGCAGGCGGAGCTTGCGACTGCGCAGCGAGCCGTTACGCTTGACGAGCTATTCTCCCAGATTCAGACAGGACAGGTCAAAGAGCTGAACATCATTCTCAAGACCGACGTCCAGGGTTCCATCGATCCTATCCGCAGCTCGCTCGAGCGGTTATCCACAGACAGCGTCAAGGTTAAGATAATTCATCAGGCCACCGGCAACATTACCGAATCGGATGTTCTTCTGGCGCAGGCGTCGAAGGCCATTATTATCGGCTTCAGCGTTCGTGCTGAGCCAGGAGCGCGCAAGGTTGCCGATACCGCGAAGGTAGACGTGAGACACTACGACGTTATTTACAACCTTGTGGAAGACGTCAGCAAGGCCCTTCAAGGGATGCTCGAGCCGACGTATATCGAGGTGATCGATGGTCACGCCGAAGTCCGCCAGTTGTTCAAGGTTGGAAAGAACGAGGTAATCGCCGGCTCGGCTGTCACCGACGGAAAGATCGGCCGAAGCGATTTCGTCCGCGTCAATCGCGATGGAAAAGTCATCTTCGATGGGAAGATCGCCAGCCTGCGCCGCTTCAAAGATGACGTTAGAGAGGTGGCCACAGGCTACGAGTGCGGCATCGGCGTCGAGGGCTTCAACGAGCTTCAGCCCGGAGACGTGATCGAAGCATATAGAAAAGAGAAAGCCTCTTAAGTACAGGTAATTGCCGTGCCATCGAGAAGAATCGAGCGAGTAAACGATTTAATCCGTGCCGAAATCAGCGAGCTAATCACCAAGGAAATTAAAGATCCCCGCCTGCGGGGTATGATCAGCGTCACCGAAGTCGACACCACTCCAGACCTGCGGCACGCCAAAGTCTACGTCAGTATCCTGGGATCGGAGGAAGAGCGCGCCACGGGGATAAAAACCCTGAAGCATGCCGCCGGCTTCTTTCGCAAGGAACTTGGCGAGCGCCTCACTATGCGCAGAACGCCTGAGCTGTCTTTCCTTTTGGACACGTCAATCGAGCATGGAGACAGGATTATGCGCTTGCTGCGGGATATCCAGAAGGAAGAGGATAGTCGACAAAGTGGAGAAGACGACACAGGAAGTGGAACCTAAGCAGCTTATCCTTCAGGCCCGACATATCACGGTAGTTGGCCACGTGGCTCCTGACGGCGATGTAATCGGCTCGATGCTGGGCTTCTGCTCCGTGCTCTCTCGCTTGAATAAAGAGTGTGTGGCGGTCCTGGCTGACGAAGTGCCGGCAATGTTCGCCTTTCTTCCTGGCGTGGAACGGATCGTCGTCAAGCCAAAGAAGCTTGGGCCAACCGACTTGATCGTCGTGCTTGACGTCGGCGACCCTCAGCGGATCGGCAACCTCTATTCTGACAACCTCGATTTGTTCCGGGCAGTCCCGATCCTGAACATCGATCACCATTCGACGAACTCTTTCGCCACCACCAGTGCGATCATCGATACGACGGCGGCCGCGTCGGCGGAACTCATCGTCGCGCTGATGCACGAGCTTTCGGTTCCCATTGACGCGGTGTCAGCCATCTGCCTGTTGGCCGCCGTGGTATCGGATACGCAGTGCTTCCGAACCCCCAGCACCACCACTCGTACACTGGAGATCGCGACCGAGCTTATGAGCGCGGGGGCGTCGCTCCCGTGGATAGTCGACTGCCTCTACAAGTCCCAGCCATTTGCCAAGATGGCGCTGTGGGGGCATGCCCTCGCCACGATCAGGCTTTCCCGCGGCGTGGTCTGGGCCTGTGTGACGCGGGATGCGATCGCAAAATCAGGGGCATCGATCGACGACACGGACGGACTGGTGGATGTGCTCGCCGTCATCAAAGAGGCGAAAGTAGCGGCCCTGTTTAAGGAGGCCCCAGGAGGAGCCACCAGGATAAGCTTGCGCTCTTCCGGCCGCGTAAATGTGGCGGAACTGGCTTCTTATTTCGGGGGGGGAGGCCATCCAGGCGCAGCCGGGATCTCACTCGAATGCTCGATTGACGAGGCGCAGGACCTGGTAATCGGCCACATCAATCGGCAGTTGCCGAGCATCGAACAGTAATGGGAAGCTGATCTGTTGCATGGCATTTTCAACGTCAACAAGCCGCGCAATATCACTTCTCACGACGTAGTTAACATGGTGCGACGGGCATCCGGCACACGCCGGGTTGGCCACGCGGGCACCCTTGACCCGGCGGCAGAGGGGGTGCTACTCATCTGTGTGGGGAAAGCGACGCGGGTTGCCGAATACCTCGTCGATTCGCGCAAGACCTATTGTGCAGAGGTGGCTCTCGGCATCGAGACCGATACCTACGACAGTGAAGGCCAGATCGTCGCGAGAGCGCCAGAAGAGCGAACTCGGTCAATCAAGCTGGACGACGTCAAATCGGCTTTGCAATCGTTGACGGGCAAGATCGCGCAGGTGCCGCCCATGTATTCGGCGATCAAGAAACAGGGCAAGCCGCTTTACAAGCTGGCGCGCGCGGGCGCTCACATCGAGCTGCAGCCTCGGGAAGTGGAGATCTACCGGGCAGACGTTCTCGACTGGCAACCGCCGGTGGTGAAGATAGAGATTGAGTGCAGCAAGGGAACCTACATCCGTTCTTTCGCCCACGATCTTGGCCAGTTGCTCGGCTGTGGGGCGTATTTGAGCTATCTGGTTCGGCTGGCCAGTGGCAGGTTCAAGATCGAGGATGCTGTGCCGCTCTCAGCGCTGGAGGATGCCATTCGCGGTGGATACTGGCAAGAGATGATCTACCCACTCGATCACGCGCTGCTGGCCTTTGGCGCCGCGATTCTGTCAGCCGAGAGTGAGAAGGCAGTCGCAAACGGCCAAAGCTGGGCGCCTCGCGTTGAGCCGACATCCGCGACCATCGAGGAGATCCATGAGTTCTGTCGCGCATACTCACTTGAAGGGGAAATAGTGGCTCTGCTAAAATTGGACCGGCACGCGCGGTGCTGGAGACCCGAGAAGGTGTTTGTATAAGATAATTCTGCCGAATGGATGTGTTGTAGATGCGTCTGCCTGAAGGTGCACAGTGGTTTGATCAGCTACACGTTACGTGTGAAACGGTTCTGACGATAGGGGTGCTTGATGGGGTCCACCTCGGGCATCAGGCTCTACTGAAGCAGGTTGGGGAGAGAGCCAGGCACATAAATGCCTGCTCTGGGGTCCTCACATTTAGTCCCCATCCCCAGGAGGTCGTCACGCCTGGGATAGAAATCCCTCACCTGACGACGCTGGAGGACCGGGTTCGCCTCATAAGAGACCAGGGCGTGGACATAGTCTCTGCCCTCCACTTCACGCGAGAGCTTTCGCGGATGTCTCCCGCCGAGTTCATCGACCTGCTTCTAGAACGCATAAGAATGGTCGAGCTGTGGGTCGGCCCAGACTTCTCTCTTGGCTACCGTCGCTCGGGCACGGTGCAGGTGCTGGCGGCTATCGGCAAAACAAAAGGCTTCACGGTGAATACGATCCCACCCTTTGAACTGGATGGCAGAGTCGTCAGCAGCACCGAGATTCGACGGCTGGTATCAGCGGGCCAGGTGAGGGAGGCGGCCCGGCTCCTGGGCAGAAGCCACTACATGGTTGGCAAAGTTATCCACGGGGTTCAGCGTGGCCGGACGATAGGCGTGCCCACGGCGAACCTCGAGGTCAGCCGCAACCTGGTGACCCCGGCCGACGGCGTCTACGCCGTCTACGTGTATGTCGACGAGCAGCGCTGGAATGGGGTGTTGAGCATCGGGAAACGTCCCACGTTCGACGACGATGGCAGACGATCAATTGAAACGCACATCATCGATTTCGACGGCGATCTCTACGGCAGGCAACTGCGCGTAGAGTTTGTCGAAAGGCTGCGCGCCGAGGTGCGCTTTAGCGACGTTCGACAATTGGTGAGGCAAATCCACGCCGATGTCGAGCAGGCCAGAGCGGTGCTTGGCGTGATGCATTATTGAGGAATTGAGACCGCGGGGAGAAGAGGGAATGGATCTGAAGGAGTTGCTCGAGCGAGGCGTCGCCGAGATCATCATAAAAGACGAGCTTATCAAAATGCTCCACGAGGGCAAGCCGCTGCGGCTGAAGATGGGCTTCGACCCTAGCGCGCCGGACATTCATCTAGGACACGTCGTCGGCCTACGCAAGCTGCGCCAACTGCAGGGGCTCGGCCATCTGGTGGTGCTGATCGTCGCCGACTGGACGGCGCAAATCGGCGACCCCAGCGGCCGCTCCGCCACGCGCAGGATGCTGACCCGTGATGAAGTGCTGGCCAACGCCGAGACCTACCTCCAGCAGTTCTTCAAGGTGGTAGATAAGGAACGGACCGAAATCCGATGGCAGAGCGAGTGGTTTGGCAAGTTCGGCCTCGCCGACATAATCAATCTGACCAGCAAGTTCACGGTCGCCCAGTTTCTGGCGCGTGAGGACTTCGCGAAGCGCTTCGCCGCGAACAGTCCCATTGCCATCACGGAGCTGCTCTACCCCCTGCTGCAGGCTTACGACTCCGTGGCGATCAAGTCTGATGTCGAATTCGGCGGTACCGACCAGAAGTTCAACATCCTGGTTGGACGTGAGCTCCAGCAGATGATGGGCCAGGAGCCACAGCAGGTCTTTTTGGTGCCCATTCTCCCAGGCACGGACGGCGTGATGAAGATGAGCAAGAGTCTCGGCAATTACATCGGCATCACGGAGCCGCCGAAGGAGATGTATGGTAAGGTGATGTCGCTCGCCGACGTGGTGATGATGGACTACTACTGGCTGTTGACCGACGTTCCTGACGAAGAGATCGAGCGGATGCGCCGTGAGATGGCCCAGGGGACGCTCAACCCGCGCGACGTGAAGATGCGTCTAGCCAGGTTGATTGTGGCGCAGTTCCACGGCGAGGAAGCAGCGTCGCTCGCCGAGGCCGAGTTCAAACGTGTATTCCAACAGCGTGAGCTGCCCTCGGAGATCGCCACGGTCTATCTGGACCCCTCGCAGTACGCCGGCCGGCCGGTCAACATCGCCGACTTGCTGATGGTGACCGACCTGGTGAAGAGCCGGGCCGAGGCAAAGCGAATGATCTCCCAGGGCGCGGTCAGCCTTGACGGCCAAAAGGTCACGGAGGAGAGTCCGTCAATTACAATAGCCGATGGGCTGGTGCTGCGCGTCGGGCGACGGAAATTCGCGCGGGTCGAGCTCGCGAAGTAAGACGTCCTTGAATAAACTCAGCAAAGTATGAATAAACTCAGCAAAGTAATCGAAGTCGCCCACTCGCAAAGTCGGAACGATTGTGGCCCGTGTGCGACGGCCATGGTACTGGGCTTCTTCGGACTGGAGAAACCTTCCCCGCCGCAAACCGCCCGGGAGATGCGACTATGGCGCGTGCCATGGGTCGGCGCTACCCTGCCGCGCGGCATCGTCTCGACCCTCCACCGGCACGGCCTCGCAACCGAGAGCAGATGGTTTGGCACGATTCAGAAGATCAAGACCCATCTCGATAGAGACCATCCTGTGATCGTCCTCGTCAGGCCGACAGACCTGAAGGGAACCCCATTCTTTTCTTTGCACTACAGGGTCGTTGTCGGGTACAATGATAATGCAAGTGCGCCGGGCGGCGGCGAGCTTTTCTTCAACTGTTCCGCGAGCCCCGAGCGGCCAGACCACCAGGGTGAGCGTCCCGGGAACGTAACCCTGAGCTACGTCGAGTTTCTTAGACAATGGCTCACCTGGACGTCGATTAACTGGTATACAGGTGCATATCCTAGAAAGGCTGGACTTGGATAATACGGCTGGGAAGTCGGCGGTGAAACCTGTCGTCGCCCTTTCAACCGGGTCACTTCACTGCTACGGGCTGCATAGAGCTTTCGCACTGGCCAGGGAAGCTGGCTTCGAGGCTGTGGAGGTGATGGTTGACGATCGTTGGGACACCCGCCAACCGGATTACCTTCGATCACTTCAGCAACAGCACGGCGTCAAAGTAGTCTGCCTGCACAGTCCCTTTCTGTCTTCTATCCCGGGTTGGCCTTCGGACGAAATCGGCAGGCTGAAGGACACGCTGAAAATCGCCGAAACGATCGGCGCACAGACAGTCGTGACGCACCTTCCATTCCGCTGGACCCGGGCCTCACTACGTGTGCCTTTCATAGAGAAGACCTACCACCTGCACCTTCCCGTCGTCGGCGACGGACGGTACACCCGTTTTCTCACATCCGAACTTCGGCAGTTCCAGGCCGATACGAAAGTGACGATCGCCGTCGAGAACATGCCCTATAACCATCGCATTCTCGGACGGACGGCCAGCTTCTATGGCTTGAACACTTTGCCGGAGATCGAGCAATTCGACTGCATCAATCTCGACACCACCCACCTGGCCACTCACGGGCAGGATATCCTCACCGCGTACGACCGTCTTGCCTCCAGGGTCGTTCACGTGCACCTGTCGAATTACAAGGATGGCAGGGAGCATCAACTGCTGTGGGACGGCATCCTCCCACTCGACAGGCTCCTGCAGCGCCTGGCCGCCTCCGATTTCGGTGGTGTGGTCAGCGTCGAGCTCGAGCCACGAGCCATGGGGGCGGCCAGCGAGAAGACGGTGCGCAAGAACCTGCGGCGCTGCTACGAGTTCTGTAAGGCGAATCTGGGGCTAAACTGATATCTGGATAGTGTGCTGAACCTGGTTAGGGTGATGATGAGAGCGGGCTTGAATCCCGCCCCCACCTGGTTTTACAGCGCTTTGCATTTATAGCAGGGATCATTAAACGCGTATAGGGCGACCGGTTGGTCGCCCTAGTGTTGGATAGGGCATCCATCTTGCGATAGGGTTACGCTTTTCAGGAATATTATTCCTTCTGCGCCTTCTTCGCTTCGGCGATTATGTTCTGGGCGATGTGGGCGGGGACTTCCTCGTAGTGTGAGTACTCCATCGAGTAGATACCGCGGCCCTGCGTGATCGAGCGCAGGTCGGCCGCGTAGTGCTGTATCTCCGCCAACGGCGCCTGAGCGTGAATCACACTAATTCCATCCTGCGGCTCCATGCCCATCACTTTCGCCCTCTTGGTGTTCAGGTCGCCCATCACGTCGCCCATGTACTGCTCAGGCACAGTAACGGTAACATCCATGATCGGTTCGAGCAGCACCGGATGCCCCTGTTCGAGGCCTTTTCTGAAAGCCTGCGACGAGGCGATCTTGAAGGCCATTTCCGACGAGTCTACAGGGTGGTAAGAGCCATCGTACAGCGTGACCTTGACGTCGACCACCGGGTACTTCGCCAGAATGCCTTCGGGCAGGGCCTCTCTAACGCCCTTCTCGACGGCCGGGATATAGTTCTTGGGAACAACACCACCCACGACCCGGTCGGCGAACTCGAACCCCGCGCCACGCGGCTGCGGCTCGACCTCCAGGAAGACGTGTCCATACTGGCCATGGCCGCCGGTTTGCTTCTTGTGCTTGTACTCAGCTTTGGTCGCCGAGGTGATGGTCTCCTTGTACGGAACCCTCGGCGTGCTCAGGTTGACGTCCACGCCGAACTTCCGCTTCATCTTCTCGACGGCGATGTCGACGTGGGACTCGCCCATACCAGACAACAGCGTTTCGCCGGTATCAGGCTCCTTGCGCACCTGCAAGGTGGGGTCCTCTTCGGCGATTCGTAACAGG
Source organism: Chloroflexota bacterium (assembly GCA_016189905.1). Classification (GTDB taxonomy): domain Bacteria; phylum Chloroflexota; class UBA6077; order FW602-bin22; family JACPRP01; genus JACPRP01. Next base: position 3,842 of record JACPRP010000119.1, on the reverse strand, counting down.
GAGCTGCCGAGCTTATCCAGGTCGGCCTTCGTCTTCGGCTCGACCGCGGCGGTGAAGGCCGGTTTGGGGAAGGGGATCCCCGGCAGGATAACCGGGTGGTCCTTGTTGCAAAGGGTATCGCCCGTCGCCGTTTCTTGCAGCTTCGCCACGGCTCCGATCTCGCCGGCATTCAACTGAGAGATAGGCTCCTGGCTCTTGCCGCGAACCACAAAAAGCGTGCCCAGCCGTTCGTCACGCCCTTTGTTGGCGTTGAAAACCTGGCTGTCGCTGCGCATGATGCCGGAGTACACGCGGAAGTAGGTTAGCTTTCCCACGTAGGGATCCGCGGAGGTCTTGAATACCAGCGCGGCCAGCGGCTCCGTGTCGGCTGGCTTGAGCATCTCCTCCTTGTTGGTCACCGGATTCGTCGCCTTGACCTCACCGCGGTCAATCGGCGAAGGCAGGTATTCGACGATCGCATCCATAAGCGGGCCGACGGCCTTATTTGCAGTCGCCGAGGCGACCAGCACCGGAACCATCTTCCCGGCCAGCGTCGCCGCACGAATTCCCCGCACCACCTCTTCCTCAGTGAGATCCTCGCCTTCGAGATACTTCGAAATGAGCTCATCGTCGTGCTCCGCGGCGGACTCGACCAGCTTATCTCGGTAGGTCGAGGCTGTCGCCGCGAGCTCGTCTGGCACCGGGGCTTCCTCGGACTTCGAGCCGACGTAAGCCTTCATCTTCACCAGATCGATCACGCCGTTGAACTGATCCTGTGCACCGATGGGTAACTGGATGGGCACCACACTCGTCCCGAAGCGCTCGCGCATCTGATCGACGACCCTGAAGAAATCGGCATTCTCTCTATCGATGCGGTTCACCAGAGCGAGCCGCGGCACCTGGTAAGCATCGGTTTGCTTCCACACCTGCTCTGAACCGACTTCGATCCCGGCCACAGCGTCGAAAAGCATAAGCGCTCCATCGACCACCCGCACGGCCTCGCAAACCTCGCCGACGAAGTCGAAGTAGCCCGGGGTATCGATCACGTTTATCTTGTTGCCGCGCCATTCGAATGGCAACAGCGAAAGCTGGACGGAGATGTGGCGCTTGGTCTCATCGGGATCATAGTCCGACGTCGTCGTGCCTTCGTCAACTCTTCCCAACCTGTTGATCACGCCGGCGGTGAATAGCATAGCCTCCGAGAGCGACGTCTTGCCGGCGCCGCCGTGGGAAAACAGCCCGACGTTTCGTAGTTGCTCTGTCTTATAGTTCTTCATCAGTCCTCCTCTTCAAGTCGCTGAAAGAGGGCACCGCCGCTCGTCGATCCCCTCTCTAACATCCATGAACATCCATGAATAGCGTGCGTCAAGCCGAAAGGCCTGGGGGATTGCTGACAATCAGCGTATATTATATCAAACTTCAGCACCTTTCACACGCCTTGTCCAAAGAGTTACAAAGTGCTAAACTAACGCGGCAACAAAATCCGAAAGGAGAACCCGATGATCAGCAAGGAACTTCTCGAAATCCTCGTCTGTCCGGCATGTAAGACCAAGGTGTTACTGGAAGAAGAAATGCTCGTCTGCACGAGCTGCGGGCGCCGCTACCCAATCCGCAACGGCATCCCTGTTATGCTGATCGAAGAGGGCGATAAGAATAAGATCGAGCCGAAATAACGAATCTAATGTGTGGTACTTATTTCCTATGGACCTCGGAATCTCTAGACTGCTAGACTAAACACGATAATCGTCAACAAATAAGAGACCCGTCCCCTGATCGACGTCGGGGACGGGTCTCACGGTAGTCTCAGGGGAAGAAATAATAATAGCCTCGAGACGCGGGAGGTTGCAGGCCTGTGGATGAAAAGCGAAAGAAGATGGGACGATACACAGCAATTTTCTTGTGCGCGGTGCTCCTTAGCCAGGCCCTTGTCGGCTGCACCTCGCCAGGCACGGGGACCGTTGGGCTGACCCCGCTGCCGTCGGCTACGCTGCCCCGGGTGGCGACGAAAGCCGCGGAGAAGCCGGCGGCACCGAACTTCTTGAGCACTTCCGGCAGCAAGATCGTCGATTCGACCGGCAAGGAAGTCACGCTAACCGGCATCAACTGGTTCGGGATGGAGACAGGAACGTTTGCGCCGCACGGAATCTGGGCCCGGAAATGGACCGAGATGATGGATCAAATCGTAGCCCTGGGCTTCAACACCATCCGGCTCCCATACTCCAACGAGGCGCTCAACCCTAAGGCGGTGCCGACCGAGGGCATCGATTACGACTACAACCCCGATCTCGAGGGCCTGAATGGCCTGCAAATCATGGACAAGATCATCGAGGGGGCACGCGACCGCGGCTTGAAGGTCATCCTGGACAGACACCGCATCATCAAAGAAGGGCAGTCGAAGCTCTGGTACAACGACAAGTACTCCGAACAGCAGTGGATTGACGATTGGGTGATGCTGGCCGAGCGCTACAAGGGCAACGACACGGTGATCGGCGCCGACCTGCACAACGAGCCTGCCGGCGACGCCGCCTGGGGCACCGGCGATCCGAAGACCGATTGGCGGCTGGCCGCGGAAAGAGCGGGCAACGCCATCCACGAGGCAAACCCTGACTGGCTCATCATCGTGGAGGGCGTCGAGAAGTTCGAGAGGGACTGGTATTGGATGGGCGGCAACCTGAGCCGCGCGCGCGAGTATCCGGTGCGTCTTAAGATACCCAACAAGCTCGTTTATAGTGCTCACGACTACGGCCCGGGCGTGTTCATGCAGGGCTGGTTCCAGGATAAGAGCTTCCCCGAGAACCTCCCGCAGATCTGGGATGAGCATTGGGGCTACTTAGCAAAGGAGGGAATCGCCCCGGTGCTGCTGGGCGAATTCGGCGGCAGATCGGTAGGCGACGATATCGAGGGGAAATGGCAGCGCAAGCTGATAGATTACCTCAAGGAAAACGGCATCAGCTATACTTACTGGTCTTTCAATCCCAACTCCAGCGATACCGGAGGTCTCTTGAAAGATGACTGGTTCGGTATCGACAAGGCCAAACGGGCACTGCTCGGCAGCTACCAGTTTCCGCTGCTGGCCAAGCCCAAGGTCAATGTGAGCCCCGCGGCTGCCGAGCCGGCGCCGTACACTATGCCGGTGGGACCTTCGGGGCTCAAGGTGGCGTTCAAGCCCGCTCTGCCGGTAGAGCGTGGCTCCGACGTCGTGATGGAGTTCAAGATCTTCAACACAGGCTACGCGACTTACAATCTGAAGGACCTCGAGCTGCGCTACTGGTTCAAAGCGGACAGGCCCGACGAGAGCCATCTTTTCTCGGTCGACTACGCGAACATCGAGAAAAGCAAGATCGTCGGCGAGTTCGTGGAAGAGCAGCAGGGCGACCAGACCAACTACCTGAAGGTAACCTTCAAAGATGGCACGCTCCAGAACAATGGCGCATCAATCGAAATGAAGCTCCGCTTCAAAGAGGCCGATGGCAGCCAGCACCAGTTGCTGGGTGACTGGAGCTTCATGCCATTCAAGATGATGAAGGATTGGGACCGCGTCACCCTCCATATAAATGGCGAGCGCGTCTGGGGGAAAGAGCCGGGATGAGCGTGGGCATGCTTGGGCATGCAGGGGGCCAGAAATGACCGCCTACATGCCCGACGGGTACGAAATGCACGCTACCAATTGACCAGACGGTGCTCGAATCATCTCCAAGGGCATCCGGGGCACTTTCGCCCTCACCAGCGTCAGATAAGCAGAATGTAGTGCAGGGGCTTGTCCCAATACGGTTTAGTTAAGGAGGACTACCGCCTCCCGGAATGTTTGCAATGGCTGTGGCCATTGCTCGTGCTCTTTGCGTTTTACGCGATATTTGAATATC
>JACPRP010000117.1 GCA_016189905.1 Chloroflexota bacterium | reverse complement strand
GGCTCGTCCCCCGCCCCGCCCAGCGGGGGACGAGCCCCCGCGCTACATTGCATACGCTCGGTATATCGGTGGCTGCTCCGCTAGCCAAAATCCTTTGCAAACTGCTATAACACCTGAGTTAATGTATAATACACACGTAAATAACTTTTGTATCGGCGGATTCCGTTGAGGTATTACGGGCGCGCAGGGAGCGTATAAATTGGCCGGAGGTGAACTTCCCTATGGCTGAGGAGACCTCGATTTCTAATCTTTCGAGCCGGACTTTGCCGAATGGCCTCCTGATTGGAACAAAGCTGCACGTCCCCTCAGCACGCCGCGTCCTCGTGCCACGACCACGTCTAATTGAACGGCTCAATGAAGCACTGGCAGCTCGTCTGATTCTGACCTCGGGCCCAGCCGGTTTTGGCAAGACCACCCTTTTGAGCGCTTGGCTCTCGGAAAGCGGGCATTCGTCGGCCTGGGTTTCGCTCGACGCGAATGACAACGATACGGCGCGATTCCTGAAGTACGTGATCGCCGCTTTGCAGAGGGTTTGCCCTGGCTGCGGCGAAACAACTCGGGTAATGCTTCAGTCCCCACAATTACCTCCCTTGGAGGCTATGCTCACCGCACTGGTGAACGACCTCTGTTCGCACCCTGGTCAATTGATCCTCGTTCTCGACGACTATCACGTCATCAACGAGGCTGCCGTCCACAATATTGTGACTTTTCTGCTCGACCATCTGCCGGCGCACGTTCATCTGGTGATTTCGACACGCGCCGACCCGCCACTACGACTTTCGCGCTTGCGCTCCCGCGGCCAGCTTGCCGAAATCCGCGTCGATGGCTTGCGCTTTTCAACTGACGAGGCGTTGACGTTTCTCGGCGAGGTTATGGGAATCGACGTCTCGGTTGACGAGGCGGCGAGCTTGCAAGCGCGTACCGAGGGTTGGATAGCGGGGCTGCAGATGACAGCGCTGGCTATGCGAGGAAGACAGGACATATCTTCTTTCATCCGGACCTTCACGGGCAGCCATCGCTATGTTCTGGATTTCTTGCTCGAAGAGGTCCTCAATGTCGAGCCCGAGTCGGTTCAGGCATTTCTGCTGCAAACGTCGATCCTGGAGCGGCTCACCGGTCCTCTGTGTGACGCGCTTACAGGGCAAACGGACGGATGGGGAATGCTTGAGCGGCTCGAAAGCGAGAATCTGTTTGTCGTGCCCCTCGACGAGGAGCGAAGGTGGTATCGGTATCATCATCTTTTCGCCGAGGTGCTCCGTAACCAGTTGGTCAGATCGCAATTGGCCCACGTTCGCACGCTTCACATCCGAGCGAGCGATTGGTACGAGCGAGAAGGGCTCGTAGATCAGGCTTTCCAGCACGCTTTGGCCGCAAAAGAATATGCCAGGTGCTCTCGGCTGGTCCAGAGCCACTGGCGCCAGATGGCGCACGATGGCGAGCTGAATGTGGTGGTGCGCTGGCTGGACGAATTGCCTGAAGATATAGTGCGGGCGAGTCCGCACCTGAGCTCTGCCTATGGTTGGACGCTTGTTCTTCTGGGTCGAGTTGCCGAGGTCGTAACGCGTTTGCAGGATGCGATCAGGGCGCTGGCTGAGCAGACGACTGCCGAGGGAGCGGCCGCCGATCACACCGCGCAAGGTGAGGTGGCGGCAGAAGTCGCCGCGCTGGGATCGTTCCTGGCCCGTGGCCGCGGCGACCTGCAGAACGCAATCTCTTTAGCCGAGCAGGCACTGAATCTGAAATCAGACATCGATGTCCTCGTAAAGGGGGCTTCCTACTATAGCCTGGCGTCTGCCTATCGTGAGGTCGGAGAGGTGGAGAAGGCTCTCCAGGCCTACGATCAGGCCGCTTCCTTTTGCTGGGCTGGAAGAAACAGCATCGGAGCTAACACCGCGACGTTTTATAAAGCGAAGATACAGCAGATGTACGGGCATTTGCGACAGGCGGCCGACACCTGTCGCAAGGCGCTGCAATTCGTCGAAGAGCGAGGCATCTCCAATCTGCCGGCCACAGGAATGATACACGTCGCCCTGGCAGACGTTCTGCGCGAGTGGAACCAACTCGACGAAGCTGAGCTGCACCTGACGCAAGGAATCGAGCTCGGAAAGCGCGGAGGATTCCTCGAGGTGTTGAAGAATGGCGGCATCGTATTGGCCCGAATGAAACACGCCCGGGGCGACCAACGTGGGGCTCTGCAGGTTATCGAAGAGGCCGAGACATTGGCGCGCAAGGCAGGGGTTCTGCTGGCCATCGCCGAATTGGCTGCGCACAGGGCGAGAGCTTTGGTTGAGCAAGGAGATCTAGCGGAAGCGTTCCGGTGGGCTGAGGATGTGGCTAGCCGCCCAGGTCAGGACTGTGGTTACACCCGTGAACTGGAGGCCACAACGCTTGCCCGGGTCCTCATCGCTCAGGGCAAGGTCGATGAAGCCATCGCGCACCTGGATTCGTCCCTCGCCGTGGCCGATGCGCAGGGTCGCGAGGGCAGCGCCGTCGAGATATTGATCATCAGAGCCCTGGCTCTACACGCGCAGGACAAGATGGAACCGGCTCAGAGAGATCTGGAACGGGCGCTGACCCTGGCCCAGACGGAGAGATTCGTCAGGGTTTTCCTGGACGAAGGAGCGCGGCTCGATATCCTGCTGAAGTCGGTCATTAAGCGAGCGAGATGTTCCCCTGAAATAGCTAGTTATGTCAATATGCTTCTGGAAGTACCTGACGCTGCGACGGGAAGAGATGCGCCTGACATTCAGATGATCCCGCCCGGTATCCAGGGGCCTGCTTCCAGTACATCAGGCGCTCTGGTCGAGCAATTAACTGAACGCGAACTCGATGTGCTGCGGCTGATGGCTCGGGGACTGTCAAACCGGAAGATCGCGGAAGAGCTCATCATCGCCGTTGGCACGGTTAAAACCCACATCCACAATATCTGCGGAAAACTCGGCGCGCAGAATCGCGTGCAGTCGATCGCGCGCGCGAGGGAACGGCATCTTCTTTATTGATATCTGCATAGTGTGCCAAGCCTGTCCAGGGTGATGATGAGGGCGGGTTTGATACCCGCCCCTACCTGGGTTTAGACACCAGTGCAGGGATCAATAGTCTGCGTCGTCTCACGTACTCTCGAATTCCTGCCAAGATAAACCCCTGAATACACCGTTGGATAGATGTCGATCCACCAGGTTTAGCGGTACGATAGACCCAGGAAAAAGAAATGACGTGCGGTGCCGTCATTCTCGAATCAAGGAGCGAAAGGAGTACGCGAAGCTTGGAAAGACGCGGTAAGAGTGAACCGGGAGCCAACGGCGGCCACACGGTGCCGGACACACAAGAGTTCTGGGAAATCAGGGTGGCAGGCCATCTCGACATCGGCTGGTCTCAGTGGTTCGATGAGTTAGCAGTGACAAACGTGGAGGGTGGCGAAACGGTGCTTTTCGGAGGAGTTCCGGATCAAGCCGCGCTGCACGGACTCCTGGCCAGGATACGCGATCTGAACTTGACGTTGATCTCGGCGAAACGAGTGTCTCTCGAGGAGCTGACGAATGAACATGGCGAAGGTTTTTGGAGAACGGATAATCCCACAACGCGGTAATAATGGCTCAAATGCAGTGGCTCAACCCGTTCGTCATCGTCTTGAGTGCCCTCGGGATAATGGCGATGGCGCTCATCTACGGCATCCTCACCGGTGTGCAACTGCCGTTTGTCTCGGGATACCGCGCAGGCTTCACGGCGCTGGCGATCGTCATCTTCGCCAAATCCGTACTCGCTCTATTGTATCGCCTGACATAGCGGCTCTATTTATACAAATAGATTGTGGAGGACACGTAAAATGTCAAAAGGTCAGCGAGTCTTGAGGGCTTTAGTTGGCTTATCGGTCGCGGCGACAATCGCTCTCCCCATATACTTATCTGTAATTCGCCCGTGGCAACTCAGATGGGGCGCAATCGACGAAGAGGTCGCACGAGCTATGCCGGGCGACGATATCGTGCAGAATCCTACTTTTGATGCGACACGCGCGGTCACGATTGCCGCGCCACCCGAGGACATCTGGCCCTGGCTGGTGCAAATAGGGTTCGGTCGCGCTGGCTGGTACAGCTACGACTGGATCGACAACCTGGGCAGGCCGAGTGCAGAGAGGATAATTCCTGAGCTGCAGCGGTTAGAGGTCGGCGACCTTGTACCGCTTGGGCCAGGCGAAGAGGCGGGCTTCTGGGTCAGGGCGCTGGAGCCTAACCGTTGGATGCTCTGGGTGGACCAAGAGGGCGGCACCACCTGGTTCTGGGGCCTCTACCCGCTCGACGACGGGCACACACGCCTGATCACCAGGGTACACATCAGGTACAACTGGACCTCGCCGTGGATACTTTTTCACCTGGCCCTCGACGCTGGCGACATCGTGATGATGCGCAAGTGCATGCTCGGCATCAAGCAGCGGGCAGAGGCCCTGGCCATGCAGAAGACTGGCCACCTGTCCAGTATCGCAATTCGCCACATGGGTAGGGCACAGTAGAATAACGAGCCATTATACTGAACGCAGAAAATCAGCTTAGAAGACTGCTGAAAAGGATGGCAGAGGCGCAGAATGTTGTTAACTGACCAGAGCTGTAGATACCCGAGGCCCACGTCGGTCATCAATGACAGCCGCGCCACGGCTGCGGGTACCGCCTCGAAGATGATTAGCGCCTCTTCGATCGTCATCTCCAGCACGCTCCCGATGTCGTGCCCGCGATATTGCACGGCCAGCACATCCCGCCTGAAGCGCCGACCACGGCAGTCAGGACAGCGCACAGGCACGTCGGGAAGGAAATGCATCGACACAGTCAATGTGCCAGCGCCTTCACAGCGCTCACAGCGACCGCCGGGTACGTTAAACGAGAAGTGCCGGCCCGTCAGGCCTCGACGATGGGCCTCCGGCAGCACGGCGAATGCTTCCCGAATCGCCGCGAAGGCATCCGTGTAAGTGGCGGCGTTGGAGCGCGGTGTACGCCCGATAGCAGTTTGATCTATCGTGATGACCTTGTCCAGATGCTCCCACCCATCGATGTTATCATGCTCGCCCGGCATATCAGTCGCGCCGTTGAATCGCCGTCTCGCGGCACGGTCGAGCACGTCGAACATCAGCGAGGATTTGCCTGAGCCAGTTACGCCTGTCACTGCGACGAGCATCCCCAGGGGTAACCGAACAGTAACATTCTTCAGATTGTGCTCTCGAGCGCCCCTGATTGTTAAGTGCTTACCGCTACCTGGACAACGGGGCTTTGAAGGGTCAACTGAGGACTGTGGACGCCGTAAAGCAGCAGATCGCGACATACCGGGCTGAGCTTCCCAATAGGCAAACCGGGATCGACTGTTTAGACATCTGGCCATGATCCTGGAAGGCTATCTACCCTCCAACGCCCGCTGCAACTGGTCGATGATCTGCTCGGCTACCGCGCGCCCCAGGTGGGCCGTGTACGCTGGCCGCGATATCAGGCCACGCGTCTCATCTGCCACCGTGAGGTCACCCCGTAAGCGTACGGCCGGTTCGTAGAGCACGAATGCCTCCTCATCACGCCACGAGATGTTACCCTTGTCCGATGCGAAGGCGAATCTCGCTCGCAATCGAGCACGGGCATAGACCGGGGTCCACGTTACCTCTTGCTCGCTGATCGCGGCCACCATCGCCGGATGGTTCGCGTCAGTTGGTGGCGTCTGCAGTAACGTCACTCGGGCGAATCTAAGCTTCCCTTCGAGCAGGGCCAGCAACTCGTGTCGCAGCACCGCAGTTACGGCATCGTCGCCCTCGATGTAGAGCCAGATGGACGGATCGCCGTTAAACCCGAGGTTTTGCATTCCCTCCGTAGGAGCACCCCTGTCGGCCCCGAGTCTGGCCGTGCTAACGCTGGAATTGGTGTTCGTGTTGCTGGTTGCCGCGCGGATATTGAGGAACACCAGCCCTGCTCCAAGTAGAACAAAAATGACAGCTCCGATAATCGCCAGTCCTGTCGTTTTCACACTCATAGGTTACCTCACATAGACCAGAAGGTTGGTCAAGAAGCGCGCGTGGGAGCGATGTCCACAGGTCCGATCCTCACGGTCTGGAATGAGCTATCATATATGACTGCCTTAGCTAAAGCCACCCAGTTTGCCGTTTCGATGCAAGTGTACGCTCGACAGGACGAAAATGCACTAGACAGGAGATGGGGCTTGGCCTGGCCATGTGGTCAGTATTACCATTCGGCAAGAACGGCGCAGCGTCGCTGGTAGGTGGAGTCACAGCAGGCCCGTCTTCAACCAGGGTACTTGATATCTCATATATTATGTTATAACATATGCTTGGTTACACCAAATATGTCATCTGGGAAAGTAGGTGCGTGATAGTGGGCGCCATTGACCGGGAGTTGAAGCGCGGCACGCTGGAGATGATGCTGCTGAAGTTGCTCGCGAAAGGGCCGATGTACGGCTATCAGCTTGTTTCGACATTGGAGGCGCAGCTCGGGCCAGAGTTCCAGATAAAGGAAGGCACTCTGTACCCGGTGCTCTACCGGCTGGAGGATGGCGGGTTCCTTGAGACACGCTGGGAAACGGTGGAGCGCGGGGCACCTCGCAAGTACTATCAACTGACCGACGCGGGAGCCAGACAGTTGCAGGTGCTCGTGGGCGAGTGGAAGGCGTTTGTCACAAGGGTCAATGCGCTGCTCGAAAAGGAGGACGAACAGGAATGATCGAGATTGAACGATCTACTTCGACTTCATCGTTAAGCTGCACATTCAGGCAAACCTGGAACCTTTCGTATGAGTCCTGTCAAGTGTGTAATTCTCCAGTTCCAAGAAAACGCTGACTGCCGATATGTCGAGTAGCTGGTGGAGTGGTGATTGCTGGAAAAGATGTTCATAATCTCGATTATCAATTGACGCGAATTCTACCCCTGAAGTAGAATTAACTTAAGCAGGCTTGCCTGGCTGAGCTACCCCGGTGGCAGTTGGCCGATTGAAGGTGAGCAGAGAGAATTGCGGCCAGGGGCACCGGCTATGAGATTCACCGCTCTATCCTTCAAAGACGGAGCCTTGAGCGAGGTTTCCGATATCGACAGGATCAGCGAGCTGATCGCTGATCCTGTCAGGCTCGTCTGGCTAGATCTGCCCGACGCGGATGAGAAAACCCTCGAGATGCTCGAGCGAGAGTTCGGCTTTCACAGGCTGGCGCTGGAAGATGTGCGACACGGGCACCAGCGGCCCAAGATAGATGAGTACAAAGGCTACTACTTCCTCGTCTTGTATTCCGTCTCCTATAGCGCGCCGTTGACCAGCTCACACAACGGGCTTAAGGCCCGCGAGATAGATATGTTTGTGGGGCAAAACTACGTTGTCACGATTCACCGGCGCCACGTGCCGGAGATCGAGGAGACGATGCGGCGCTGGAAAGCCAATCCGAACATGTTGCAGGGTTACGCCGTCAGCTTCCTGCTACACGCCATAGGTGACGCGATCGTCGACAACTACTTCCCGGCTCTGGATACGATGGGAAGCGCGATCGACCGATTGGAGGAGAAAATATTTGTCGATTTCAACCGGGATGCAGTCGCGGAGGTATTCGCCCTACGGAAAGATCTCCTGGCCCTGCGAAGGCTGGTAGGTCCAGCACGTGACGTTTTCAACATCTTGATCAGACACGACCTGCCGGGTCTCGACGGAAGCGCCTCAGTCTACTTCGCAGATGTTTACGATCACCTGATCCGCGTAACCGATACGATCGATACGTACAGGGAACTGCTCAGTAGCGCTCTCGACGGTTACCTCTCGATGACATCGAACAACTTGAATCAAATCGTCAAAGTACTCACTTCCGGCTCAATTATCCTGATGAGCATGTCCTTGATCGCGGGAATTTACGGCATGAACTTCAGGAATATGCCTGAGCTTGATTGGGCCTTCGGATACTATTGGGGCCTCGCGCTCATGGCAGTTATCGCTATGCTCTTATTCGTTTTTTTCCGACGGAAGACCTGGCTTTAGCGCAGCGCCACCAGGCCGTATTTCATAGTCTTAGAGGTCTTAGAGATAGTAGATCCGCAAATTGACGCAAATTCCATTGCTAAAGTAGAATTAAGCCACACAGACTTTACTGGCAGACCTGTGTGGATGGCAATCGACCAGGAGTTAGTGGTCATTGGATGGGGACGATCTCTTTCCAGGCGTGAGCCCAATTGCAGTTGATCTCCTTCAACCTCAAAAGATCCTCCCCGCTCACGGCAGAGGCCAGGTGACCAGTTTCAAATTAAAGGAGCGACCGAATGAGGTTTCGCATTCACCCACTGCTGGCGCTCACGATTGGATTGATCCTCGTGACGCTGGTTGCCGGCTGCGCCGCGCCCGGGCCGGCGCCCACGCCAACCCCCCGGGAGCTGACGGCGGCAGAGATTCTGGAGAAGACGGCGGCGAAGATGAAGACGGTCGAGTACGCGCACTTTCAAATGGATATCACGGGCGGCACGATGGTGCTCGGACCAGGAATCACGATTTCGAAGCTGGAGGGCGATGTAGCGCGACCAGACAAGATGAGCTTACAAACCCGGGCCACGGTCGGGGGATTCGTGATCGACGTGAACCTCATCAGCATCGGCGGGAAGCAGTACTTTAAGAATCCGCTGACCAAGCGGTGGGACCTTCTGCCGAGCGAGCTCAGCGCCACCGACCTTCTCGACCCGGAGAAAGGCGCACTGACCATTTTCGGGCAGGCCAAAGAGCTGAAAAGACTTCCGAACGAGGACCTCGATGGCGCGAAGGTCTTTCATATCGCGGGGACCGTGGCATCGTCGACGATAACCTCCGTCACCGGCGGCACGCCTTCTGGAGAAGACGTCAGCGTCGACGCGTGGATCGGAACAGATGACTTCATCCTGCGCAAGATAACGGCTTCTGGAGCCGTGGCTCAGGGCGAAACTGCCGAGGTGACCCGCAACATCGTGTTCTCGCGGTTCAACCAGCCCGTGCCGATAGAGCAGCCGCAGTGAAGAACCGGCTGAGCGGCCCTTATATCGGTCTGGCCGCGCTGTGCGCCGGAATCTTTCTGGCCGCGCTCGATCAGACGGTGGTGGTGACGGCGCTGCCCGGGATGATACTCGACCTTCAAATTCCCATCACGAAGCTCAATGAGGCCGCGTGGATCGTGACGGCCTACCTCCTGGGGTACACGGTGGCAATGCCGCTCTTCGGTCAGGTGTCAGACGTGTATGGGCATCGCCTCGTTTATCTTCTGGCGCTCGGGGTGTTCGGGGTCGGATCGCTGCTGTGCGCGGTGGCGCCTGACCTGCGCTGGCTGATCGTGGCTCGCGTAATCCAGGCCGCCGGTGGCGGAGCGGTGGTCCCGGTGGCGATGGCAAACGCCGTGGCGCAGTTTCCACGATCCAAGCACCCCTTTATCCTCGGCATCATCGCCGCGGTGGCCGAGGCCGGCGGGGTGCTGGGACCACTCTACGGGGCAACTCTGGTGGAAAGGCTGGGCTGGCGATGGATATTCTATATTAACGTCCCGCTCATCGCCATCATCGCCGTTCTGGTTCTTCTGGCCTGCCGTGATGGTAGGAAGGTGGGCGGGCAGGTAGACTACCGCGGGGCCGTGGTGTTAGGCCTGGGCCTCGCCGCTCTGACGATAGGCCTTTCGGGCGAAATCGGCTCGGGAGCCGTGTTAATAACGGCGTCGCTCGTGCTCGCAGCCCTGGCGCTATTTGCCCTCTTCGCGGCCCTGGAGAGGCGCACAGGCCACCCCCTGATCGAGCTATCGATGTTCCGCGAAGTCGGGTTCGCCTCGGGAAACGGGGCAAACTTCCTCGTGGGGGTTGCGCTGATAACCTCGATGGTGAACGTGCCGCTGTTCGCCGCGACGGTGCTGCAGCGCCCTCCTATGGAGGGGGGACTGCTGCTCTTGCGGCTGACCGTGGCGATGCCGGTGGGCGCGCTGCTGGGCGGAATGCTGTGCCAGCGCCTGCCCTACCGTTACGTGGCGACCCTCGGGCTGCTGGTCACCTCTCTAGCCCTGTTCCTCACCTCAGGATGGAGTGGCAATGCCTCGGACGTCGTGATGACCAGGGACCTGGTCCTGGCCGGCCTCGGCTATGGACTGGTGATCTCGCCGATAGCGTCGAGCGTGCTGAGTTCCGTCCCCGCCGACAAGTCCGGCGTGGCCTCGGCCCTGGTCACAGTTATGCGGATGATCGGTATGATGGTCGGACTGTCCATTCTCACGTCCTGGGGCCTCGGCAGATTCAACACCCTTATGGCCTCGGTGCCCTTGCCCCTGCCAACCGCAGGCGCGAGCGCCGAAGCGCTGCAGCAGCAGATGATTGAGTACCAGAATCTGGCTTTTCAGGCGGTTTTGCGCGTGTTCAACGAGGTTTTCCTGGTGGCCGCGATCGTCTGCCTTGTGGCCATCGTGCCGGCGCTGTTGTTGCGCAGCCAGGGGGATAAGCGTCGGGCATCCATATTCGGAATGAGGGCGCGATGACCCCGTCCCCAGTTCCCGAATAATCCGCAAATGACACAGATGAACGCAGATAGTGGTTCTCCATCATAGCAGGAAGCTCTATAGATCTATCAACTTTAGGGACATCATACGCAACCAACATAGCAGTTTGCAGAGGATTTTGGCTAGCGGAGCAGCCACCGATATACCGAGCGTATGCAATGTAGCGCGGGGGCGACGCACCCCCCCCCCCCCCCCCGGCGCGGGGGCCCCCCCCCCCCCCGCTACGGGTAGCC
>JACPRP010000116.1 GCA_016189905.1 Chloroflexota bacterium | reverse complement strand
TGCCCCTGCCTCCTCAGTGCAGGCTACCGACCTTCAATCGCCGCTCTACTGCTTGATTACTTTATGAGAGAACTCCATGGTGAAGGGAGGGGTCGACGTCATCGGCTCGATGGCAACTGGCGAGGTGGATGTCGCGGGCATAGCCGCCACTCCAGGGTTTTACAACGCCACGATGCGTGACGTGCCTATCAAGATCGTCGCCGATAAATCCCACCTTGCCCCGGGCCAGCCTTTTATGTCGCTTGTGGTGCGTAAAGACATAGCCGGAGACATCAAGGAAGTACGAGACCTGAAAGGCAAGACCGTAGCCGTGAATGCGATCGAAACCGGCTCTGCCGGATCCAGCATCTTCCTCAGGGTTCTGAAGGCAGCGGGGTTGAGCTTGAGCGATATTAAGCCGGTTGATCTCGCTTTTCCTGAAATGAACGTCGCCATGGAGAACAAGAGCATAGACGTTGCCCTCCAGATCGAGCCCCTGGCTACTGTCGGGATCAACCAGGGTATCTTCGTCCGGTGGAAAGGTTTCGACGAATTCAGCCCCAAACACCAGATTTCCGGGCTGTTCTATTCGCCTAAGTTCGCGAAGACAGAAGCGGCTAAAGGATTCATGCTTGCTTATTTGAAAGGTGTCCGCGACTTCAACGACGGGCTTAACAAGAAGAAGGGTTGGAACGAGATAGTGCCCATTCTGCAAGAGTATGCCGCTATTAAGGACAGCTCTCTCTTCGATAAGATGGCTTACGCCGGGCTCGACCCCGACGGACAACTGAACATCGAGTCGATGAGCGAGGATTTGAAGAGCTATTCGGAGCAAGGGTTTCTGAAAGAGAAGCCAGACCTCAATAAGGTGATAGACTTGCAGTTTGTAGAATATGCGATTGCGAGGCTCGGCAAGTATCAGAAATAGGATGCCCAATTATGGACCCGGCGGGGCGGCCGCCCCGCCGTAAGATCCTCTCGCCGGTTTCAGCCCAACTTTACCCCGGGAGGAATCGCTGACTCGCACGGAACGCCTGCCATACAGAGTCCACAGCCTGGGTAAGCTCCTATGTATCCAGCGGAGGCCTGTTTGGCCACCCACGGTTTCAGCTCCAGCTCGGAGTAATCGCGGCAGCGAATCTTGTCATGTCCATTCTCACTCAGAGCGTCAGCCGGGCAGCGCTCGATGCATACGCCGCAGGATCCATCGTCATAGAACGGGCAGTAGGCATGATGATTATCGTAGGGTCTTGGCGTCGGCTCCAATGCTACCTCTGCCAGCAGGCTACCGACGCGGTGAGCCACCCCTTTAGCCGTAATCAGCGCATCGGTGAGCCCAAACGTTCCCAGCCCGGCAGCGTAGGCGACGTGTCGCTCGGACCAGTTGGAGGCCCTTCCATTCGAAAGAACGAGCATCTTGAAGAACGGCTCTAGGGTAGGCGACATTGCGCGATAGCCGCGCTCCTGCAGGAATCCGACGATGAAACGCTTGAGGTCTCTTATGCAATCCTCGCCGTGCCAGCGAGTCTGGTTCCAGCGTACCGAGGGGCCAAACGTCATCTCCGCGTTGCTACGCCGCGTCTCCTCGGTCAGCGGCAGCACGAAGGAAATGACCGAAAGGGGGGAGTCTGGCTGCTGGTCGCTGGCATCTGCGAAGTGCAATCCCATAGCCTCACGCGGCGTCAGGTGAAAGTCGCCGACTACGCTTTTGTACTGTTGGAACAGAGGATCGTCACCATCGGCGAAACCGATCAGCGGCTCCTCGAAGATTGGGCTGCCGTCGATGGCCACGAAGCGGTTTCCAGGCGATTCAGCCACGTACCCTTTTATGGCGTCTACGATTTGCTCTTGCAGGCCGGTTTGGGCCGTACTCATTAGCCTCTCCTTCGTTGTGCAATAAAATAAGGCGGTAAGCCGCTCGAATGCCGTCGACGCTCGGCGGTACGCCTATCATAGCAGGACAATCGAGGGATTACAATCGCCAATTGCCCCGTTCCAAAACACTCTTCTCTGTCATCATTCATGACGAACAGCCTCCTCAGTCGCCAGAAGTTCTCTCTCTTCAAGCGGCTTCAGAGGCTGTTCTCTTGCCATCCGTTCAAGATCCAAGGCGGGTTGTGCGATAGCAGCCGCCGGCTCTCATCGCGCCAGCGGTATCGCGGGCACGATTACCGCGCGGTTGGCCTCGATTTCGGATGGCTTGAGGTCGGCGCCAGTCAGGAACAGTTTGTCGTTGCCGTGGCAGGCGTTACAGCTACTGTTTTGCGGCGTCTTTCGCTGGATGTTGTGCGGCGTCGCGTATTTCCACGTCGGCACCGTGCTGAAACTCGGCTGCAGGTCTTTGCCGTAGTAGTCGAAGGCATTGGCCGAGGCCGGCGCGTGGCGGAGGGTGACGTACTTGTAGGGACGATCGGGTGATTGAAGAGGATTCAGGCCAATCTTGAAGTCCATCTCCGTGCCTTCAGTCTTGAAGAACGCCACGCCCTTGTCGTCCTTGCCGACGTGACAGCTATAGCAGTTCTTGTACGCCACGGAGTGGCAGACGTTGCAGCTCAGCTTGTCCCCGTGGAGATCATGCTGTTGGATTCCTGACCCCCCTGGCTTAGATTTCTCGTGGCAATCGAGGCACTCGCGGGTTTCGGCGTTGCGGTAGCGGTCATCGCCCACCTTGCCGACCCCGTGAAGCTCGCTGCTGTGGCATTTGCTGCACAGCATCGCCCCTTTCGTCCAGTGAACGTCGCCAGCCAGGCCCTCGTTCTCACCGAGGTATTCCTGGCCGACCCTGGTCACGTGGCACGACGTGCAGGTTTCCTTCATCGGCGGGGTTTTCGCGAACTGATGCCCCCCTAGCAGGCCACCGCCAATGGACGTGGGGCGGCTCACGTGGCACTGGCCGCAGGTGCCGTGGCATTTGCCGCAGTGGTTGTCGAATCCCTGCTGCAAAGGGCTGCTGACAAGCTGACCGCCGCGGGCCCCCAGCACGGACTTAAAGCCAGCCAGGGTCGTATGCAGGCTCTCGCCGGCGTTGGCGACGATCTGAGCGTGGCAGGTGCTGCAAGCCTTATCGGCCCTCAAAGAGGGATCCCGAGTGAGCCCTTTGTGCGCCGCATCTTTTTCCATAGCGTTCTCGACGCCACCATGGCATGAGACGCAGGTCTGCTTGCCATGCGTCGATTTGAGGAAATCGGGCGCCACGGCAACTTTATCTTCTACCTCTAACTGAGGCGCTTCGCCGCCTCAGCCCTCGCCCGCCTGCTCTGCCGATTTGACGACCGGTTCGGGTGGGTCGGCGGTCTCCTTGACCTTTTCTTTTGAGGTGTGGCAGGAAACGCAGCCGCTGGTGGCTGCCGTGTTTGCCGCTCCGGCAACCTGCGTGGTTTCAGTGCCTGATCTGACACCTTCCTTCTCTGCAATGGTTTCAGTCTTGTTTGCCGTTTCTTTGGCAGGGGCCAGGCTGCAGGCGGCCGTTGCCCCCACAAGCGCCAGCGCCGCGCAGGCAAATACGATCAGCCTGGCGACGCGAGTCAGCGCCATCCTCCCGTCAATCATATCGCTACCTCCATTCTGGCGATCAAGTTTGGTGGGGGATGCCGGGCCTCTGGGCGAAGGCATCCCCTGCCGATTGGGCGCTACCTCGGATTCGGGCCGCTGACGAACTTGTAGTCCTTGGAATCCTTGCTGTTATCGAAACGAGTCTTGACCACTTCCATGTCCTTCGTCCACGAGCCGATGCCGTGCTGCAGGTTCCTTGTCTCGTAGCCAAGCATATTGAGAATCGCCGATGCCTGGCTGCCGGTGTGGCCGGTGTAGCAGTAGACGGCGATGGGCTTATCTGGGGCCAGTCTGGCCAGGTTGTCTTTCCTGACCACTTCCTGCCAGGGTATGTTGATGGCCCCCGGGATGTGGCCGATTTCGTAGTCGGCTTTGCTCCTCACGCTCAGCACCTGGGGGTCGTTGGCGGCATTGCCGTCGTTCAGATTGTAGAACAGGTCCTCAGCTTTGATGTTGGCATTCTTGCCCCTATCGGAGCTCAAGTAGGCGTCGGCGGCGGCGCGAATGATCTCAAACTCGTCCGCTGCCGAGGTGTTGTCGACGACGGGGAAGGAGTAGACCTGAGCCGGCACGTTGACCCTGCTTTCGATCTTGTAGTCCTTCGGCGTCTTCTCGGGGTCGAGACGGTTGGGCGCGACGTTTTCGTCTTTCGTCCAGGAAGCCATGCCATACCTCAAGTTCTTAACGTCATAGCCCAGCGTATTCAAAATGGCCGTTACCTGGCTACCAGTTTGGCCCGTATAACAGTAGACGACGATGGGCTTGTCCTTGGGCAGCTTGGCGAGGTTCTCCTTCTTCGCTATCTCCCGCCAGGGGATGTTGATCGCGCCCGGGATATGCCCTTTCTCGTAATCGGCCGCCGCCCTCACCTCCACGATGAACGGATCATTGGCGGCGTTGCCATCGTTCAGATTGTAGTAAAGGTCTTCCGCCTTGACGTTGGAGTTCTTCGCCTTATCCGATGTCAGGTAGGCCTCGGCCGCCGCCTGGATTACCTCGAATTGGGAAACGGCTGGCTTCGGCGCTGAAGCCGGCTCCGAGGATTTAGCTTGCGGCCCTGAGATGCCATCAGTGGCTGGCGCAGTAGCTTGCTCGGCGCAGCCGATTAGCGGCGTGAGGCTGAGAGCCACGACCAGCAGAACTGGCAGCGCGTGAGTTATTACCGCGAGATTTCCTCTCTTCATAGGTATCTCCCTTCTTAAGAGTTAGGCGTTCTACGCAATGATTTGTCTGGCGATCGACCTGGAAGGTCACCTCGCCACTACTCAGTCGTTACCTCATCGACCATCCCCTTCCTCGTCAACTGTCGCAGAGAAGGCACAAGCGCGGCGACAATGGCAGCCTTTCGCACCAGTGCGCTCGCCCCACACTCTCGGACAGCTTGTGTGTAGACCACGCTGTCTTCTTCGACCAGAATCAGAACCCGAGTCGTCGGGCATAGCAGCCTTATGGCGCGGCTGACGTCGAGTCCGTTCGAGCCACCGAGATTGATGTCTACGACTGCCACGTCTGGCGCCAGTTCTCTAACCCGTTCCGCCGCACCACTCGCGCCGTCAACCTCGCCCACGACGTCGAACTCAGGTTCGCTGGCCAGCAATTCTGCCAGAAGCTGTCTGAAGACGGCGTGGGTTTCGACGATGACGATCGATGTTCTCTCCATTGAGCACCCTTCCCGGCGGGATGGCGTCGACTAACTCTTTGTTTCATAGTAGGACAGGTTGAGGTGCTAGCCAATCGCTAGAACATGTGGTTTTTCGGCACAGAACGAGTGATTGTCATATTAGAAGTGGGTGAACCGTGAGGCAGAGATCGCCTCGGTCTCGGAGACCGAGGCGGTCTGAACGCGGATAGTGTTAAAGGGTACGCGACACCATCCAGTTACCGATGGGTCGGAAGGTTTGCCGCAGCGCCATCGATCTCGACCAGACCCACGCGTATCGCGTACTTGATTAGCTCGGCTCGATTGTGCGCGCCCAGCTTCTTCATGAGGCTGCTGCGGTGGGTGAGCACCGTGTTGATGCTGATGCAGAGCACGTCGGCGATCTCCTGGTTCGTGTGGCCCTCGCCGACAAGCTTGAGGACCTCTCTCTCGCGGTCCGAAAGCCCCTCGTAGTCGGCCTCGGCGGAATCCTCGGGAAGGTTCTCCAGGCATCTCTCGATGACCATCTCCGTGACCGACGGGTCCAGGAAAGACTTCCCGTGGTGTACCTGGTGGATGGCGGCGATCAAATCGGTGCTCGCCGCTTTCTTCAAGACATAGCCTGAAGCGCCGGCCTTCAAGATGCGGAACACGTAGGGCCTATTCTCGTGCTGGGTGAGGACGAGCACCTTGATACTGGGATCGGCCTTCTTGATCAGACGTGTGGCTTCCAGGCCATCCATCCGGGGCATCGCGATGTCCATCAAGACTACGTCAGGTTGTAGCTCGTGGGCTCTGTCGACGGCCTCTTTGCCATCCCTCGCTTCTCCCACTACCCTGATGCTCCCATTCGTCGAGAGCAGGGACCGCAGCCCTTCACGCAGGATGGAGTGGTCGTCAACCAGCAGAACTCTTATCTGCTCCATTATTGTCACCTCTTTCATCGAGAGGCAAGCGCACGTCGATGCGCGTACCACGGCCAGGCCGAGAAGTCAGGACCATTTCGCCCCGCAACAGCGCGACCCTCTCGCTCATCCCCAGGAGCCCAAAGCCGCGCTCCTTTCCCTGCGCCTGGAAGACCCGATCGACGTCAAAGCCGCGCCCATCATCCTCGACGCTGGCGCTTACCTCTCCGTCGCGGAGCTTCAAAGACACGGTGACCTGGTCGGCTTCGGCGTGTTTAGCTATGTTGGTCATGGCCTCCTGGACGATACGAAAAAGCGCGGTTTCCAACTGCGGTGGAAGCCTCTCCTCGAGGCCATCCACTTGAAATCGAACCTTTATGCCGATGTCTTCCAGTCGCGATTGTGCGTAAGTCTGTAAGGCGGCGACCAGACCCAGATCGTCGAGAGACGACGGTCGCAGGTCGAAAATGAGCCTGTGAACCCCGTCGAGCGTTTCTATCACCAACGGCCTCAAAGCTTCGATGTGTCTCTTGATGTCCTCGGCATTTGCGAACGTCGAATTGGCGGCTGTTCCCAGTCCAACCGTTAGAGCGGTGAGCGCCTGGCTGGTCTCATCGTGTAGCTCTCGGGCGATGCGCCGACGCTCCTCCTCCTGAACGGTGATGAGCTTTCGCAGCAGCTCGCGACGCACCTCTTCTTTCCGCTGCAATTCCTCGTAGAGGCGCGTGGCTTCTCTCTTGGATTCCTCCAGGGCGATGGTTCTCTGGTGCACGCGCTCCTCGAGCTCTCTGTTCCAGTCTCTGATTTCGTCGAGAGAAGTCTTGAGACGGATACGCATCGTTTCGAAGGCTCGCGAGAGCCGGCCCACCTCGTCTCTGGTCGGTAGGCTTATACCTCGGGAAAGGTCGCCAGACGCGATGTGCTCCGCTGCCAACGTCATCTGACCAAGCGGTCTGGTGATGCTCCTGGTGAAAACCCATACGAAGAACACGGCGCCAATCACGGACAAGAGGGTAAGGTAGACTAACTTACGCTCCAGTTCACGAGCCTGGGCGAAGGCTTCCTCTTCCGACTGGTGTATGGCCACGCCCCAGTTGGCGATGGACGTCGGAGCAAAGGCGAGGATGTCCTGTCGCCTCTCAGACACCCCGCGCGACTCGTGGCAACTGTGACACGTCGCCACGGAAGTTCTCTTCTCCCCGATCAACTGTGTGAATCGCTCGCTGTGACTGCTGGCTCTCGGGGAATCCTGGCCGATGGGGGTGGCCAGCACGGTCCCGTTGGCGTCCACGATTTGCGCGTAGCCCGTTTTGCCCAGCTTCAGCGTATCGACGAAGCCGCCGATTCCCGGGTCCGCGACGTCGATCGAGCCCGCGATAAGCCCGATGATCTGACCGTTGGAATCTTTGATCGGCGCCGCGAGACAGACGACAGAGGTTCCATCGGGCAGATAGCACTGTACGTCGCAGACCGAGGAAACACCGGACTCGAAGACCTGGTCGATGAAGGAGTGTCTGGATGCATCATCTCCGACCCTGGCCGGCTCGACGCGAGCGACCGACCAGAGCAGGTTTTGCTGGTGATCCAGGACAAAGAAATTGTGCTTGAAGATGCCCATCTGACGATAAGCGTTGGCCAGGATCGCTTTCTCAGGTTCGTCGTCGTCGTCTTCCAGACCTGGCGCGAGGAGCGCCGCCGTTATCTCCAGCGTCCTCAAGGCCTGTCCGAGAGTGAGATCCACGTGATGGGCCATCATCTGCGCGGTCTCGATGCGTTCTTGCAGCGCCTGGTGTCGGCTCTCGTTCACCGCTTGCAAGCCGAGCAACGTGAAGGCTGTGAGAAAAATCAGCAGCGTCCCGCCGGCGAATAGGGGAATCCGTTTTTCCAGGCTGAAATTGGTGAGGAGACGCAACGCTGGGCCCTCCACCAACAAATCGGGAACGCTCCCGGGCTGCTCGACGACCTGAAACAGATCTCAACGGGGTGATACGATCACCTGCAATACCATCTTAGTGGAGGAATGGAGCCGTGTCAAGCGCGGAGTGGACGCAATTAATTGCGCTCCTACAAATGCATTTGCGCCAGAGGCGACATGTATTTTCATAGCGATCGATTGTAGTATAATTGCGCCGTGATGGAGGAGGGTGAGGCCGATGTATGTGATTCCAGCAATCGACATAAAAGACGGTAAGTGCGTGCGTTTGTTTCAGGGAGATTATGACCAGGTCACGGTTTACTCCGCGGACCCGGTCGGCGTCGCACTGGAATGGCAGAAACAGGCGGCGGTGATGCTGCACGTCGTGGACCTCGACGGTGCCGCCGTCGGGACAGTCAGCAATCTAACCGTGGTCCAGCGAATCTGCGAGAACGTAAGAATCCCGATCGAGCTCGGCGGGGGTATGCGCGACCTGCGAGCTATCGAAGAGGTCCTCGTACTTGGCGTCGAGCGGGTCATCCTTGGGACGGTGGCGGTGGAGAATCCTCGGCTAGTGGAAGATGCCTGTCGCCGTTGGGGCGAGCGGGTTGTCGTGGGGATCGATGCCCGCGATGGGCTCGTCGCGACGCGAGGCTGGAAAGAGACCTCGCAGGTGCAAGCGCTCGACCTCGCCCGTCAGATGCTGAAGCTCGGCGCGCGGCGGTTTATCTACACAGACATCAGCCGGGATGGCACGCTGACCGAGCCGAATTACGGGGCGATCCGCGATTTCGTCGACGCGGTTGCCGTGCCGGTCGTGGCCTCGGGCGGCGTTGCCAGCGTCGAGCACATCGCGAGATTGCGAGCCACTGGCGCGGAGGCGGTGATCGTTGGTAAGGCGCTGTATACCGGCGGGGTCGATCTGGGTCGCGCGAACGACCTTGCCAGAGGGTGGGACAAATGCTGACCAAGCGAATTATTCCCTGTCTCGACGTCACCGATGGCCGAGTTGTCAAAGGGACTCATTTCGTCGATCTGCGCGATGCCGGCGACCCGGTCGAGCTGGCGCGCTTCTACGACCGCGAAGGCGCCGATGAGCTGGTCTTTCTCGATATCACGGCGAGCTCCGACCACCGGAACACGATGGTGGACGTGGTGGCGAAGACCGCGGAGCAGGTTTTCATTCCTCTTACCGTTGGCGGGGGTATTCGCACGGTCGAGGATATGCGGCGGATGCTTCAAGCGGGTGCTGACAAGGTTTCCATCAACTCCGCCGCCATCGCCGACCCAACCGTGATCGCCCAGGGGGCCGGCAAGTTCGGCAGCCAGTGTATCGTCCTGGCCGTAGACGCTAAACGCGTTGACGAGTGTGTCGACGAGCGCGTCGAAGACGGCGCGGCGTGTGTCGGGCGCTGGGAAGTCTTCACACACGGGGGACGGAAGCCGACCGGAATCGACGTCATCGCCTGGGTACGCAGGGCGGTTGAGCTAGGGGCCGGAGAGATTCTCCTGACGTCGATGGACGCAGACGGCACTAAAAACGGCTATGATCTGGATCTAACGGCGGCGGTTTCGCAGGCTGTCTCGGTGCCGGTGATCGCCTCGGGTGGTGCGGGTAGCCTCGAGCATCTCTACGACGCGCTGGCCATCGGAAAGGCCGACGCGGTTCTGGCGGCCTCGATATTCCACTACGGCTTACACTCTATCGCCGAGACCAAGCGTTACCTCGCCGCACGCGGGGTGCCGGTGCGACCATAGCGATCTCTAATATTCTTTCCCGTAGAACTGTTCGCAAATGATGGACGAGACCGACGCCGTTTTCGAAACCGCGTCGGTCTGAACCCGCAGTCACTATTTCTTCCTTATTGCCAGGTACACCGTGGTGCCTGGCGGCACTCTGGCTCCTGGCGCGGGGTTCTGGCTCAACACGGCCCCGGGGGCTACACGTTGCAGCACGGCGGAGGGTACGTCTCCCTCACCCTGATAGTTTGGATATGTATTGTTCAAGCCCGAGGCCTCGATCTGGGCCCTGGCCATGCCCTCGGGCAGTCCAGAGACGTCGGGGACCGTGGCGATGTCCCCCGGGGCGCCAGTTGGCGTCGGCTGCCACCGTGATGGCAAAGGGGTTGCGGTCGGCGTCGCCGCCGGCAATGGGCGGGGCGTGGGGGTCGTCAGTGGGGTGGGGATAGGCGCCGGCGTCGGCGTTGGCGGGGCATCGCTCAACAGCAACAGAAACGGCGACGTTCCCGATACTGGCCACGTGCTCGACAGCGTCGACGTTCCCGTCATGCCCACGCTGCTCGTTACTCCGAGAGTGAAGGTCACGGGCTTCAAGAAATCGAGCTCGCTTCCTGGCTCGATCCTGACGGATGGTAACCCGGTTTGCGCGTATCTCGCGCGCGGAACAGCCTCCTCCAGGAACCAGTCGATAATGGGAACGTAGCGATAGGGCGGCTGTGTCGTCATAGCAAAGGCGATGGCCCGGGTCACGCCTTCAGGCCTCACGAAGTCGACCGCCGGCCTGTCTTTGAGCATTTCTTCCATCGCGTTATGCCAGATGTTGCCCGCGCCGGTCCCTCCGAAGATGTTTGCCATCGGGGAATCGTCGGCATTGCCCACCCACACCCCGGTCACCAGGTCGGGGGTGTAACCCATCGTCCAGGCATCGCGGTAGTCGTCGGTTGTCCCTGTCTTTGCGGCTGCCGGACGGGAGAGCTTCAAGGCGCTGTTGCGGCCGTAGGTTGGCGCCCGGGCCTCATCATCGCTGAGGATATCGGTGATAAGCCAGGTGATCTGCGGGCTAATGACCTGTTTGCCCGCCGGGGGGGTGTACTCTTCGAGAACATTTCCTTCGCTGTCCGTGACCCTGAGAATCGCGACCGGCGCGTATTCACTGTAGCCCGGCTTGCGATCTTCCTCGGAGACCCGCTGGCCCACCTGGACGCCTCTATTGGCAAGCGCGGCGTAGGCAAAAGTAAGATCCGTGAGCTTGACTTCGCCACTTCCAAGGGTGAGGGCAAGTCCGTAGCGCTTCTCGTCGTTCAGGGTCGTTATGCCAACCTGGTGCAGGGTGTCGAGCAGCGATCTAATGCCAATGTACTGCAGCGTCAGAACAGCGGGAATGTTCAGGGATTGCGCCAGGGACTGGCGCAGGGTAACCAGGCCGTGCCATTTTCGGTCGTGATTCATGGGCCGATAGGGAGGCTGTCCCTGCCCGCCCGGGAACTCGCTCGGCTGATCGTTTACCATGGTCGCGGGTTGGATTCCTCGGGTGAAGGCCGTGGCGTAAGTGAAGGGCTTGAGCGTCGATCCAGGCTGGCGCTCGGCTAGCGCCATATTGACCTGTCCCGAGATGCTCGCATCGAAGTAGTCCACGCTGCCCACCATTGCTAGTATCTCTCCCGTCCTGGGATCGATGGTCACCGCCGCCGCGTTGTTGGCGTCATACTGTTTAATTCGGGCTATTTGCTCGCGGGCCGCTTTTTCCACCGTGAGGAACATCTGGTAGTCGAGCGTGGTGTAGACCCTTAAACCGCCGTAATACAGCTTCTCGCGACCGAACTTCTTCTCCAGCAACTCGCGGATGTACATCACGAAATGTGGGGCTTTGATATCGAACTGCTGCGTCGCGAACGTCAGGGGCGTTGCCTTGGCTTGCTCTGCCTGCGCCGCATCGACATAATCGTTGCTCACCATGAGGTCCAGAACTTCAGCCTGTCGGGCCTTTGCCGCCTTCAGATTGATCAAGGGGTTATACTCCGCCGGCTTTTGCGGCAGTCCGGCGAGCAAAGCTGATTCGGCGAGATTGAGGTCTTTGGCCGATTTGCCGAAATAGGATTGAGCGGCGGCTTCGACGCCATAGGACAGGTTGCCATAGTTGATCTCGTTGAGATACCATTGGAGTATCTGGTCTTTCGTGTATTCCTGTGACAGGCGATAGGCGAGCACCACCTCTTTCAGCTTGCGCAAGTAACTTTGCTCGTATCTTTCCTTTGGGTCGAGCACCGTGTTGCGTACGAGCTGCTGGGTGATGGTGCTCGCTCCCGAAACTATGTCCTGCCCCTGGAAGTTTTGAAGGGCAGCGCGCACGATAGACCTCGGATCGAAACCCGGATTGGTGTAGAAGTTGGCGTCTTCCGTAGCCAGGGTCGCGCCAATGAGGTGAGGCGGAATCTCGCTGAGGGGCACGACCTGCCGTCGCCCGCCCTGTGGGTCCCAGATCTCGTAGAGCTGTTCGCCGTTGCGGTCGAAAATCAGCGTCGACTGAAACACATCACGCTTGACCACCGCGTCGGGCGAAGGGAGATCGCGGAAATAGTTGAGAAAAGCGCTCGCTGCCAGAGCCCCCGAGGCTACAGACAGCAGAGCGAGGAACGCGAAGGCGGCGGTGGCGAGAACGAGCACGCGGGTCCAGCCTGCTGTAGGATTGGACTTCCGCTTGAGGGCTCTGGTGGTGCGGCGCGGCGTACGCCGCGCTACTCCTGAATTATGGCCCCAGCCTGGATTTCTCGTTGCGTTTTGACGCATGCTACCGATCGTTCACGAAGTTGGAATCTCGAACTTGCTGGACTACTGGGCGTTGGCAGGCATCTCTTCGAGTATGATGTCCAGGGAGATGCGCTGAGCATCACGCACCACGACGAGCGTGACCGTTTCGCCAATTCGCCGCTTAGACATCGCCTTGAGCAGGGAAGCATCGTCTTGCACCTCGTCCTCGCCCAGGCGGATGATAATGTCGCCCCTACGCAGTCCTGCGCGTGCGGCTGGTGTGTTGCGTTGGAAAGAATAAACGAGCGCACCCTTGCTCACCGGCAAGTTGTAACGTGCCGCCAGCCCCGGCGTGATGTTTTGGAGAGTAACCCCCAGCCAGGGGCGCACCACCCGTCCCTGCGCTAACAACTGCTTGGCGATAGGGCGAGCCGAGTTGATGGCGATGGCGAAGCCAATGCCCCCGCCCGGTGCGCTGGCGGCGATGGCGGTGTTGATGCCAACCACCCGGCCTCGCAAATCGATCAGCGGGCCACCGCTGTTGCCCGGGTTGATGGCCGCGTCGGTCTGGATCAGGTCGTAAAGCACCGCGCCATTGCTCTCTCGGATCGTGCGGCCTAAAGCGCCGACAATGCCAGCCGTCACAGTCGGTCCGCCGGACAGAGAAAGCGCGTTGCCGATCGCGATCACTGTCTCGCCGATCTGCAATGCGTCGGAATCTCCCAACTCGGCGGTGGGAAGATCCTCACCCGTGATCTTGATGACGGCCAGATCGGAGCGGGCGTCGGTTCCAATGATCTTCCCGTCGGATGTCCTTCCGTCGGGCAGGGTCACCTTCAGCCCCTGTGAGTTTTCGACGACGTGATTGTTGGTAAGTATGTAGCCATCCTTATCGAAGATGACGCCCGAGCCGGTGCCAGATTCTTCGGGCACCGGCCGCATATAGAAATCATAAGCTATTTGCTGGGTCGTGATGTTCACTACCGCTGGGCGGACCGCCTGTGCTACCCGGGTGATGGCCCCTGATTCCGTGTCATCTTTCCTGGCCGGGGGCAACGGTGGCTCGAGCGATGGTAAAGTCCTGGCCAATGCCGCCTCTGGCGTCACGGCCGGCGGCGCCTTGGCCGCCGCCGATGGCTGTGTGGACGATCTCGTCGGTCTGGCTGTTGCCGTTACTTGCGCCGCGTCGCCATTGTCAGTAGTGATGATGAGCCGAGGAAGGTCCCCAACACAGCCTGGAGCGGACAGGACAACGGTGAATATCACCGAGAGATAAAGCAAAAAGCTAAATTGTCGAGGCATAGCGCTTCTCTCTATCTATAATCCGGGCTGAGGGAGGGTCGCAGACGTGCGCACACCACCCCGTACGTTGCTATTATAGCATAGCGACACGAGGGGAAGAAGACCTTGGGCTATGCCAGCGGAGCAACGAAGACGGTGCCGAAGAAAAGCAATAAGATCAAGAGCAGCGTGAGCAAGATCGCTATCGTCGCCGCAAATGCCAGCCCTTCGCTGTCAACTCTTTTCTGTCGACCTACGCCGCGCACGCGCACCACCTCCCGTCCCAGCTCCGCTACCCCCGCCACCCCCGCGCACAACCATAGCTGGAGCGGTCCTCCATCAGACGCGCGGGCTTGGGAGCGTGGGTTGGAGCAGCCAGTTGCCACCGAATAAGAGGACCATCGCTATCAGCAGCAGCAACAGAATCGCGACGAGGAAGACGGCGGCATCGTTGATATCTCCAGGGTCACCGACCCTTCTTCTCAGGTTAATGTTTCGTGAATCCATGACCTACCCTTCCCTCTCCCTGACTGCGAGCTAGTGCATAACCAGGACACCTTCCTTGATCCAGGTGTTGCCCACCCTCCCCGTGCAAGAGGATTCTTGGGGGACACCCCCCTCGTAGATCCCGCTCAGCGGGAAAAGCCCCCGGCCTGGCGGCGCACTAGAGACTATCACATCTTGCACAGGCAAGATGTGTGCCAGTTTGACTTTCCGCATACGACATGCTATAGTTTTCCAATAAAGACTTTGATCGTGAGGTGGTGTCAACATAACAAAAGAACTGCGCATTAATGAGAAGATCAAGTCAAGGGAAGTGCGGCTGATCCTTGAAACCGGCGAGCAGGTGGGAGTTGTCCCCTTGAGCCAGGCGCTTGGGATTGCACGGGAGCGCAACCTTGATCTGGTGGAGGTTGCCCCCGGGGCAGTGCCTCCTGTTTGCCGTATCCTGGACTACGGAAAGTTTAGATACGAGCAGACGAAGAAAGAGAGAGAAGCAAGAAAGCACCAGAAGGTAGTTCTCCTCAAAGAAGTCCGCCTAACCCCGAAGATCGACGAACACGATCTGGCCTTCAAGACGCGCACCATCGAGCGTTTTCTTCAAACGGGTGACAAGGTAAAAGTCACGGTGAGATTCAAAGGCCGCGAGATGGCTCACCCGCAGCTTGGCAAGCAAGTGCTCGAAGAGGTCGCTGCCAAACTGAAGGCGGTAGGGACTGCCGAGCGGACTCCTTTAATGGAGGGCCGGAATATGACGATGATAATGGCGCCGCTCGCACAGAAGGTCGAGAAGCCGCAAAAGGCTGAGACGCCGGTGCAGGCGGGGTCTGCTTAGTTGTAGAGCCGGCGCTTGTAACTCCAATAGCTTCCCAAGACAGAGACCGCGAACGGTCCCGGAGGTCGAAGCCTTCCGAGGGATTCCTCCGTGGGATAAAGCGTTTCTCTGTGTTTGTGCGTCGCGTGCTGCACGATATCACGTGCCCTGGCTATCCGGTGAAAAAGGCGGCAGGGGCACCTTTTGATTTTATGGGGGATGCGTCGTCGAGGCAGCTTCGTTATATATTTCAACAGATGGTTGTGGATGGGCTATGACTAAACCAGATACGATATTGTTCGACCTGGGACATACCTTGGTCGACTTCAGGGCGGTGAAAGAAGACCTGGTGGAGGTGTACGGTGAAGTGCGCGATCGCCTGGTCGATGCCGGTCTGGCTGCTGCTCTGCCTTCGGTAGAGGAGATGGCCGGGCATCTGCCGAAGAAGGTTGGCGACATAATCAACGACTCTTACAAGATGCCAGCAGCGCTCGAAGAGCTGGAAATGAGCGGTGTGGTAGCGCAGGCTTTTGCGAGCATCGGGCTGGAGCTGCCACAGGAGCTGGTTGAGGAAATGGTTCTGCTGGAACATAAGACGCTCAGCCGATCTATCGTCCTCTCCGATGACGCGGCGCCGGTGCTCGCTCAGTTGAAACAATGGGGATTCAGGATCGGTCTGGTCTCGAACGCGACTAATCTACCCGAGCTGTTACGGCGCGACCTCGATCGGCTGGGGATACTTGACTACTTCGACGCCACGGCCTTTTCATCTGAGGTAGGCTTGAGAAAGCCCCATCCGGCAATCTATGACTCCGCTCTCAAAGGAATCGGCGCAGAGCCCGAGAGAACGGTTTTCGTAGGCGATAGAATCAGAGAGGATATCCGAGGTCCGCAAGCGCTAGGCATGCGCGCCGTGCTCACACATCAGTTTCGGCAAGAGAATCCCGACGGCTCACGCCCAGACAAGGTCATCAATCACGTGCGAGAAATCCTCGAATTTGCCAGGCATTTAGGCGCAAAATAGACCCCTTTTCCCCGCATCTTGGCACGAATCTTGCAAGCAAGTCTGGCTGGTAAGCTCCTGTCAATCTTCTCTATAGGAGGCAGCGCAAGATGATGTGGCTAAAGGGTTGTCCTAGATGCGGCGGTGATCTGTACGTCGAATATAACGTGGGAGATGCGTCAGTTACCTGCCTTCAGTGCGGTCACGTCTTGACCGAAGCCCAGGAAGCCGGTCTCAAGCAACTTCAACTTGTCCGGTGAGATTCGGTGGTTAAAGCGGGCGCAGCAGAGGAGGCAGGAGTTCGTGTCAGGCATCTGTTGATGCGTGCCTCCTGGCCCCGGTGGTTCCTGGCTGAAGAACCCGAGATGCTCACGCAGAGCGAGGAATCTACGAGTACGCAATACTTGCACCGAAAGCCATAGTCCACGGTGAGATTTCGAAAAGAATGGTCGAGCTCAATCGAGCTCGACCATTCTTTTCCCTCCGATCCCCCGATAGTTGAACAATGCTCCCCATAGTTGTAGAATGCCGGCAAGCTGAATCCAACAAGCTAAATCCAGCAAGGTGTCTTGAAAATGCACGAGGAGGGAATAGTGAGCATTGAGGGGCGAATAGCGAAGTTTCAGCGAGCGATGCTCGAAAAGGATGTAGAAGCAGCAGTTCTGCTGGCGACGCGAGATATTTACTACTATTCAGGCACTGCGCAGCAGGGCATGCTGTTGATCCCGGCGCAAGGAGAGCCGGTTCTTCTGGTGGTGCGCGATTATCAGATCGCCAGGAGCGAGTCTTGCCTGTCGGATATCAGGCCGGCGTCGAGCTTCACCGCGATCAGGAATGCCATCGTCGAGAAGGGATTGGCGCGTGGCGTCATAGGCATTGCCCAGGATGTCATGCCCGCGACCACGTACCAGCGGCTCATCGGGTTGTTGCCGGACGCGAAGCTCGCCGACATCTCGCGGCCGATGCGCCTCCTGAGCATGATTAAAGACGCCGACGAGATCGCCAAGACCCGTCAGGCCGCCGCGATCGTCGATCGGGCGCACGAGGCCACGATGGAGATATTGCGTCCGGGCATCAGCGAGTTGGAGGCGGCCGTGGAGATAGAGCTGTCCATGGTGCGCGACGGACACGATGGCTATTGTGTCGCGCGAAACCTGGCGGATAATCTCCGGTTCGCTGGCATAGCCTCGGGAGATGGGCTCTTCGTGGCCGGCGCGATGCCGATTACGATTCCAAATCGTGGCTCCTCCCCGCTGGTGCCGTACGGGGTGTCTCACAGAAAGCTCCTCGCCGGCGATGCCGTCGTCGCCGACCTGTGCGGTGCGTTCGGTGGTTACATCGCGGATGAGACGAGAACGTACACATTGGGCAAAGCTACGCAGGGGCAGAGAGAGGTAACCGAAGCGGTGAAATACGTCATCGAAGAGACGTTGCCTCTGCTGAAGCCAGGCGCCGTTGCCTCAGAAATCTTTTATGCGGCTAAGGCTGCCGCCGATCGGACCCCCTTTGCGGCCTACTTTCTTGGCGGTGAAGAACGGAACGTTCGTTTTGTCGGCCACGGAATCGGGCTTGAGCTGGACGAACCGCCGGTGCTGGCCCCGGGAGACAACACCATCCTGGAGCCAGGCATGGTGATCGCCTATGAGCCGATCATCTCGGCGCCAGGCATAGGGGCATCGTCGTTGGAGACAAGTGTCCTAATTACGAACGAAGGGAGCGAGGTGCTCACGAAGAGGCCCATTCGCCTGATCGAACTCTGAGTAAAAAAAAGTTGGGCACGGGCGGCTGGAACCCGTGCCCACTGCTAAAGGAGGAAAAGTGGGGATGAGGCCTTATGGAATGAATTTGGAATGTGCTCTGCCAGGCATTTGTCCCTTATGTTTTGCGCCTGACATTTACCCTTCCTGCCTTCTATTACTGCAATAATCGTGCCAGGGTAGAGATGTTTGGCCGCCAATTTGGACGAATTTTGATGAATTTCACGGTTTTTCGGGTAATTTGGTCCACGACGCGCGAGAATTTGGCCTCGTGGAGCGGGGTCATACTCGTTCCCCGCGCATTTTTCGTGTATTTCGTGCGTTTCGTGGTTGCTCCCCGTCATATTAATGCGAAACCGCCATCGGGAAAGGGTATCAGCGTCGCGGAATAGGCCAGAACACCCTCAGTGTGGACTGAAATCGCACGGTGTGTGCGGAAAGTGTTTCAAGTTAGAATCAGGACAGTACGCTTTTGGTTCACACTGTTACACATTTTGCACAGGTTTTGGAACGGTCTGGGGTTGTCCAAGCTTCTCGTTCAGCGTCTGCGCATTGTGTACGGCGTGCGCTTCGGCGTCGTTATTGAAGTAAGCGTAAACCGTACGGTTACCGTCAGCCAGGCTACGCAACCGCGCCGCCCATTCCTCCAGCTCCTCGTCGGTGTAACAGCTCGCGTATTTGGCCTGACTGCCGTGAAAGCGGACGTAGCAGAAAGAGGCAGTCGCGACGACCGGACAGGCGAAGTTGGGCATACTGACTACGCAGAAGGCGACGTCGTGCTTGCGAAGGATGGCGAATACCTCGTCTACCAACCATGTAGGGTGGCGGAACTCGACCGCGTGTTGCAGGTCTTGGGGCAGCAGCGCCAGAAAGCGATCCAGCCGCTCGTCATCGCGATGGAGGGCCGGCGGCAACTGATACAAGATTGGACCGAGTCGATCCCCCAGAATCCTTGCGCGACCGAAGAAGTTGGCGAGCGGTTCCGCGACGTCGATCAGGCGCCGGTAATGGGTGATCGTCCGACTGGCTTTGACGGCGAAGCGGAAGCCGGGCGGCGCTGTGGCGCGCCAGTTGGCAAAGGCTTTTTCCGTGGGCAGGCGGTAGAAGCTCGCGTTTAACTCGACGGTGGGAAAGAACTGGGCATAGAACTGGAGCCACCTGGACTTCGCCAGGCCCGGGGGATAGAACCTGTCGCGCCAGTGGTCGTAGTGCCAACCCGAGGTGCCGACGAGGAAGCTCAACTTGGCGGCTTCGCCGCCTCGAGTTCGTCGGCCTCCTTCAAGGCGGCGCGAGCGATGATTATCTTCTGGATGAGATTGGTGCCCTCGTATATCTGTAATCCCTTGATGTCGCGGAAGTACCTCTCCACCGGGTACCTGTTCGAGTAGCCGTAGCTGCCGTGCAGGATGACCGCGTTGTTCGCCGCCCTGGCCGCGGCTTCGGTCGCGTAATACTTGGCGATAGAAGTCTCCTTGGTGTTCTTGATGCCCCGCATCTTCTGGTCCGCGGCGCGCCACACGAGGAGCCGCGCCGCGTCGGTTTCGGCCACCATGTCGGCGATCTGCTCCTGCACGAGCTGGAACTCACCGATGCGCTGGCCAAACTGCACCCGCTTGCGCGCGAACTCGACGCAGGCATCGACACAGGCTTGCGCTACGCCAACAGCTCCGGCGGCGACGCCCAGGCGCCCGTGGTCCAGGGCCCCCATCGCCACTTTGAAGCCCTCTCCCTCCTTGCCCAACAGATAGCGCCTGTGGACGCGCAGGTCCCTGAAGACCATCCGTGCGTGGTCGGAGGCGCGATGTCCGAGCTCTACCCCTTCCATGCGCTGGCGCTCGAATCCCGTCGTGTCCGTCCTGACGATGAAGGCGCAGATGGCTTTGTGCTTGAGCGAGCGGTCGAGCGTGCCAAACACCAGGGCCACATCAGCCCGATTGCCGTTGGTGATCCAGTGCTTGGTGCCGTTAATCACGTAGTAATCGCCATCCCTGGTAACGGTTGTCTCCATGTTGGCGACATCCGTGCCGGCGTTGGGCTCGGTGAGGGCATAGCAGCCGATGTACTCGCCCGTGGCCAGCTTCGGCAGGAACTCCATTTTCTGTTCCTCGCTGCCCCAGTCGTAGATACAGAGCGAGCACAGGCCGGCGTGAACCGCGAGGAACCCGCGGACCGAGGAGCAGGCGCGGCCGATCTCCTCGTAGACGTTGGCGAAGCTGATGTAATCCAGCCCCTTGCCACCGTACTTCGGGGGAATGGGGCCGGCCAGGAAGCCCAGCTCGCCCATCTCTCGAGCGATGTGCCAGGGGAAGTAGCGCTTCTCGTCGATCTCTCGAGCGATGGGCATTATTCGCTCTTCTGCGAACTTCCTCGCCAGAGCCTGAACGCGCAGTTGTTCCTCGGTCATCTGCAGATTCATCTATACCACTCTCGCCTATCGTTTGGAATAGTCGTAGAAACCCCTGCCGGTCTTTCGTCCCAGTTGACCCGCCGCGACCATTTGCTTGACGAGCGGGCTTGGGCGGAAGAAATCGCCGTACTCGGCGGTCAGCGACTCCATGATGCGAAGCTCGGTGTCCATCCCGATCAGGTCAGCCAGCTCCAGTGGACCTATGGGATGGTTGAAGGCGAGGCGACAGGCCTTGTCGATATCCTCGACCGTGCCAACGCCCTGCTCGAGGACGCGAATGGCTTCGCCGATAAGCGCCTGGCCGAGACGGGTGCTGATGAAGCCGGGGTAATCCTTCGACACCACGGTTTCTTTGCCGACGCTGTGGCAGAAGTCCAGCGTCTTTTGCAGGGTGTCTTCGGAGGTTTCGTAGCCCCTGATGACCTCCACCATCCGCATGACCGAGGCTGGATTGAAGAAGTGGGTGCCGATGACCCGCTGCGGGTTCTTCGTGACCGCCGCTATCTGCGTGATCGGCAGCCCCGACGTGTTAGTGGCAAGGATCTGAGCGGAAGTGCAGATGTTATCGAGCTCGACGAAAACCTGCTTCTTGAGGTCCAGGTTCTCGAAAACGGCTTCGACGACCACCTCGGCGTCCGCCAGGTCACCGAAATTCATCGTGAACGTCATCCGCCCGAACATGTTCGCCTTGTCCTGCTCGGTGGCCTTGCCCTTTTGCACGGCCCTGGTCGCGACCTTATCGATTATGTTGCGGCCCCTGGCCAGCGCCTCCTCCGAAACGTCGCGCACCACGACCTTGGCGTCGAGGCTGCTGGCAATGACGTACGCTATCTCGGAGCCCATCAAGCCGGCTCCAACCACTCCAACCTTCTTCATTGTTTCCAGATCTCCTTTTTCACTTACGATTTAGGCTCAGCGCTTGGCGAGCATGTCCAGAAAGTTCTGGCCGAGAAACCTCTCTTTAACTCCGTCCTTCCAACGCTCGGTTTTGTTGCAAAGGCCGCAGTGCCATTCGTCGAACTCGGAATACGCCTTCAGCAGCACGCCCGCGCTGAGAAAAGGATAGTCGCTGCCGAAGAAGAAACGATGGCGCAGGTCCGCCATCTGCATATAGTGCCAGACCGACGACGGTAGGTGTCGCGGCAGATGGCCAGAGAGGTCGACGAATATGTTCTCGTTGCGCCACAGAATGGCGAGAGCTTCGTCGACCCATGGCCAGCCCCAGTGGGCCATTATGATTCTAAGCTGTGGAAAATCGATGGCCACCTCGTCCAGGTGCACCGGCTGGCTGTACTTGATCGGCGCCGGATAGAGCCGCGTCGAGCCGGTGTGAAAGAGGATAGGGGCGTTGTGCTCGACGCACACTTCATAAAGAGGATACATCAGCTCACGGTCGTTGGGGTAGACCTCCTGGTACGAGGGATGGATTTTCAGGCCGACGCAGCCGAGCCCGGAGAACGCGTTGCGCAGCTCGGCGACGGCGTCGGGCGCTCGGGGGTCGACGCTGGCGAACACTTTGTAGAAGTCGCGGTGTTCGCCCAACGTTTCCACTAGGGCGGCGTTGCTGAGCCTGGTGCCCCAGCGGAAGCTGGCATCCATGTTGACGATCACGGCTGCCTCGACGCCGCTGGCGCGCAGGTGCGCCACGCTTTCCTGGACGCCGAGCGCGAGGTCAGGATGGTTGTAGAAACCGGAGATCGCCGACTTGCTATACAGCTCGGCGCAGGACCTGAAGGGCTCGTTGTAAGCGGCGAGCGCTTCGCGCGTAGCCAGGTGGGTATGAGCATCTACGATCATAGCCGGAACCTCCTTACAGCCTGCCCGTTGCCGATACATTAATAGCACGGCTTGGTGCTCAAAGTCAATAGATTCGCCTTCTTGACAACGCAGTTCGGGTACGAGATACTACTCGCATCCGATACAATGCCTCATCGATACCATCGATACCATCGATACCATCGATACTGAGCAGCTCTCGACGCTCCAGTTCGAGATAGCAAGAGAATCGCCGGGACCGCGAATCAAGAGGAGTAGCAATGGATCTATCACGGTTTTCCCTTCAGGGAAAGGTGGCCCTTATAACCGGTGGCAGTCGTGGGATTGGCGAGGCGACCGCATTGGCCTTCGCGCAAGCCGGCGCCGACGTCGCCGTCACCGCCCGAAAAGTGCCCGAGCTCGAAGCGGCCGCGGATAAGATAAAGAATTTGGGGCGGAAGTCCCTGGCAATACCAGCTAACGTCAGGTATATGAACGAGCTACAGGACATCGTCGACGCCGTGGTCGAGGAGTTCGGGACCATCGATATTCTCGTCAATAACGCTGGGATGGGGCTGAAGATGCCGGCCATCGAGGTTGACGAGAAGGCCTGGGATGCTGTCATAGACCTCAATTTGAAAAGCGTTTTCTTCCTCAGCCAGGCGGCGGCCAGGGTAATGAGGGTTCACGGTGGCGGTAAGATAATCAACGTGGCCTCCGCAGACGCTTTTAAGCCCGACTACCATCTGGCTAGCTATTCCATCAGTAAAGCGGCCGTTGTAATGCTGACCAAGTCGCTGGCCATCGAATGGGCCGAATATAACATCAGGGTTAACGCAGTGGCGCCGGGCGCGATACGGACTCGTATTCTAGAGTCCAAGTTCGCGGCCGTTCCCGGGGCGGAAGAGGAGGCCATGCGGCGGCCCCTGGGTATTGGCGAGCCGGATGACATAGCGGGAATCATGGTCTACCTGGCCTCCGATGCCTCGCGGTATGCGACCGGGCAGACATTTATAGTGGATGGCGGAGAGCTGCTGAGATAACGGCCTGGCATCCTGACGAACAGTGGGCGCCAGTCTCTTGACCATGAAGGTTTTCCCTGCTATGATTTTTGTGTCTGGATGCAACACACCTAAAACCTTACTCGCATTCGGTGCCGGCACAGCGACGGCCAGGCGGTAGCGGGGTAGTAGGGTAAATGGCTTACCTTGGATAAAGGGGTATGAGGCCGGCTGCCAACTGGCAGCCGGCCTTTCGCATGCTCGATCCTGGCCAATCGGTGCACCCATCTCGCCGGGCTCGAGGCTTGTTGAGCAAGGGCTGGTTCCAGGGGCTGAAGCGCGGCACGATGTGGTGATTCCCTTGATGGAGGTGTACAGTGACAAAGAAGGACCCTGCTGAAGGGATACACTGTGAAACCAGGTCCAATCGTAAGACGCGAAGTAAGCAAGGATCGCGCATATCCAGACGCCGTTTCTTGAGTGGCGCCGCGACTGTGGGTGTAGCAGTTGGTACCCTGGGGTTACCATGGCTATTGGATACTGTGGATGCCAAATCCGCGCACGATGCCATCATCTCCGCGAAAGGGCTCCCTGCCGCGGAGATCGGGCCAGCGATCGGAACCCAGCGTGCCGATCGAGCGCTAAACGTTCGCATCGCCGCCGCCAGGTTCGAAAGAGAGCAACCCCTCCCGGGCCATCCCGACAATGGTGACGAGGCGTTGTATCCGAACAAAATCGCCAGCTACTCCAAGGCGTTGCCTCACAATGGTCTGGGCGAAGTCGACCTTTTGACTGGGCTGGGGCAGAATCAGAGGCTCTCGGGATTCCAGTACAAGTTCGGTAACGGGACAGGAAACCCTGTCGTGACCGTGAGCTTCATCGGCCAAACCAGCGGAACGGTCTCAACTGGCTAGAATGCGGAGCTTGTGGAACACACGCTCTGTCAGATTGGCCCTTTCTGATAGGCTTAAAGTTGAACTTATGGCCTGCCAGAAAGGGCCAATCTGCTTGTATCAACCAGGCTATCTTCCCGCAGCCCTGTCTACTCGTGCTTGCGGACAGAGCATAGCTGCGACTTCATCTGCGGATAGCCCATCACCGGCTCGCGCAGGTGGACGTCCGTCAGAAGATTCACGTTCTGGTCACCCGACCAACCGTGGGGAATGCTTACAACCCCTTCCATGAGGTCCGTCGTCAGGAGCGCCTTTATCTTGATCTGCCCCCGGGGCGACTCCACCACCACGTCGTCTCCGTCTTTGATTCCGTACTTCTCGGCTGTAGTCGGATGAATCTCCGCGCAAGCACCCTTACCCTCTTCCTCCAGGGCCGGAATATTCCGGTGCTGGGTGTGAGTGTAATGGAGATTTCGTGCCCCTGTGGTGAGGATGAGCGGGTACCGCTTGAACATCTCCGGATTGCCCAGTGGGCTCTGATCCGGCTCCTTGTAGGTAGGAAGTGGGTCAAACCCCGCGTCCTTGAAGGTCTCGGAATAGATCTCGATCTTCCCCGAAGGCGTGGGGAAACTCTTGGCCTCGTCGATCCCGTACTGCTTCTGCATATAGAAAGCGCCGGCTACCTTATCATCCTTCAGCTCCTGAAAGCTCAGGCCGGAAGGCTTCAGCTCGTGCTGCACGATCTCCTCGTCCGTCTCCCAGGAGAAAAGCTCGCCAAAACCCACCTTCTTCGCCAGCTCTTTCCAGAACGTGAACTCCGACCGGCTCTCGTACAGGGGTTCAATGGCCTTCTTCCTCATCATGAGATAGGGCATACCGTGGCAAACATTGTAGCTGTAGGCGAGCCCGTTCTTTTCCAGATGCGTGCACCCAGGAAGGACATAATTGGCCAGCTCTGCCGTCTCGGTCATGAAAAGATCGAGGACGACCAGCAGATCCAGCCGTTTCATCGCCTCTCTATAGGCCTTGGAATCGGGGAGAGACACGACGGGATTCCCTCCAGTGACGATCAAGGCCTTGATGATGTTCGGAACACTGTCGGGGAAGGCAACGACCTGGCCGTAGGGGCTCTTTCGCCCCCACACCTCGAAGAAGAGCGGGTATTCTTCGGCACCGATGGGAGTCTTATCCGTGCGTATCCCCAGGCCCCCCAGGGACAGCCTGGGGCTGATCACCCAGCCGCCGGGATTGTTGATATTGCCGGTAATCACCTGGAGGATCGCCAGGGCCCGGCTGTTCTGGGAGCCGTTTGCCGTTTGATCCTGGGTGTTGGTTCCTTGAAAGATGCTCGCGCTTTCGGCGGTGGCGAAGAGCCGGGCGAGCTTACGGATATCCTCCGCTGGGACCCAGGTGATCTTCTCCGCCCATGCCGGGGTGTATGGTTCGATGTGGTCGACCAGCTTGTCGAACCCGACGGTGTAGCGATTGACGAAATCCTCTTTATAAAGCTTCTCTTTGACGATGACGTGTATCAAGGCGAGGGCGAGGGCCCCGTCTGTGCCGGGCCGCACCGGCAAATAGACTTCCGCGTGATTCGCCAGCGGGATGCGCTTGGGAACGATGACCGCCACCTTCGATCCCTTGGGCAGGTTCTCCTGTATGGCCAGGTGAAGAGGCCAGTCAGATTGTTCTGGATTATGGCCCCACAGGACATAAAGCTTCGTATCCGCCTCTTCGACCGGATACTTGCCAAAGGTGATCTGTCGGGCCCGGATGCGCATGCGATAGCAGATTCCTTCGACGGAGATGAAATTCGGCGTCCCGAACGCTCCCTTGAATCGCTGGGCAAGCTCCATCATCTCGAAGTTTTCCACGCCGATCGAGCCGGAAAAGATGCTGAGCACCTCCGGCCCAAACTCGTTTTTCAGCCCAATCAGTTTGTCGGCAATCTCCCCCAGGGCATCATCCCAGGAGATCCTCTCCCATCGGCCGTTCACCCGTTTCTGCGGGTACTTGAGGCGATCTGGATGGTAGACTATATCCATGGCCTTGAGACCCTTGGGGCACAGCTTCCCCATGTTCAGGGGATGTTCTTTCAACCCCTCTACCTTCGTGATTCGGCCGTCTTCAACCAGCACCTTCATTCCACAACTGTGATAGCAGATCGTACAATCGGTAGCGACCCAACGCGCTTGTGAGTCTCCCATTTTTGCGCCTCCTTATACTTGCTTTCATTTCTAACGCTTCCAGGCTCATTTGTCAATACGCGATTTCGGGCTCTTCCTTGTTCGACCGCTTCAGGAGACACCTACTTCCTTGGCCTTTCTGACTACGGTTCTCTCCTCTTCGGGAAGGGGAAGCGGTACAGGCTGGCCAGATATCTTCGTCACAGCACTAAATCGAGCCGGGCAAACGTCGAGGCAAGTTCCGCACTTTGTACATTTCTCCTGCTCTATGATGTGGATCTTGTTCCTGCCGCCTAAAATCGCCTCCGAAGGGCAATTTCTGGCGCAGATCATACAAGCCTGGCACTTGTCCGGATCGATATGGTAGGCGATTAGCTCTTTGCAGGAAAGAGCGGGGCACCTCTTCTCCTTGATGTGGGCCTCATACTCATCTCTAAAGTGTTGCAACGTGCTTTGAACCGGATTCGGAGCGCTCGTCCCTAAAGCGCAAAGTGAGGCCTCTTTGGCTACCTCGCACAGCTCCTGCAAAAGCTCGATGTCGCCCTCTTTACCTTTCCCTTCTGTAATGTTGGTCAGGATCTTCAGCATCTGCCTGATCCCTTCACGGCAGGGGACGCATTTGCCGCACGATTCATCAGCGAGAAAGTCCAGGAAGTACCTGGCGATATCGACCATACAGGTATCTTCATCCATGACAATCATCCCGCCGGACCCCATCATCGAACCTGCTCTGGTGAGTTCGTCGTAACCGACTTGCAGGTCTAACAGTTTCTCAGGGAGACACCCACCAGAGGGCCCCCCGGTCTGCACTGCCTTGAACTTCTTTCCTCCGGGAATGCCACCGCCTATCTTGAAGACAATATCTCTCACGGTTATTCCCATTGGT
This sequence comes from Chloroflexota bacterium, assembly GCA_016189905.1. GTDB lineage: Bacteria > Chloroflexota > UBA6077 > FW602-bin22 > JACPRP01 > JACPRP01. The sequence continues at coordinate 5,365 of JACPRP010000116.1, read as the reverse complement.
ACTTCCACTAGCCCCGTATTGGCTATCTTCCCGACCAGTGAGAAGATCTTCGTGCCCTTGCTTGTTTCAGTTCCGAATTGAGTGAACCAGTCAGCGCCGTTGTCGATGATCAACGGCACATTGGCCCATGTTTCGACATTGTTGAGCACGCTGGGTCTCTCCCAAAGACCCTTGATGTTGGAGCGGATATACTTCGATCTGGGCTCTCCGGGCTTGCCCTCCAATGCCGTCATCAGAGCGCTTGATTCGCCGCAAACGAAGGCGCCGGCCCCACGGTGCACTTTAACAGTGAAATCAAAGCCTGAGCCGAGGATATTCTTTCCCAGGAAACCATATCTCTCAGCTTGTTTGATCGCGATGCCCACGTTCTCCACGGCCAGGGGATATTCCTGCCGAACGTAAATATAGCCTTCGTGAGAGCCGATGGCGTAGGCCCCGATTGTCAACCCTTCCAGGACTGAGTGGGGATTGCCCTCGAGAAGGGCCCGATCCATATAGGCTCCAGGATCACCCTCGTCGGCATTGACGATCACGTACTTTGTTTCGCCAGGGGCATTGCGGGATCCTTCCCACTTTATCCCCGTGGGAAAGCCGGCACCTCCCCTTCCTCTCAGGCTGGATTTCTTGATTTCCCGCACTACCTGTTCGGGGGTCATCTGGGAAAGTGCTTTGGCCAGCGCGGCATAACCGCCAATCGCCAGATAGTCATCGATACTTTTGGGGTCAATGTTGCTGTTGGAGCCGAAAAGAATTCGTTGCTGGTTCTTGTAGAAGGGGATTTCCGATTCCAGGGCGATCTTTTCACCGGTGGCGTGGTCGGTATAGAGCAGACGCTCTATGACCTTATTCTCCTTGACCTGGGCGACAAGCTCAGGAGCATCCTCGGGCTTCACTTGCAGATAGCATGTTCCTTCGGGGTGAAGAACTACAACCGGACCTCTCTCACAGAAACCGTGGCAACCGGTCCTCCTGACCTCCACCTCGGCGCCTAAACCCTGTCTCCTGATTTCCTCTTCGATACCCTCAGCGACTAGCTTGCTCTCTGAGGCGTGACAGGCAGACCCGGAACAGAGGGTAATATACCGCTTATGAGGGTCTCTTTGCGTCAGGATGCCCTGCCTGAGTTCCTCCAATTCAGTGGGTGATTTTATCTGTTCCATTGTCGTCCCTCACTCATAGTCATTAAGCGCTTCCACTGTCGCAGCCGGTGACATCCTGCCGTGGGTCTTCCCATCGATTTCCATCACCGGACCCAATGCGCAGCAGCCGAGGCAGTTGACAATCTCCAGGCTGAATCTCAAATCCGAGTCGGTTTCACCGGGTTGAATGCCAGTTGCGTCTTGCACCTTGTCCAGGACACGCTGGGCGCCGCGCACATGACAGGCGGTCCCCATGCAAACATGAACCTCGTGACGTCCTTTGGGAACTGTGCTAAAGGCTTTGTAAAAGGTAGCTATGTGCTGGACCCGAGTCATAGGAACCTGCAACCTCTCGCTGACCCTCGTGAGCGCTTCCTTAGGAAGCCACCGGTTGTCGCTCTGAATCTCCAGCAATATTTGAATCAGCGCGCGGGCTTCGCCCCGATGTTTATCGATGATCCGATCGACTCTTTCGATATCCATAGCCTTTGTCCTAAGCTCCTTTTATCGAGATCCAGGCATCTCCGCTGTGGGGCCAAATGGCGCCTATGCCTTTGACTCAAGTCCGAAGGAAGGTGAGAAAGATGCGAGAGCCTCCGCGAGAACGTAAGCTGCCTGCAGCGCCTCTGTGGGGCAAAGCGGAAAGCATTCCTTGCATTGATCGCATTCCCTGGCGGCTATCTCTGGAACAAAACTTATCTCTCGTGTCGCTCCCCTACTGACGAAGCCAACAGCGTTAAGCTTCTTCACCTCAGCGCAATACCTTACGCATAAGCCGCAGTTGATGCAAAATGATGATTCTTTTTCAAAACGGTCCTTGTCCGCGCCGTACTCGTTGCCTAAGCGCTGCAGTTCCCTGGAGTTTGGGGCATGAGCCAGCAGTAGCTGTAAGATCATTTTGCGAATTCTGTCTACCTTCTCAGACCGGGTTCTTACCGTCAGTTGTTGTTCCACCGGGTAAAGGCAGGCGGCGACGAGTTTCGTCCCGCCACGCATTTCCACTTCGACGTTGCAGAGTCGGCAAGCTCCGTATGGTTCCAATTTCTCGTGATGGCAAAGCGTGGGAATATCTATCCCGGCGCTCTGGGCCGCCTCCAAAATGGTCATGCCTTCCCTTGCCTCGACATCTTTTCCATCGATTTTTAGAAGGATTTTGCTCATGTTCTTCATTCCTTCATCCACGACCTGTCGCCTCGCCTCAGGCCAGAGCGAAGCGCTTCTGGCTTTCCTCGTACCTGATCAACCCCTGCTTCGCGGAGCTGTTAAGGTGCCTCGATACTTCAGATGGAGTCAGGCCCAGAATCTTGGAGATTTCTCCAGTCGAAAGGGGTCTCTCCCGCAGGAGCAGTGTAATTTGACCTATCGCCAGTCTGTCCGTAATCAATTCACGGAACAGTCGATCTAACTCCTCGCTGGAGTAAAATTCCTGATATTCTTCTTCCGTCTTGAATCGCACTTTCAGCCGCTCATTTGAGACCACCCTGAAGTAGGGGACCAGTTTGGTGGCCGCTTGAAGTTTTAGCCTTAATCCCTGTTCGTCTATGCTTTCGCTCTGGCCAAGGGGTCCCAGGCCCCTCACGTGGCTGACAAAGTCATCGACGATCTCGGCAAACAGGTTCCCTTCGCTGCCGGCGATGAATTGAATCCTCAGCCTTTCTGGGTTCAGCCCCAGGTGATTCAGTATTCTCTTGCACAGAAGCACCATGCTCAGAGCATGGAAGTTTCCCTGCGTGGCGTAATTGCATTCATTCAGGCGGCAACCGCCGATAAATACCCCATCCACTCCGTTCGAGAAGGCCCGGAGGACATGGCCCAGGTCCACTCTGCCGGAACACATAACGCGAATAAGTCTTATCTCAGGTGCATACTGTAGTCTGGACACGCCAGCCAAATCAGCGGCGCCGTATACTCACCAGTGGCATACAAAGCCCAGTATTCTTGGCTTGAATTCAAGTCCCGTACTCATTGGCCCTCACCTCCTTGTGCTGGTAATCCCCGGATCTATTCAAGACGAACAATTCTACACAGCCCCAACGGCCGCGAATACTCGCTCTGCGGGGTCAATCTGGCGTTTTGTCTCTTCCGGGGGAATCTCCGCGTCAATTTGGGCGAGCAATTCCTCATCGGTAAAGTGCTTGAGCTGAATAGCCGATGTAGGGCACTTCGTGTTGCAGAGACCGCACCCTTTGCAGAGAATAGGATTAACCACTGCCTTTCTACCCCGCGATGTCTCACGAAACTCGATGGCGCCGTAGGCGCAGGCCGCGATACACGCACCGCACGAAAGGCATTCGGCCTCATCCACCTCGCAAACGGAACCGGAGGCGGTGACAGAATCATGGGAGAGAAGCGCTACGGCACGGCCGGCAGCGCCATAGGCCTGTTAGATCGCTTCCGGTATGTGCTTGGGATAGTGCGCCATCCCGCAAAGATAAACGCCCTCCGTAGCAAAATCGACCGGCCGCAATTTCACGTGGGCTTCTTTGAAGAAATCGTCGGGACCCAGAGAGACCTTGAACTGTTGAGCTAGTTTTTTGGTCGCTGCTGCCGGAACAACCGCCGCCGCCAGAGCGAGTATATCGGCATCTATTTCCAGCTTCTTCCCCAAAATAGGATCCGTCACGGTAACCCTGAGAACAGACTTGCCACCTTCCTGAACAGCTTCGACCTCAGGCTTATGCTGCGGCTCCCAGCGGATGAACCTCACACCTTTGTTCGCCGCTTCTCGGTAGTAATCCTCGTTGAATCCATATGTTCGGATGTCACGGAAGAGAATATAGATATCCATCCTGGGATTCTTCTCTTTCAGCGACAGCGCGTTCTTGATAGACTCGCTACAACATACTCTGCTGCAGTAATTCCTGTCCTCGTTGCGGCAGCCGACGCACTGGATCATCACCAGGCTCTCGGCGTTGATAACGCTTTCGTCACCCTGATGGAGCCGCTCGTCCAGCTCGAGATGGGTCAAAACCCTGTCATCCTGGCCATAGAGGTATTCGGTAGGTCTGTAGACATCGATCCCCACGGCGATGATGGTTGCACCGTGTCTTATCTCTGACGGCCCGCGTTCGGACTTTATCCTGGTTACGAAATTCCCGACATAACCGGTGGCCTCGGTGATCGTTGCGCTGGTATATACGTGCACCGCGGGATGGCGATACACCTTGCGCGTGAGTTCACGCAGATAGGCCTGAACATCCATTCCCTCCAGGGTAGTATGAATCCGCCTTGCCGTACCGCCCAGATCAGCTTCTTTCTCCACCAGGTAAACTTCGTGTCCCTGGTTGGCGATAGAGAGTGCGCAGGTCATGCCGGCGATGCCGCCGCCAACCACCAGCGCTGCCTTGTTCACCGGCAGATCGAATTCCTCCAAGGCCTCCAAACGGGTGGCTCGGGCCACCGCCATCCGGATTAGATCGTTTGCCTTCCGTATGGCTTCTTCCTTGTCTTTAGAGTGGACCCAGGAACAATGTTCTCTGACATTAACCATTTCCAGGTAGTATTGATTGATTCCTGCCTCTCGCAAGGTATCCTTGAACAAACCTTCCAGAGTCCGGGGGCTGCAAGCAGCGATAACCACTCGGTTGATGCCTTTTTCCCTCACTGTATCTGCTATTCCCTTGGCTGAGTTGGTGGCACAGGCAAATAGCATTTCCTGAGCGTAGCCAACGTGGGGTAAGGTCAAGGCATATTCAACTGAGGAAGGAACGTCTACGACCCGGCCGATATTCGCTCCACAATGACATACGTAGACGCCCACTCTTGGCTCCTCTTCCGAGACACGCCTTTCCAGTGGGTATCTCCTTTCGGTGGTCAGCGTGTCGCGTCTTTGATTGAGCAACTCGCCGACTTGAGAGCTGCCGGCGCTGGCGGTGAAAACCGCCTCCGGGATATCTATCGGCCCCTGGAAGGCTCCGCTCACGAAAACTCCCGGCCGATTGGTCCCTGTAGGATTGGAAGGCTCTATTTTACAGAATCCATGTGCATTGAGCTCGATGCCGAACTTATCGGCCAGGCTCTTGAAGTCAGCCGGTGGGGTCAACCCAACCGACAACACCACCATGTCGAATTCTTCCTCAATTACTCCATCGTCCGTCGTAGCATACCGTATGGAGACATTCTTGGTTTTTGGGTCCTCTTTCCCTATCGATACGTAGCTTCGGATAAACCGAACCCCGGGAAGATTCGCTGCCCTTTCATAATATCGCTCGAAATCCTTCCCGTAG
>JACPRP010000110.1 GCA_016189905.1 Chloroflexota bacterium | reverse complement strand
GTGTTTGTATATAGTGAAGGGTGCGAAATGTGAGATCGCCTGGAATCAGGGTTGAGGCACCGAGAGGGGTAACAGGTGCAGGTGGCCCAATTGATTGATGGTCGCGCCGGCGATGCTGAAAAGTATCTCGAAACGCTGTTCCGCAGTCACTATCAGAGCATCGTCGCAATGCTTTATCGAATGCTTGGCAGCCGCGAAGAAGCCGAAGAGCAGGCCCAGGAAGCATTTCTGCGACTTGCCGGGGATTCGGTGATCCGTCGGCCTCAGGACGAAGTGCTGAGCTGGCTCCGCCGCGTGGCCCTCAATCTCGGCCACAACGCCCTCCGATCTCGCAGGCGGGAGTTGTTTCGTCTCGAAAGAAATGCCCGCCTGGAAGCGCCTTTGGATCGTGGTTCAAGAGCCGACCCTGAGGCGAGTGCCCTGCGGTCTGAGGAGATCGCCCGCGTGCGCCACGCTCTCGCCGCGCTGTCTTCGCGCCACCAGGCGTGCTTGATCCTACGGCACAGCGGGCTTTCTTACAAAGAAATCGCCGCCGTTGTCGGCGTAGCTCCCGGGTCAATTGGCACGCTTCTGGCTCGAGCCGAGGAGTCTTTCCGCGTCCATTATGAGGAGGCCGAATATGAGTTGTGAAGAACTCGGAACTCTCAGAGCCTACATCGACGGCGAGATGTCGGCCGAAGACGTGCGCCGCGCGGAACGGCATCTGGCGGGTTGCGGTCGGTGTCGTGACAAACTGGACGACCTGCGGTGCGCGGCAAACCTGGTTGCCGGCGGCTTGAGCGTGCTGGGTGTTTTGCCGACGCTCGAAAGTGCCGCTGAGGCGCGTGCTTTCGCGCGCGTTTGTGCGGGCTTGAACACTCACACCTCGTTAGCTCAAAAGATTAGCGTTGCTTTCGGGAGGCTTAAGATGAAGATGAACGGATTTTCGTTGCGATATCGCCTGGCGTCGGCGGGAGTAGTAGCCCTGCTGGCCGTGATGTTTATCGGTTTGACGCCCCAGGGACAGGTGGCCGCGTCGAACTTTCTGGCGCAGTTTCGGGCCCAGAAGCTCAAGGTCGTTATGGTCGACCAGCGAGAACTGGCCACAATCAGCAGCGAGCTGTCGCATTTCGGCGATGTGGACGTGTCACAACTGGAGGCGATGAGCACGGCGCGGGTAAGCTCAATCGCCGAGGCATCCAGGCGTGCCGGCTTTACGGTCAGGCAGCCCCAGACGCTGCCGGCCGGCATTGCATCCGAGCCAAGTATCGACGTCATCGACGGCTCGACGATCACCTTCACGTTCGACGTCGCCAGGGCGCAGGCTTACCTGGCGAGCATCGGACAGCAGAGCTTCAACATCCCGCCGAAGTTCGACGGAGCGAAGCTCATCTTTAACGTGCCCACCGCAATATTGCTGGTGTATGGGCAGAATAATCTGCCCCTCGTTGTCGGTCAGGCAGCGACGCCGACCGCTGATTTGGCGGGGAACGTTACCGCGCTGGAGATGCGTGATCTTCTCCTGCGCTTGCCTGGCTTGAGTCAGGACACGGTTTCCCAGTTGAAGGCCATGGACGACTGGACGAACACTTTACCCATCCCTTTGCCGAGGGATCAGGCAAGATGGCGCGAAGTTGATCTGTCAGGCGTGAATGCTTTGGTCATTGGCGACAACACCGGTCTGGGAAGCTTCGTGATCTGGCAGCAGGATGGCATCGTCTACGGCGTGGGCGGTCCAATGGCCGAGGACCAGTTATTGACAGTGGCCAGGTCTCTCAGATAATATCCTGAGTAATCGGGCGATGTCTCTGCCAAGCGGCCGCATGGTAGAGTTGCCGAGGTGCTTCACCACCGTCATACCCGCGAAAGCGGACATCCAGAACTTTCGAGTGCGTGGATACCCGCTTTCGCGGGTATGACGCGGGTAGCGCAGATCGCCGGGTTTGAGCGCATGCACCCTGGCAGTTGTGATGCCATCATCGACAGACTGTTAGCATTTCTGAATGCGTTCGGAGTGTGTCTCAAGAAGTGCAGGCAATTGAGATAAACGGACTTCGCAAGCTATACGGCACGAAAGTCGCCCTCGAGGGCCTCACCTTGCAGGTCGCCCAGGGGGAGATTTTCGGCTTTCTCGGGCCGAATGGGGCGGGGAAAACTACGACCCTCAAGATACTGGTCGGCTTGATCGCTCCCAGCGCTGGCGAAGCGCTCATCTTCGGACGGTCGCCGCGCGAGCGTGCCGTGCGTCGGCGCATCGGCTTCTTGCCCGAACACTTTCGTTTTCAAGACTGGCTCAGCGGCTCCGAGCTCCTCAGCTACTATGGCCATCTCTGCGGCATGGGGGCGGCGCAACGTCAGGCGCGCATACCGACTGTGCTCGCGCTCGTGGGCCTTGATGGCCACGGTGACAAACGGGTCCGTGCTTATTCTAAGGGTATGCAGCAGCGCCTCGGGATCGCTCAGGCGCTGCTTTCTCAACCGGACCTCATCCTTCTGGACGAGCCGACCTCGGCACTCGACCCGCTAGGGCGCAAGGAGGTCCGTGACCTCCTGCGTCGGCTGCGCGATGAGGGTGTGACCGTCTTTCTTAATTCACACCTGCTCGGCGAGATCGAGCTGGTCTGCGATCGTGTGGCCATCATCGACAAGGGGCGCGTCGTGCGTGAAGGGCCGCTGAAAAGACTGCTGCAGGGAGAGCACGAGCTGCGGATCACGCTGGATCGGATCGACGGCGAAGTCCTGGCCGCTCTCGCCGCTTTCGGCGAGGTGCGGCAGGTCGATGGGAGGACGCTGGCGCTGCAGGTGCCAGACGTAGGAGCAGCGCCGCGCGTCGCACGCTGCCTGATGGAAAAGGGGTATGACATCTATGGCCTGACGCCGCTCCACCAATCGTTGGAGGAGATATTCGCCCAGGCAATCAAGGGAGGCGATGGATGGTCATCTTGATCGTCGCCCGGTACACCTTGCTGGAGGCTATGCGGCGGCGAGTGCTGCTCGCCATGGTGGTTCTCAGCCTGGCCTATCTCGGGCTGTTCGCCCTTGGGCTCTCGCTGTTGTACCAGGAGGTGGCGAAAGAGGCTGGCGGAGCAACCGTTGGTGCTGCCAACGCGCTGCTGATGTTCAGCGCCTTGATGACGCTTCTGGGATTCTACGCCTTCAGCTTTCTCGCCTCGCTGCTGGCCCTTTTCGCGGCCGCCGGCGCGCTCGCCGGTGAGGTGGAATCTGGGGTGATTCACGCTGTGCTGGCGAAGCCCGTGCGCCGGAGCGATGTCGTGCTGGGCAAATGGCTGGGCCAGACGGTGATCATAGCGGTTTATGTGGCGGCCATGACGGCGGGCATGGTCGCGGCGTCGCAAATCGCCGCCGGCTACGCCCCGCCGGATCCGGTCCTGGCTGCCATTTTCATTATGTGGAGCTCTCTGATTCTGCTGTCGCTCGGCACACTCGGTGGCACGTTCCTGCCCACCCTCGCCAACGGCGTCGCCGTTTTCCTCCTGTTTGGCCTCAGCCGGGTCGGCGGTCTCATCGAGTCCCTCGGCCAGATGGTTCGCAGCGCTCAGATGGTCGACGTGGGCATCGGTGTCAGCCTGCTGATACCGAACGATGTGCTGTGGCAGGCCGCTTCATACTATCTCCAGCCCACGGCCATGATACTGGCTCAGAACGCCAGCTCCGGCGCAGTTATCCCCTTTGCCTCGGCCACGCCGCCAACCACGGCGATGCTGCTGTGGTCCGCCGGCTACGTGGCCGCCGCGCTCGTCGGCGCGGTCCTCATCTTCAGGCACCGCGACCTGTAGCTTCCCCTGTGCTTCAGCGTTTTGCAATAACAACCGGCGACCTGGCGTTATCGTAGGGGCGTTCTTCCGCCGAAGGACGCGTCGGTCTCGGCTACAGCCCAACAAGCAATATTGCCGCGCACATATTGGAAAAATGGTATAATGCGATGCTGGAACATTGGTACCCAATAAACTGTCGGGGCGGGTAGAGGCTAGCCGCCCCGGTGGGCTGAAAGGAGATCGATGCACAATGAAGGCGGCTGGCGAGGAACGATTCCCTAATCTCTTCAAGTCCGGCAAGATCGGCAACTTTCCCACGAAGAACAGGATCAAGTACGGGGCTTGCTGCGTTTCTAACTATAACAATAGGGATGGAACGATTAGCGAGCGTGAGCTGGCACGGGTGCGCGTCATCACTCAGACCGGTTGTGGCATCATCACTAACCAGGGCGCTTACGCCGATCCGAAGGGTGAAGGCAAGGCCTATTACCGGCAGATCGCCCTTTACGACGACAGGTTTATGCCGCAGTTCGAGAAGATTGCCGGCTGGATCCACGAGGCCGGCGCCGTCGCGATTCAGCAGATTCTTCACTGTGGCAGATATGGCGGCATCGATCTTGGATACTGTATGCAGCCCTCGGCTGTTCCCCAGACGTTGCCCCACTTTCGCCCTCCACGCGAAATGACGAAAGAGGACATCAAGCGAACGCTGAAGGAATATGCCGCAGCATCGGCCCGCGCCATCAAGGTCGGTTTTGATGGGGTCGAGATCACCAGTTTTATGGGCTATCTGCTGGCTAACTTTCTATCGAAATTCACCAACAGACGTACCGACGAATACGGTGGCTCCCTCGAGAACCGGGCGAGGTTCATGCGCGAGCTTATTTACGTGATCAAGGAAGCGATCGGCGATAGGCACATCCTTTCGGTGAGGCTCAACGGGGCCGAGCTGATGGACCGGTATGGCGGCAGCACGGAAGAGGAATGCCTGGAGATGATGAAGATCGCCGCCGCCGAAGGCATCGATATGATCAGCGTCACCGTGGGCTGGCAGGAGTCGCCGGCGTCCTCTATCGGTCGAGACGTCGCGCCGGGCCACTGGCTGTATCTGTCCGAGCGCGCGAAGCGAGAGATTCCCGACGTGCCCATCGCGTTCGGCGCGCGGCTCGCCGATGCCGAAATGGCTGACAGGGCACTTGGCGAGGGAAAGTTCGATTTCTGGGAAGTGTGCCGCCCGTTGCTCGCGGACCCGCAGCGGATTGTCAAGGTCAGAGAGAATCGCCTCGACGAGATAAAGCCGTGCATCGGCTGCAACTACTGCCTCTCTCGGCTTTTTCGCGACCTCCCATACCTGTGCACGGTCAATGGCGAATTGGGGCACGAGGTTGAGCCCGAATACCAAATCACACCCACCGCGCTTCACAAGCGGATCATGGTCATCGGCGGTGGCCCCGCCGGGATGGAGTGCGCCGCCACGGCGGCCCAGCGGGGCCACGAGGTGCACCTTTACGAGGCCAGCGACAAGCTGGGCGGCCAGCTACGGGTTTTCGCCGACAAAGATCTCGCCAACAGGGAGGACCTGCACAGCCTGATCGCCTACTATCAGACCCAACTGAAGAAACAAGGGGTCGAGGTGCATATGAGCACCCCGGTGACACCCGAGCTTATCCGCTCAGTTACACCAGCCGACATCGACGCCATCGTCGTCGCCGCAGGTGCGACAGTTGAGAAAGACGCGCGGATCACCGGCATCGAGCGGGCAGTCTTGGCCCATGACGCGCTGGATGGCCGTGTAGCTGTCGGGCAGAAGGTTGCCGTCGTTGGCGGAGGAAAAGTTGGCCTGGTCACGGCCGAGCATTTCGCCAAGGAAGGTCACGAGGTCACCATCGTCGAAGAGAGCCGTCGCCTGGCCGAAGACGTCATACCTACCTGGCGGTGGAGGCATTCGCAATGGGTCGAGGACTTGAACATCAAGGTCTTCACGCAGGTGCGGATAAAACACATTTCGGATGGCAGCGTGACTGTGCTCGACAAGAATGGCGACGAGCGTGTGATCCTTGCCGACACGGTGATTCTGGCCGGCAACCGCAAGTCAAGGCAGGAGCTTTTCCTCCTCGCCGAGTTCATGTCCGACGAGATACACATCATCGGCGACGCCGTCTCACCCCGTGGGCTGCACAACGCTATCCACGATGGCTACAAAATGGGCGTTCGCATCTGATGCGTTTGCTTAGGCCAATAGTTCACTCAAAGTTAAAGTAGTAAAGAGGATTATGTTAGCTTATCTAGAACAAAGCGTATGGCGTGATCTCCTCGAAAAGCAGGGGAATCCGATGCACGGCGTTCAGGCTGGCGCCAGAGTGGCGTTTATGGCCAAAGAGGACCTTGCCGGCACAGAGGCGGATATGATCGTCTGGGAGAACATGACTGATGACATCGGCATCGCCATCGGCACACAGGCCTTCCAGGGATTTCACGCCGGCGATGCAGACCTGATGTTCGTAGCCGATGCCGAGGTGCTGCTCCAAATCTGCACGGCCACGCCTGTAGATCCGATCAAAAAGCTTCGACAGGGCATCCGCCACGGCACGGTGCTGTGCTATTTCCTGCGTCCAAAACGAGAGCTGCTCGACATGGGCTACGAGGAGTTCGTCGAGGCGCTAGGTCTACCGCTCGCCGGATGTCTTTAGCTCCTAGGGATACGTGACTCGCGCCCAACGAAATGATGGGGGCTCCCCGTGCAAAGAAGCGTGATCACCTCGCTTGTCCAGAATAGGACATTCAGCTCGCTTCACCATCGCAACTTCAGGTTGCTTTGGATAGGAACGCTGATCTCTAACTCCGGTGACTGGATGGATATGGTGGCGTTCAACTGGCTGGTCCTGGAGCTCACCGGTTCACCGTTTTATCTTGGTCTCGTGAATTTCTGTCGTGCGGTGCCCGTGCTCCTTCTCACTATCTTTGGCGGCGTCGCCGCCGACAGGGTGGAGAGGCGCAAGCTCATGATGATCACGCAGGCCATCGCGATGATCCTTGCGCTACTCCTGGCTGCGATGGTTTCACTCGGGATTGCGAGCGTCTGGGCGGTGATGGTGATCGCTACACTGCGCGGCATTTTGATGTCCTTTAACCTGCCAGCGCGTCAGACCATGCTTTCGGATCTGGTCCCACGAGATAATCTCTCCAACGCCATCGCCCTGAACTCAGTGACATTGGCCATCACAAGGATAATCGGCCCATCGCTGGCCGGCATTCTCATCAGCCTGGTCGGGGTTGCCGGCTGCTTTTATATCAACGGCATCAGCTTCCTGGCGGTCCTGTGGACCCTTCACGCTATGGAAATCCCGCCCTGGAAGAAGAGTCCTGATGGCGTGAGCGTTCGCCAGAGCCTTGTGGAAGGATTCGAGTACATCCGGAGCCGGTCCACGATAATGTGGCTGGTGGTAATAGCCCTCGTACCCATGTTCTTTGGGCAGCCGTATATCACTATGCTGACCGTCTTTGCGCGCGACGTGCTTGATATTGGCTCGGTTGGTCTGGGAGTACTCACGTCTGCATCGGCGTTCGGGGCAATCATAGGCGCCCTGATGCTTGCCTCTCTTAAGAGCTCCGCTCCCTGGGGGGCGATAATGTTGCTGGGGATGACGGCTTTTGGCCTCCTGCTGATCGTTTTCTCTTACAGCACGTGGCCAGCAATTTCGGTATTGCTACTGATAGCGATTGGAATAGTGAGCGCGAGCTACAACTCATCGAACAACACTCTTCTGCAGTTGAATGTGCCCGATGAGTTTCGGGGACGCGTGCTAAGCACGATGTTTACCAGCCGTGGCATGGTTCCTCTGGGCACGGCGATGGCAGGTATCCTGGCGGCACTTTTTGGTATCGAGGCCGCCGTCGCATCGATGGGCGCGGTTATCGTCTTGCTGGGTATCGTGATAACGATCGTGGTGCCGAGCCTGCGCAAGCTCTGATGCTAGCCCCGGTCCTCCTCGAATCCTTCTGGCACGATTTGTGCGGAATACGTTCAGAGCCCACTGAAGAGTTGGGCAACATCGCAATTTGAGCGGAAGGGAGGAGGATAATGGAACTGGAAAAGGGAAAGACGTATCAATCGTCAATGGAAGAGATGCCGAGCAACTTCTATTTCCTCGGCACGTTAGGGGCCATCGCTCTTTCGGCTATGTTCTTCCTGATGGGCAGGAAGAGTTTGGCCTTCTTCATCGGCTTGTGGCCTCCGACCATTTTGGCAATGGGGTTGTTCTATAAGATTCTGCGTCCCAGCCACGAGCCAGTTGGCGAGCAGTTGAGCCGGGCTGCGGAGCAGGTTACGAAGACCACAAGATAAGAACTGGAGCAGCGTACCTAAATCGACAGATCCGTTGACCGAATCACGGCCTACAGGGCCGAGACGTTCAGGCGCCTCGGCCCTACATTGTCTACGGCTAAGCGAGCTTGACAGCGACGATGGCGGATGTTAATATTACGCCTGTAGCAAAAGGCGATGACGGAAAGAGTAAGCGGGAAGTCGCTCCAGAGAGTCTGGGGCCGGTGTAACCAGACGTGACGAACCGGCTGAAAATCCCTCCCGAGCCGCCAACCGAAATGGCACGATGGCTGCGACACGCTGTTGCCAGAGTAGACTTGGACGGGGTCGTCTCCCGTTATCAGTGACGAAGGCATGAATACGTGCCTTTCAAGAGGGAGCCTTCGGCGTTGCGACGCACAAGGCTAAGCAAGGTGGTACCGCGGGAGTAAAATCTCGTCCTTGAGTAAGAGGACGAGATTTCGTCGTTCATGGCATATTTGTGGCGGGTCGCCTGAAGATGGAGGTTTGGTCGATATGTTTAAGCCGGTCAGCAGCAAAGTAAGCTTGCCTGAAATGGAGCGAGAGGTTCTCCAGTTCTGGAAGGAAAACGATATCTTTCACAAGAGCCTGGAGGCCCGGGCGGGCCAGCCGGTCTTCGTTTTCTATGAAGGACCTCCGACCGCTAACGGCAGTCCGGGCATTCACCACGTCCTGGCCCGCGTGTTCAAGGATCTGATCCCCCGCTATCGCACCATGAAAGGCTACTATGTACCCCGCAAAGGAGGTTGGGATACTCACGGTCTGCCCGTGGAGCTGGAAACCGAGAAAGCGCTTGGCATTCGCAGCAAGCCTGAGATCGAGGCCTACGGCATCGCCGAGTTCAACAAGAAGTGTCGCGAAAGCGTCTTCCGCTATGTCAAGGAATGGGAGGCGATGACCGACCGTATCGGCTTCTGGATCGATATGAAAGACGCTTATGTTACCTATGCCAACGGCTACGTCGAATCATGCTGGTGGATTCTCAAGCAGATCTGGGACAAAGGCCTGATGTATCAAGACTACCGTGTGAGCCCCTATTGTCCCCGTTGCGGAACGACGCTCAGCTCCCACGAGGTAGCGCTAGGCTATGACGAAGCCAGAGACCCGTCGGTGTACGTCAAGTTCGGGGCCGCCGATCCGCAAGCGGTCCCCGGGCAAGAGGCTTCTCAGGTCCCTCTGTTCTTTCTGGCATGGACGACTACCCCATGGACGCTCCCTGGCAACGCCGCTCTCGCCGTGAATCCGGACGCGGAATACGTGATGATCGAGACCACGCAGGATGATCGTCTCGAAAGGCTCATCCTGGCGCGGGCGTTACTCCCCAGCGCGATCACCACTGACTACACGATCGTCGCCAGCATATCCGGCAAAGACCTGCTCGGCCTGAAATACAAACCACTGTATACCTTTGTCAAGCTGACGACGCCCGCCCATCGGGTGATCGGCGGGGATTTCGTATCGCTGGAAGATGGCACCGGCATCGTCCATATCGCCCCGGCCTTTGGCGAAATCGACCTCGAAGTGGGCCGTAAAGAGGGTCTGCCGGTGATTCAAACGGTCGACCTCCAGGGCAATATGGTCGCGGATACGGATGGCTTTGCCGGGCTTTTCGTGAAGGATGCCGATCCCTTGATAATCAAGGACCTGAAATCGCGCGGACAGATGTATCGCGCCGAGCAGATACTACACAGCTATCCGTTCTGCTGGCGATGTGATACGCCGCTGCTCTACTATGCGAAGAGCTCGTGGTTCATCAGGACCACCGCGGTTAAGGATCGCCTGCTTTCCGGCAACGACCAGATCAACTGGTACCCAGAGTATATTAAGTACGGCCGTTTCGGCGATTGGCTGAGGACCAATGTCGACTGGGCCGTATCTCGTGAGCGCTACTGGGGCACGCCTCTGAACATCTGGCGGTGTACCAGTTGCGGCGAGCAGACCTGCATCGGCAGCCTTGCCGAGCTTCAGGAGCGGTCTAGCGTCGACGACCTGGCGCGGACCCTCGACCTGCATCGCCCATACGTGGACCAGGTTATCATTCCCTGTCAGAAATGCGGGGGCGAGATGCTTCGCGTTCCCGAGGTCGTCGACGCCTGGTTTGACTCAGGCTCGATGCCCATCGCCCAATGGCATTATCCGTTCGAGAACGACGCGTTATTCATCGAGCGCTTCCCCGCGGATTTCATCTGCGAGGCCGTGGACCAGACACGGGGATGGTTCTACAGCCTGCACGCGGTCTCCACGCTGCTGTTTGCCCGACCAAGCTACAGCAACGTGATCTGCCTGGGTCACATCCTCGATGCCAAGGGCGAGAAAATGAGCAAGTCTCGTGGCAACGTCGTCGATCCCTGGTCAGTGCTCGACAAGCAGGGCGCTGATGCCTTGCGGTGGTATCTCTATACCGCCACGCCGCCTGGCAACCCACGCCGCTTCTCGGCGGATCTCGTGGCCGAGAGCCTGCGTAAGTTCCTGTTGACGCTGTGGAACACTTACTCGTTCTTCGTCACTTACGCCAACATCGATAGTTTCAGTCCTGGTCCTGCAGAACGCGAGGATTGGTCGAAGACCGTGGACCTCGGCAGGCTATCGTCGCTGGATCGGTGGATACTTTCCGAGCTGCACTCTCTCGTCAAGACGGTCGATGAGGGGCTCGGCCAGTATGAAGTCACCGGGCCCGCGCGCGCCATCGAGCAGTTTGTCGACAATCTCTCCAACTGGTACGTGCGCCGCAGCCGCCGACGATTCTGGAAAAGCGAGAACGATCTCGACAAGCAGCACGCCTACCATACCCTGTACGAATGCCTGGTCACGGTTGCCAGGCTGCTCGCGCCGTTCACGCCATTCATCGCCGACGAAATGTACCAGAATCTGGTCAGGACAGTCGATCAGCAGGCGCCAGAGAGCGTGCATCTCGCGTTCTTCCCGATCGCAAACGCGGCGATCGTGGACGAGAAGCTGATGGCCAACACGCGCCTGGTCATGAAGATCGTCAGCATGGGCCGCGCCGCTCGCAGTAAAGCCAATCTTAAGGTGCGCCAGCCGGTTTCCGAAGTCATCGCCAAAGTCAAGACATCCGAAGAGGCGGAGGCTCTGGAGAGCCTCAAAGGCCAGGTGCTCGATGAGCTGAACGCCAAGAAGCTCTCCGTGACGACGGACGAGAGTCAACTGGTCACCTATTCCATCAAGGGCAAGCTGAATTTATTGGGGCCGAGGTATGGACGCGAGCTCACTGAGGTGCAACACGAGCTTCAGCAGCTTGATCCGTCGACAGTTGCCCGTATGGTTCGCGCCGGAGAGCCAGTGCAGGCCGGGAGATTTGCACTGTCCCCGGAGGAGATCGAGATCACCGGCATTGAGCGCCAGGGCCTGGCGATGGTGCGCGAAGGGGATTACCTGGTGGCTGTGGACACGCTGGTGACCCCGGAGCTCATGGAGGAAGGCCTCGCGCGCGAGCTCGTCCACCGCATCCAGACTATGCGCAAGTCTGCCGACTTCAGGATCGAGGACTACATCACGACTTATTACGTCGCACCGCCATCAATCCAGAACGTAACGGCCAAGTTCGGCGACTACATCAAGCAAGAGACGCTGTCGAAGTCGCTGGTCGCGGAAGCGCCTCCCGCCAGCGCCTACGTCGAGACGATGCAGATCGACGGAAATAAGGTTACGCTCGGAGTCGCCAGACCTTAGCGGTATTTTGCGAAACCATTGGATCGCCGACAACTTGTAGGGACGCGATTATGCACTTTAAAAATTTAATCCGACTTAATAAGCCCGACGTACCGCAATAGGTCGGTCGAGCCATTGGCAAACTGGTCCAAGAACCGATCAACGCGCTGACGTAGTTGTTCGAGGTGGTTGGCCAGTCTGTGCAAATGTAG
>JACPRP010000109.1 GCA_016189905.1 Chloroflexota bacterium | reverse complement strand
TATGCAATGTAGCCATATCAAAATGCAAACTGCTATAGCAAACAACAGCGCCGTAAACCATCCCTTCAAGCGACCTGTAATTTGGCTGTAATTGACAAAGAGTGAGTGTAACGATATACTTCTGTTAAGTGTTCGAACAATTTCTGGCACGATTATTGCGAGCGGTACGGACATAGGCCGGAGAGGAGATCTAGCCCCGTGATCGAGATGGTTGTGGAGAGTGTTAGGGTCAATCTGCAGACCTATCAGCGCGTGGTGGTGTTGAAAGAGAAGAGTGCTGACCGTTATCTGCCGATCTGGATTGGGAGCAACGAGGCCGACGCGATCGTGATCCAGCTTCAAAACGTTCCCGTCCCCCGCCCGCAGACTCACGACTTGCTCAAATCGGTTATCCTGGAATTAGGGGCTACCCTGTCCAAGATAGTGGTCACCGATCTGGCAGACGACGTATTTTACGCACGCATCTTGATCGATCTCGGCGGCAAGCACGTCGAGGTCGATTCTCGCCCTAGCGATGCGATCGCCCTCGCCGTGCGCCTCAAGGCGCCGATCTTCGTCGAGGATGTCGTGCTTGAAAAGGCGGCCATCACGCTGGACGCGGATAGCGTTGAGGAGCAGATCGAGCGTGTCGAACGTATTGAAACTAAGCCGTCGGAAGTTAAGGTAGAGGAGCTCAAGAAGCTCTCCGCTTTTCGCGAATTCATAAATACGCTGAACCTTGACGATTTCGACAAAGGGGAAAAAGGGGGAGGCAAGGAAGAAAAGGGGGAGCCGAGATAGCTCCTTGTCGATAAGAACACAAGGGGGCGGTGGTAGGATCGTGTCCACAGCCGGAGATGAAAAGTACATCAAAGAAGTGGTGCTATCGACGGTCGAGAAGTGCGGCGCTTGCGGACGCGCTTATAGCTTCGATAACGTCACCATTCTTGGACACGAAGAGGAGCTCTGGTTTCTGATGGTTGTCTGTGATGGGTGCAATATTCGTGGGCTCATCGCCGCGCTCATCAAGGAACACAAGCGGCCCCAGGTGATAACCGATCTCATCGAGGGCGAGTCGGTCAAGTTTGCCGGCAAGGTCACCACGGATGACGTGGCCGCCGTGCGCGACTTCCTGAATGATTTCGATGGCGACTTCGCATCGTTGTTTGGTAAGCGAGAATGAAGATTGTGATGCTCGGCTAAGGGACTTCCCCGGTTCGAGCGTTGCCTAGAAGGCACGTTTCCCTTTTGCACCTTGCAAAAAGGGATTTTTTGTGCGAGTTGGGAGGAGTTTGCATGCAGAGAAATAGGAAAGGATACTTTTGCTTTGTGCTCCACAGCCATCTGCCATACGTCCGCAAGGCTGGTAGATGGCCGCATGGGGAAGAGATGGTACACGAGGCCCTGGCGGAAACCTATATTCCTCTGCTCAACGCCATCTACGATCTGAAGGGCGAAGGGCTGGAGCCGAAGCTGACCGTCGGGCTTACACCCATCCTGGTCGAGCAGCTTGCCGATGGTGCCGTCAGGGAGCATTTCGAGCTGTATCTGCTCGAGAAACTGGAGATGGTCGAGAAGGACGTCGAACGTTTCGAACGAGAGGAGCAAGCCCATTTGCTCTATCTGGCCAGGTTCTATCTTGACTGGTATCGACACATCCTCGACAGTTTCCAGGAACGCTACCAGCGGGATGTGGTCAAAGCCTTCGCCACGCTGCTGCACGAAGGGAATCTGGATATCATCACCAGCGCTGCTACCCATTGTTACCTGCCGTTGACCGAGAGGGATTCGACGATCTACGGCCAGCTTAAGACCGGTATCGAAGCGTACCGACGGCATTTCGGCACGAGGCCCCACGGAATCTGGCTGCCCGAATGTGGCTACCGTCCTGGATTCCTGAAAACGGATGGCGAGCCCTACTATAAACCGGGGATCGAGGAGTTCCTCGAAGATTTCAACCTCCTTTATTTTTTCACTGACACGCACGTCATCCAGGGCGGCGAGCTGGTTGGCAAGGTGGCCGGCGACGCGGCGGGCCCCTATGGCGGATTGCCAAAGCGCAAGCTCGTGAAACGGGCCGACAAGCGGCCTCGCGCATCAGACAAAACTGTTTTGAGACCATACTACGTGGAATCCAGCAAAGTCGCGGTGTACGGCCGCGACGCCAACACCGGCCTGCAAGTGTGGTCGGCCGCTCACGGCTATCCCGGAGATTTCGTCTACAGAGAGTTCCATCGCAAGGACAACGTCTCCGGGATGCAATACTGGAAGGTGACCGGCGCTAAGGTGGACCTGGGCGACAAGCAATTCTACGATCCGGTCGCCGCGCGGGCCCGTGCGATGGATCACGCGCAGCATTTCGCCGATCTGGTGCAGCGCCTGGTCCGAGGCTACCACGATAGCCACAATGCGCCAGGCATCGTCGTGTCTGCCTACGACACCGAGCTGTTCGGCCACTGGTGGTTTGAAGGGGTCGACTGGATCAAACAAGTGCTCAGGCTTCTTGCCGATAACACGGACGTCGGGCTGACCACTGCTCACGAGTATCTGGCAGCGCATCCGCCGAAGGAAGCATTGTCGCTCCCCGAGAGTTCCTGGGGGCTGGGCGGCGGCCATTGGACCTGGAGCAATACCGATACCGAGTGGATGTGGCCGCTGATTCACGCCGCCGAGTACAAAATGGAAGAACTGGTGGTCAGGTTCCCGGTTGCGCGAGGAAATACGCTCGCGCTGCTCAAGCAGGCGGCGAGAGAGCTGGTGCTATTGGAGTCGAGCGACTGGCCGTTCCTGGTCAGCACCGGCCAGGCGAAGGAATATGCGACCGGCAGATTCCAGCAGCACGTCGCCCGTTTCAACTACCTTGTCTCGGTGCTGGAAGCGGGCGAGCCGAGCGACGAGGATCTGCGGTTCCTCCACACGACCGCCGATCTCGACAACCCGTTCCCGACCATCGATTACAAGGTATTCAAAGATCGGGAGCAGAAGGCAATCGCGGCCGAGGTGAAGGCTTCGAAGTAGGGTTGCGGACGTGGTGGCCAAGGTCCAGTTTCCCCACCGAGACAAGGGGATTGGGATATCTTGGTTGTCGATCTTTTGAGTTGCATCTTAGCGCGCTCACGCCAGCAGTGCCGGTATGCTCACGCCGGCTTATATCAAAACTCAGGATGTCAATGCTTACCTTGACGCCTTTGAGTGCGTGCCTTAAAATTATCTTGCTAACTATTCGATGGAACAAGAACCTAGACGGAAGCGTGAGTAGATATGCGTATTATGCTTTTCACTGGCAAGGGCGGAGTCGGCAAGACCAGCGCCGCCGCGGCGACTGCCGCTCGCTGCGCTGCGATGGGCTACCGCACCGTCATCCTCAGTACCGATGCGGCGCACAGCCTGGCGGATTCGTTCGATATACCGCTGGCTCCCTACCCGAAAAAGATCGCCCCGAACCTCTGGGGGCAGGAAGTCGATATCTTTCACGAAATCAGGGAGCACTGGGGCACCATTCAAGGGTACCTGATGGCGCTGATGGCCTGGCGCGGCCTGGACGAGATTATGGCCGAGGAGATAAGCATTCTTCCTGGCATGGAGGAGCTCTCCAGTCTTCTACTGATAACCCACTATCACGATGGCGGGGATTACGACGTTATCATCGTCGATTGCGCTCCGACAGGCGAGACGCTGCGCCTGCTAAGTTTTCCCGAGGTCGCGCGCTGGTGGCTCGAAAAAGTCTTTCCAGTGCAGCGTAAGGCGTATAAGCTGTTGCGGCCGATGGTGAAGCCTTTCTCGGACATCCCCTTGCCGGGCGACGATGTTTTCGGGTCGGTCGAAAAGCTTTTCGTTCAACTGGATCGCATGCACACGCTCCTCGCGGACACGACGATGTCTTCGGTTCGCTTGGTGCTGAATCCCGAGAGGATGGTCATCAAGGAGGCGCAGCGCACCTACACTTACCTGAATCTCTATGGCTACAGCACCGACGCGATTATCTGCAACCGCTTGATCCCTGATGAGGTCTCGGATAGCTATTTCGCTTTGTGGAAGGACATCCAGAGCAAACACTACCACCTGATCGAGGAGTGCTTCTCGCCGCTTCCCATTTTGAAGATTCCTCTCTTTAATCAAGAAGTGCTGGGGGGCAAGATGCTCGAGCAAATGGCCGACGCCATGTTTGGCTCGGATGATCCCACCAGGATGTATTTCACCGGCCAGTCACAGACCATCCAGCGACAGGGAGATGATTTCGTCTTGAGCGTTCCTTTGCCCTTCGTGTGCAAAGATGATATAGAGCTGGTGCGCTCCGGTGATGAATTAATCGCCCGGATCGGCAAC
Organism: Chloroflexota bacterium; assembly: GCA_016189905.1. GTDB lineage: Bacteria > Chloroflexota > UBA6077 > FW602-bin22 > JACPRP01 > JACPRP01. Next base: position 8,020 of record JACPRP010000109.1, on the reverse strand, counting down.
CAGAAGCGCAACCTCATCCTGCCACGAGCTCTCATCGGCCTGGAGACCAAGCAGGCGAAGCTGGACGACCAGGTCTTGCGGGTCGTGTTTGGAGGCAATGGAGATCGATAGACACTGGACAGTAAATGATGTATAGTCTGGAAGGGGTGACAGAATGATGGCAGAGCGGGAGAAGAGAAGAAGCGAAGGGGAGCGCCTGGACGAGATGGGCGAGCAGTTCCGTGCCCGGATGGACCGCTTGGTCCCCGCTGAGTTCAGGCGGCACATGATGGCCGCTAATCGAGAGTTCCTTCTGGCCATTCGCAGTCTACTCGACACGCAGATCGAGAGGCTCGATCGCAAGGAGAAGGAAGCTGGCAGAAAGGCAACGAGAGTTAACGTAGAATAGACGAGGTGAATCAGATAAACGTCGTTTTGTTCGCTCTGGCGTTACTCGGGTATTTCGGTGCGTCAGTGCTATACATATCTTCTGTCGTGTTGCGGAGCAAGCGCCTTGGCGACTGGGGCACGATTGCTCTGGTGCTCGTCTTCGTGGTTCACGCTCTGGCTCTGGGGATGCGATGGGTTGAAACAGGCCGCCTGCCGGTGATCAATCTCTTCGAGGCGCTTTCGTTCTATTCCTGGCTCACCATCCTCGTCTATCTGGCCCTCGAGCGCGTGTACCATCACCGGGCGATTGGCGCCTTTGTGACGCCCGTTGCCTTTCTGGCGGTCGCTCTGGCGTCTGTCGTTCACAAGGATTCCCACCCGCTGGTGCCGGTGCTGGAAACCGTCTGGTTTCCTGTTCACGTCGTGATATCGTTCCTGGCGTATACCGTTTTCACGGTGGCGTTCGCTATGGCCGTCGTCTACCTGGTGCAGGAGCGTGAGCTCAAGGCGAAGAAGCCGCGCGCTCTTTTTTACAGGCTCCCCCCGCTCGAGACCATGGAACGGCTCGGGCACAACGCCGTCGGCGTTGGCTTCCCATTCATGACGCTCTCTATTGCCACGGGCGCAGTGTGGGCCGAGCAGGCATGGGGCAGCTACTGGAGTTGGGACCCAAAGCAGACGATGGCGCTGGTCACCTGGCTTGTCTTCGCCGCCTACTTCCATCTGCGCAACTTCGCGGGATGGCGCGGCAGGCGAACGGCGTGGCTGATTGTGGCGGGCTTTGCGTCGATGCTGATAACTTTCCTCGGCGTAGGGTTGATGAGCCCTGCGCTGCACAATTTTATTTAGGTGCCTGTCCAAAACGTAGCGCGGGGGCTCGTCCCCCGCTGGGCACAGGCGGTCCAAAGCATCAGGCCATGCTACGGGTGCAGGCTATCGAATAAGTTTTAGGAAGAAGGCGATTGTCATAAAGTCTATCATCGTAGGTTCACGTGGCAGCGCTTTGGCGCTCTGGCAAACCGAGCACGTCATCGACAAGTTGCACAACCTCTGGCCGGAATGCCAGTTTACCATAAAAAAGATAAAGACGCAGGGTGATGAGGTTCTCGACGTTCCGTTGGCGAAAATCGGGGGTCGAGGGCTTTTTGTGAATGAAATAGAGGCATTTTTGGCGGCCGGCGAGATAGACCTGGCGGTGCACAGTCTGAAAGACATGCCGAGCAAGACCACGGCGGGACTTGTCCTGGCGGCGATCACCGAGCGCGAGGACCCCCGTGATGCGCTGGTCTCGCGTGATAACGTCCCCCTTGCCGGGCTGCCGTCGGGCGCGCGCATCGGGACGAGCAGCCCTCGTCGAGCTTCGCAGTTGCTCGCGTTTCGGCCAGACCTGCAACTGGTGAACATGCGCGGCAATCTCGACACCCGGCTCCGCAAGGCGAAGAGCGATGCCTACGAAGGCGCCATACTGGCCGTCGCGGGCCTGAAGCGTATGGGTTGGGACGATCAGATCTGCGAATCCATTCCAATCGAGGTCTGCGTTCCCGCGATCGGCCAGGGAGCCCTGGCAATCGAAGCCCGCGAGAGCGATGTGCAAACCCGGGCCCTTGTCGCGCCGCTCGACGACTTCGCCACCAGGGTCGGGGTGACGGCCGAGCGCGCCTTTATGTACGCCCTCGGCGGAGGATGTCAGGCGCCTGTCGGCGCTTTGGGACAGTTGATCGGCGCCGAGCTGCAACTGCAAGGGGTGGTGGCGAGTCTCGATGGGAAACGGGTGCTGCGTGAGCGCGTGGCCGGAAGCCCTGAGCACGCGGAGCAGCTTGGACGTGACCTGGCCGCGATCATGCTTTCCCTCGGAGCCGGCGAGATCCTCGATGCCTCGAGGGTTGAGGGTTGAGGGAGAAGGCGAGATCGTTGATTGTTTATGGGGTTGAGAGGGCATGGCTAGCAGTGGCAAGGTGTTTCTTGTGGAGGCGGGACCCGGTGATCCGGGGCTGATCACGTTGAAAGGCGTGAGGTGCATCGAACAGGCCGATGTGATCGTCTACGACCGCCTCGTCGATCCGCAAACGCTGCAAGGCGCCAGGCCGGGCGTCGAGCTGGTCTGCCGGGACGAGACGATCGCGCCGTCGCAAGACGAGGTCAGCTCGATTCTCGTCGACCGGGCCGAGCAAGGCAAGGTCGTGGTCCGTCTAGAGAGCGATCCGCTTATCCACGGCTCTATTGCCTCGGCAGCAACGGCCCTGGCCGAGGCTGGCATACCATTCGAGATCGTGCCCGGAGTTACTTCGGCCATCGCCGTGCCGGCCTATGCCGGCATCCCCGTAGCGCACTCCGGGCGGGTCTCGACGGTGACCATCGTTGTTGGCGGTGGGAAGACAGTCTCGATGGTGCCGTCTGCCGCGTTAGCCGTTGGCGCATCGGGGCCTGGCACTCTGATCTCGCTGACGGACATCGCGGGCCTGGCTGAAATCGTCGAACAGTTGCTCGCGAGCGGCCGCCACCCGGAAACACCCGTGGCAGTCATATCGCGGGGAACAGGCCCGGAACAGGAAACCGTGGTGGGCACCCTGGCCGACGTCGTTGCGAAGGCCGACCAGAAAGGGCGCAATGTCTTCGCGGTGTCGGCAGCAGGCGCGCCCGTAGTGCCCGTAGTGCCCGTAGTGATCGTGGTGGGGGAGGTGGTCGGGCTGCGCGAGCGGCTGCGCTGGTTCGACAACCGTCCGCTTTTCGGCAAGCGCGTGCTGGTGACCAGGGCGCGGGAGCAGGCTGGAACTTTGTCACGCCTGCTCGAGCAACGTGGCGCCCTGCCGGTCGAGGCGCCGGCCGTTCAGATCGAGCCACCTACCGATCCGGGGCCGATCGATGAGGCCATCAGGCGTCTGGATGGCTATGACTGGACCATTTTCACCAGCGCCAACGGGGTGAAGGCCTTTATGGATCGGCTTGACGCCGCGGGAAGCGATGTGCGGGCCCTGAAGGGCGTCTGTCTTTGCGCGATCGGTCCGGCGACCGCCGAGGCATTGAAGCGCCGCGGACTGCGGATCGATTTCGTGCCATCGGAGTTCGTGGCTGAGGCCATCGTCGAAGGGCTTCGGGGTCTCGGCGTCGAAGGCAAGCGCATCTTGCTCCCCCGCGCCGAGGTGGCGCGCGAGGTCCTCCCCATCGAGCTGCGCAACGCGGGCGCGACGGTGGACGAAGTCGCGGCTTACCGGACGACTAGCGGTCTGGCGAGCGGTAGCAGGGTCGCACGAATGATCGCCGATGGCGCTATCGACGTGGTCACCTTCACCAGTTCCTCTACGGTACGCAATCTCCTGGCAGGCCTGGCTGAGGATGAAGGTGGCTCAAGGGATCGCTGGCTCGATTCCACCGTCAACGCCTGCATCGGCCCGATCACCGCCCGAACCGCCGAACAGCTAGGCGTCAGGGTCGACGTCGTGGCCACAGAATATACCGTGAACGGCCTGGTCGAGGCCATTGTCGAATACTATAAGAGTAACCGGGCTCGTGCGTCATAATTAGTGGGGGCTGATCTAGATATGAGTGGATTTCCGATTCGACGCCCCAGGCGTCTGCGAATAAGCGAGCCGCTGCGGCGGATGGTGCGTGAAACCACCCTGGCCGCCGACGATTTCATCTACCCTCTTTTCGTCACCCACGGCCAGCACGTCAGAAACGAGATATCCTCGATGCCGGGCAACTATCAGCTCTCTCTGGACGAGCTGCGGCCTGAATTAGAGGAACTGGTTGAGCTTGGCATCCCGGGGGTTCTCCTCTTCGGCCTGCCGGCTTCGAAGGACCCGCTTGGCTTAGAGGCCTACGCGACCGACGGCATCGTCCAGGAGGCGGTTCGAGCGGTGAAGCGCGTGGCGCCGCAGTTAATGGTGGTGACCGACGTCTGCCTGTGTGAGTATACGAGCCACGGGCACTGCGGCGTCGTCGTCGATGGCTATGTGGATAACGATCAGACGCTTGATCTGCTGGCCAGAACCGCCTGCTCGCACGCCGAGGCCGGCGCCGACGTCATCGCGCCATCCGACATGATGGACGGCAGGGTCGGTGCCATTCGGTCCGCGCTGGACGACAACGGCTTCAAGACCACGCCGATAATGGCTTATGCCGCGAAATATGCCTCGGCGTTCTACGGGCCGTTCAGGGAAGCCGCCGAGTCGGCGCCACAATTCGGCGACCGCACGACTTACCAGATGGATCCATCGAATGTGCGTGAGGCGCTGCGCGAGATCGAGCTCGACATTCAAGAGGGCGCGGATATCGTGATGGTCAAGCCCGCGCTGGCGTATCTCGACGTGATCGCCAGAGCCCGCGAGAGATTCGACCTTCCGATCGCGGCTTACAATGTCAGCGGCGAGTTCTCGATGGTAAAGGCGGCGGCGCGCAACGGCTGGATAGATGAGCGAAGAGTGACGCTGGAGATATTGACCGGTATCAAACGTGCTGGCGCGGATATCATCATCACGTACCACGCCAAGGAGGTAGCAAAATGGCTGAAGTAAAGACGCTGCAGCCACGCCTGGTTGCCTGGGAAACCACCCGCGCCTGTAACCTGGCGTGCGTGCATTGTCGGGCCGAGGCACAGTACCATCCCGACCCACGGCAGCTCACGACCGAAGAGGGATTTCGTCTCCTGGATGAGATTGCGAGCTTCTCGAAGCCGATAATCATCCTCACCGGCGGCGAGCCACTCCTCAGACCAGACATCTTCGAGATCGCCGCCTATGGCGTTAGCAAGGGCTTACGAATGGTGATGTCGCCTTGTGGGACATCGCTGACGAAGGAGATAGTGCGGAGACTCAAGGATGTGGGCATTCTTCGGCTTTCTATTAGCCTCGATGGCTCGTCGCCAGAGGTTCACGACACCTTTCGTGGGACGCCGGGCGCGTTTGAGGCAACCATCCGAGGCATGCGGTATTGCGTCGAAGCCGGATTGAGTTTTCAGGTTAACACCACGGTCACCAAGCGCAACGTGGACGACCTGGAGTGTATGCTGGAGACCGTGCTTGCGGTTGGCGCGGCGGCGTGGCATCCTTTCATGCTCGTTCCGACCGGCCGCGGCAAGGCCATTCAGGATGAGGAAGTGACGCCTGAGCAATATGAGAGCACGCTGCGGTGGGTGGAGAAGGTTTCACACGAGCACTCGATAATGATCAAGCCTACCTGCGCCCCTCACTACGTACGCATAATTCGCCAGGCGGCGGTGGCGGCGCGCAAAGACGCCAAGCCCGGCGACGGACACGAAGACGGTGCTGAACGCCAGGGACATCCTGGCGGCCCCCCCCATGGCGCTGCTCACGGGATGCACTCGATCACGCGAGGCTGTATGGCCGGCGATGGGTTCTGCTTCGTCTCACACATCGGTGAGGTTAACGGCTGTGGCTTCCTTCCCGTTCTGGCGGGCAACGTTCGTGAGAAGCCGTTCCCGGAAATATATCAGTTCTCGCCGCTTTTCCAACAGCTCAGGCAATATGATAGGCTGGGGGGCAAGTGCGGACAATGCGAGTTCCGCGTGAAGTGCGGTGGCTGCCGGGCTCGCGCTCTTGCGGAGACCGGCGACTATATGGACGAAGAGCCATACTGTATCTATGAGCCGCTGCTGGCTGCGAAACAGGCTAAATAGTTTTGGTGCAAAGCCAACAGATGCAGTGGTCCTTCCACAGAAGGAGCCCTGTCCGCCTCGGGCTGTTTGAAGGAGCACGGTGCCCGATGGCTAAATATGTCGGTATATCTAGCAGCGCATCCCCGGCCCTGCCCCTGGCCGATACGGCGGTCGGCCACTACAGAAAAAGACAGCGGACCAACAGAAATTCGTTTCCGCGCCAGGATCATTTTTGGGTGGGTGCAGCCAAAGGAGAGATGCCAGCAACGGCAACAAGAGCTTGACATAAGACTTGTATCAGGGGGATTGAGTCACCATGAAAGTGGACAAATCGCGGCAGCTTTTCGAAGAGGCGAAGAGGCTCATGCCGGGCGGTGTCAGCAGCCCGGTCCGCGCGTTTCGCGCGGTTGGGGGCCAGCCTCTATTCATCGAGCGCGCGCAGGGAAGCCGGGTGGTCGACGTCGACGGCAACCAGTTTGTCGATTACGTCTGTTCGTGGGGACCTTTGATTCTAGGCCATGCCCCGGCATCAATCGTGCAGGCGCTGAAGGTGGCGGTGGAGAGAGGCACCAGCTATGGTGCCTCCACGGAGCTGGAGATCACGCTGGCGAAGATGGTGGCGGAGGCTTACCCGTCCATAGAGATGGTGCGGTTCGTTAGCTCAGGCACCGAGGCGACGATGAGCGCAATCAGGCTCGCGCGGGCGTACACCGGCGTCGAGAAGATCGTCAAGTTCGATGGGTGCTATCACGGACACGGCGACAGCGTTCTGGTGAAGGCGGGCTCGGGGGTATTGACCCTCGGAGCGCCCGATAGCCCGGGAGTGCTGAACGCGGCGGCGCAAAACACTATTTCCATACCTTACAACGATCTCAAAGCGGCAGCAGAGGTTTTCGACCTGCACCGCACGGAGATCGCTGCGCTGGTGGTCGAGCCCGTGGCGGGGAATATGGGCGTGATACCCCCAAAACCTGGCTTCCTCGCCGCCCTGCGCAAGCTGTGCGACGAGAACGATGCGCTGCTGATCTTCGACGAGGTCATCACTGGCTTCCGTGTAGCTCTGGGCGGCGCCCAGCAGCTATACAACGTCAAGCCTGACCTGACGTGTCTCGGCAAGATAATCGGCGGTGGTCTGCCTGTGGGTGCCTACGGCGGCCGCCGGGATGTTATGGAGATGGTCGCGCCGATCGGCCCGGTTTACCAGGCCGGCACCCTCTCAGGCAATCCACTGGCAATGACCGCCGGCATCGAGATGCTGCGGGCGCTGCGACAGCCCGGGGTCTACGAACAGCTCGAAGCCAGGTCGCAGCGGCTGGCGGAAGGCCTGTCGCGGGCAGCGGCGGAGGCTAACGTCCCCGTGTTCATGACGCGCGTGGGCTCGATGATGACGACTTTCTTCACCGAAGAGCACGTGGTCGATTATTGCTCGGCGAAAACGTCAGACACGGGAAGCTACGCCGAGTTTTTCCAGAGCATGTTAGATAACGGCGTCTATCTGGCGCCGTCGCAGTTCGAAGCCGCTTTTGTCTCGCTGGCCCACACCGAGGAAGATATCGACCTGACAGTCGATGCCGCGAGAAAAGCCTTTGGGACAATCGCGAAGAACGAATCCGCGAGGTGAGAACGATCTGAGAACTTATCCGATAACGTGCACCTTTACAGGGTTTTTGATTGCTCTTAGCTATCAGGCGAGTCCTTACTGAGAAGGACCTAACATCCCCTCTGCCGTCCGTCCTTCTGCGGAAGGCAGAGGGGGAAAAGCCATCGGTTTGCTCGATAGCTACACTCAATGGAAAAGTGCTGGAGCGCGGGGCTTGCCCCAATACGGTTTAGTTAGCGTAGGCACCTGGTCTTTAGTGTCAGACCTCACCCCAAGACCGTAGCGCGGGGGCTTGTCCCAATACGGTTTAGTTAAGGGGAGGGGGCGGTCCAACCCCTCCCTGATGTTGGGCTAGCCCATCGACAGATTCACTTGGACCGGACAAGAAAGAAGGATGAAACCTTTGTTGAGTTATGGCAAACTTAAGGGTTGTCATT
>JACPRP010000113.1 GCA_016189905.1 Chloroflexota bacterium | reverse complement strand
TTTATCCCCACCGACAAAGTCCGCATCACAAAAGGCGTCGGACTTTATGAGAGAACTCAGCTCGATGCGGAGGTAAGGTCAGGTGCAGGCCCACGAGAAGGAGCTAACGGAGCAAAGGCTGGATGCCGTAGAGGGAAGCTCGACGATGGCCGTGGTGCCACTGCTGCTCATCTCGATCTTGCTCCTTCTGTCGCCGCTTCTTTACGATCTCCTGGGTTGGTTGCTGAGATACTTGGGCTAAGTAACGGCTGCAGTGCGAGGACGAGTGCCAAGAATTGACCTTGACAATTGAGTCAAATAGTTGTATACTACGATTATCCGAATATCGAAATAGTGAGGATCGGACTGATTGTGAATTGCGACAGCGTAGGCTCTTTCGCCCTAAAGATGCAGCGACTGATCACCGAGCTGGTTAGAAACTTCGAGCTTTGTGACAAGAAGTGCATGGCTCGGTATGGAGTCACGGCCGCCCAGGGCATAGCGCTGCTGGCAATCCCCGAGGGTTCCAATCTGACTATGAACGAACTGAGCGAGATTCTGGGGCTGGCCAACAGCACCGTCACGACGACCGTCGATCACCTCTCCAATAAGGGATTGGCCAACCGAATGCAGGACTACGAGGACCGCCGTGTGGTGCGGGTGGGACTCAGCGATCGAGGCCAGGACTTGCGGCGTGCCCTGGAGAAGGAAAAGCAGGAGATGCTGGAAGTCGTGCTTGGCGACATCCCGGATGGCGAGCGCGCCACGATTGTTCGTTCACTCGAACGAATCACCAGCGTCATAAGGAAGGCCGTGGAAGGCAGCTACTGCACGAACTGACGCAACTTCCACAAATAGGGAAGTTGCGTCCCTTTTTTTGAGGTAATATTTCGAATATCGAAATAGTGTGGATATCGTGTGAAGGAGGCGATTTCGGATGCGTATCAATTTCCTGCGAAACGATCCCCCGGAGGACTCCAAAGTAGGCGTAGGTGTCGTGATCATCAGTGGTAGCTGCTGCATCCCTAGTATGAAGCCCTTCGACGAACAGGCTCAGCGCATCGTGCAGCAGGCCATCGCTGAGACGGGCGTAGAGGCTTTGGTGAAGTTGATGCCGGCGACGACGGCGATGATTGGGGGCGCCCCTAAAGCAGTCATGGCCAAGCTCATCGCCGAATTCCAGGACGGTAAGCTGGGCGTTCCGGCGATCCTGGTCAACGGCAAAGCCATTTCTTATGGCGTTCCTCAGCTAGAGGACATGAAAAACGCGCTCATCGAGGCTTCGGCAGTAAGCCAGGACAAGGAGGAATTCAGAAATGAATGAGGAACTCAAGCGTCTAACATCACCCAACGGGGCGACGAAGTACCTGTTCTTCGGGGGCAAAGGCGGCGTGGGCAAGACGACCCTCGCCACCGCGACCGCGGTCTGGTTCGCCGACCACGGCTACAAAACCACTGTCGTCTCCACCGATCCAACCGTTAGCCTTTCGGCCATGTTCGGCCAGCAGATCGGGGGCATTACGCGCGTGCCCATCCGCCACGTGCCCAACCTCTGCGGACTCAACATCAACCCCAATGACGCCAGGGGCGTGTTCCAGCAGCGCCTCAACAGCGTGATCGGCCAGATGACCGGCGCCTTCGGCGGCGATGTCATCAGCACGCCCTGCGCCGAAGAGATGGCTACCTTTGATCAGTTCGTGAGCTTTCTCGAAGAGCCCGACGGCGACGTGATCGTCTTCGACACAGCGCCCACGGGCAAGAGTCTGAGGGAACTGGCGATGCCCTTCGACTGGGCGGGGTTCTTGCAGAAGCAGATCCAGGAAGGTGAGAAGCTGGCCAGCCTGATGAACATGGATGGCAGTTCGTTCCAAGAGCTGGAGCGAGACAAGCAGCGCTACGACAATGCACTGAACGTCCTCAAGGATCGCTCGTCCACTACCTTCGCCCTCGTTCTGTTACCCGAGCGTCTGCCCATCGAGGAAACCCAGAGCGCCATTTCCGGGTTGGATCGGCTCGGTATCCCGGTGCAGGCGCTGGTAGTCAACCAATGCATACTACCCGAGGTCATCGAGGGCAATCGTTTCCTGGCGGCTAGAGCGAACCTGCAGGCACGATACGTGAACGAGATAGACACCCGCTTCGCCCCTTTGGTCAGAGCACGATTGCCACTCCTCGACCACGACGTTTCCGACGCCACCTCCTTGCGCCAGGTGAGCGAGCTGCTCTACGGGGAATAAGATGGAAGAGATCAGCCGAGTCGCGCGGCCCAAAGAGAAAGCTAGAGCAAGCTATGACAAGCTGAGCAGATGGTATGACATTGTGGTTGGGCGTATGGAAAAACGACCACGTGACCTGGGGCTGGCGAAGCTCGACGCCCACGAAGGGGAGAAAGTGCTCGAAATTGGATTCGGGACCGGCAACTGCCTATTGCCCTTAGCGCGATCGGTTGGGGATTCTGGCAAAGTGTACGGTCTCGATATGTCCGCGGGTATGCTCGGCGTCACCGTGGGAAAGCTGGAGAAGGCCGGGTTATCGAAAAGGGTGGAGCTGCAGCTTGGGGATGCCGTGAATCTGCCGTACCCCGACGGGTCTTTCGACGCGATATTCATGAGCTTCGTCCTGGAGCTGTTTGACACGCCGGAGATCCCACTTGTCTTGCGCCAATGCCGTCGGGCTCTGAAAGCTGGCGGACGCATCTGCATCGTGGCTATGTCCAAGGGGAAGAGTCCGACAATGCTGGCCATGGCCTACGAGTGGGCGCACCGAATGTTCCCCAATTACATCGACTGTCGTCCGATCTATGTGAGAGAAGCTGTAGAAAACGCGGGGTTCAAGATCGCCGATGTGACCAGGGTATCGCTCTGGGGTCTCTCGGCTGAGATCGTGTTTGCCAACAAACTGGAGACCTCGACTTAGCTCACTGGAGTGATCTACGACAAGCTGCGGTGACCTGCAGCAACCTTGCACCATCGCGTTGAATGAATGGTTTCTTTTGGAGGTAGAGATAGGTGGGAACAAAGACGGGAAAACCGACCTTGGAGGATGTGCTGGAGCTTTCTGGAATTGAGCTTCTACATCCTGGGGGCTTCGACATCACTCAAAGGATAGGTGAGATCGTGGAGATGAAGGGCAAGACGGTGCTCGACGTGGCTTGTGGGCGAGGGATTCTGCCGTCGTACTATGCGAAGAACTTTGGGGCGAGAGTGGTCGGGATAGACCTGAACCCCGAAATGATCAAGTCCTCGGTAGCTAGAGCCGAACGAGAAAGCGTAGATGGTTTGACTGAGTTCAGGGTGGCTGATTCGCTCGCCCTTCCCTTTGAAGACCGCTCGTTCGACGTGATGGTAAATGAGTGCGCCGTCGGACTTACCGCAGATCCTCAGAAATGCCTGAATGAGATGGCCAGGGTGACGAAACCGGGGGGCTACGTGGTCATTCACGAATCGACCTGGCTGAAAGTGATAGCGCCCGAGGAAAAAGCGGATATCGCAAAGCGACTCGGAACGGTTCCCTATGCCCTTGAGGAATGGAAGGCAATGATGGAGTGCGCCGGGCTGACCAGCATTTGGATAGAGGACTGGTCTGCGCACGAAAACGCTCTCAAGATAAGAGCGGACAGAACGGTCAGGGATTTGAATGACGTCTTTAGTTTTAGGGAAAAGGTGTTCACTATTGTCCCGGGGGTGATAGGCAGATACGGGATTATGGGCCTGGCTCACGTTTTCGGATCGTGGCACAAGCTGACGCCTGTGTGGGCCGACGGAACACTCGGGTATTTCCTGCTACGAGGGCAAAAGCCCTCTGCATAAGGTGTTAGCCAGCGGCTGGCCGCCCGGTCTCAAACTCTCACTATTGTTGGTCGTGCAAGCTGGCTAGGGCGGACGTCCGAAAAGCTGGAGTACAATTGGTAACAACTTGGATGGTTCGGCAGGCCCTGATACGTTCGTACACTATCACCGACAAGAATTCGGGCAGGCACCCCACATGCTCTGCTGAAGGCCGTAGCGCGATCACTCTTTGGTAAGCACATCTGGGTAAGCACATCTGGTCGCACTTGGCTATCTGCTTACGTTGCTGTTCTCCTGCAACACGTCAGGTCTGTTTCCTCAAGGCCCTGCCAGCAGTCCAAGAATGTGGATCACCTCGGCCACTACCCGATCCCCGCTCCTGCTCCCCCATACGCTGATGGTGCTGTTGGTGCGCACATCGGCCAGGCTCACTGCTTCCAGCTCAAGCTGGCGTTGTCCACCCTTCTGCACCTCATCAGGCTTGATCGGAATGCTCCTGTAGATCCTCGTGTCTTGCGTGACGACCACCTCGGTCTGGCCGAACTCACCCTGCTTCTTTGTCACACCCGCGCTGTCGCTGTAAACGACCCCACCCCCTCCCTTTGGCTCCTCGATAACGATGGTTTTCCCTTCCACCTTCTGGACTGACCCCATAGCCGCGGGCGGCTCTTTGGGCAACTCAGCCGGGACTTCCAATCGAACGCCTTGAGCTGAACCGACGACGTTTCGTTCGGCTAACAGATGCCCGCCAACGAAGGCGGCCCCTACCAGCAGCAGAAAGACCACAAGCACTACGCTCCCCCAGCGCACCAATCGTGTTCGCCGCTGTGCCATCGGCTGCTTGGCGCTAAAGTTTGTCAACGTGCTCTCTTCATCGATTGGCATTACCAACATCCTCCTTACGAAATTGTGTATCTCCCACGCGGCCCGATGACGGTTCCAACCCACTCATTCGTATCTCAAGGCATCGACGGGGTCCAGGCGTGAGGCACGGACCGCCGGGTAGAGCCCGAACACGATACCCACCAGGAGCGCCACGATAGATGCCTGTGGGATACTCTGCCAGGTCAGAACGGCCGCGAGGCCGGGTTTGTAGCTAGTCAAGCTTGGGATGCTCAAGATGCCTGCCGCCACTCCCAACAGCCCTCCGCTCAGGCTCAGGGAGACAGCCTCGATCAGGAACTGCACCACGATATCTCGCTGGCGCGCTCCCACCGCCACCCGCACTCCAACCTCCCGCGTTCGCTCTGTCACGGAGACGAGCATCACGTTCATAATGCCTATGCCGCCGACTATCAGCGACACCACGGCCATACCCACCAGCAGAAGGGCAAAGGTCGCCGCGGCCTCCTGCTGAGCTCTGGTTACCTCGCGCGCGCCGAAAACTTCCACGTCCACTTGCCGGTCCGGAGGAATGTCGTGGGCCTCGCGGAAGTAGCTCTCGATAGCCTCGGTTACGGCATCGATCTCCCTCTCGTTCCGCACCTGCACTCGGACGCTTACCGAGCGATCCTTGCCGAACAGGTCAGCCGTGGCAGTGGTGATGGGTATCAACACCTGGTTATTGGGATCGACCCTGGGATCAGGTCTACCCAGTTCCCTGATGACCCCGATCACGAGAAAGCGCAACCGATTGATCCGTATCTCCTGCCCGACCGGGTTCTCGCCGGGCAAAAGGTGCTCGGCCACGGTCTTGCCGACGACGGCCACCCTGGCTCTATCCTCAACGTCGTATTCGCCAAAGAACTCACCCACGGCGACGTAGTTTGGGTCCTGGTCGATGTTCCAGTCGGCCGGAACGCCGAGGATGCTCACACTGTCCAGGCTCTCACGCCCGCGCACGACCTTTCCCCCTCCGGCCAGGCTTACCTTGACCGAGGCAATGGAAGGCAAGTCCTTGAGCCCCCGTGCCTCCTCGAAGGTGATAGGCCGAGCAGGTCTAACCGAGCCCTCAACCCCGACTCGTATTGGCTGGACAACCGTCAGCTCGTTCGAGCCCAGGCCACGGAACTGGCTTCTGACCGCCTCTTCCGCCCCGTGCCCAAGCGCCACCATAACGATGACCGACGCCACCCCGATAATGACGCCCAACGTGGTCAGGAAGGAACGGAGTTTGTTGCGGGCCAGGCTCTCCATCGCGGTCTGCAGGGCATCGAAGAAACCCACATTAGCCCTCCATCAGCACGCCGTCCCGCATGTGAAGCACGCGGTCTGTCCAGTGGCCCGCAATTTCGGCGTCGTGCGTGACCATCACAACGGCGCGTTCCTCCTCGCTGAGTTGCCTCAGAAGGGCTACGATTTCGCGTCCCGTGACGCTGTCTAGATTGCCGGTCGGCTCGTCTGCCAGGATCAATACCGGATCGTTCATCAGGGCCCGGGCGATGGCCACTCGCTGGGCCTCGCCACCGGATAATTCTCCCGGCCGATGGCCCAGCCGCCCCCCAAGGCCCACGCGCTCCAGCAGCTTGCGAGCGCGCTCCCGCCGCTCGAATCGTGTCCGTCCCTTGTAGAGCGAGGGCAACTCGACGTTGCGCTGTGCGCTGAGGCCGGGCAGCAGATGGAAGGACTGGAAGACGAATCCAATGCGAGAGCATCGCACCTGAGCTACCTCATCACCCCGCAGCCGCGTCACGTCGCGGCCCTCCAGTCGGTAGACACCGCCAGTCGGCTGCACCAGGCAACCCAGCATATAGAGGAGTGTGGATTTGCCAGATCCTGAGGGTCCCATAATGGTCACGAACTCCCCACGCTGTACGCTGAGGGTCGCCAAACGCAATGCCGGCACGTCGAGCCGCCCCTTCCTGTAAAGCTTACTCAACCCCTGGGCTTCGACGATTTCTCCGCTCATGGCTCCACGATCACCCGATCGCCCTCGTGCAGCCCGGAGAGGACTTCCAGATCGAGGTCGCCCACCAGCCCGATCTTCACGTCGCGGGAAGCGACGATCTCCCCTTCCAAGATTTTCACTGGTACAGTTGCATTTGGCCGAGCACGAAGAGCTCGACGAGGCAGAGTCAGAACATCCCTCCGCTCGGCCACCGTGATTTCTGCGTCACCGGTCATACCCGGCAGCAGCCTGAGTGGCACCCGCTCCAGCGAGATCACTATCTCATAGGTGACCACTCCCGGCCCTTCGGACTTCTTCGGCACTATCCGAGATACCTGACCTGAGAAGCTTTCGTCTGGCGTTGCATCGAAGGTGAGAACTGCAGATTGGCCCAACTTTACCAAGCCTATGTCCTCCTGCCCCACTGTCGCCAGTACCTCGACGTAGCTCAAGTCGGCCAACTCAATGATGGAGGTGCCAGCGGATACCTCATCGCCAGGCTGCGCCCCAATGCCAACCACTTTTCCAGTGAAAGGGGCAAGCAAAGTTGCTGCTGCCAGGTCGGATTGAGCCCTCTCCAACGCTGTCTCAGCCAGCCGAACTGCGACCGCCGCCTGCTCGAGATCGACAGGATCTGGCCCCGCGCTGAGTTGTGCGAGCCGGGCACGCGCCTTCTGCGCTTCTAGCTCGGCCATCCTGATGTTCTCGGGCGGTGGCCCCGCCTTGATCTCCGCAAGCCGAGCCTGCGCTTTCCGCACGTTTTCCTCGGCGCGAGCCACTCGACTCTGCGCCTCGCTAAGAGCCAAAGCGGCCTGAGCACGGGCCCCATCAAGCTTCTCCTTGGCCGTCATCAGGTTACTCCAGTGTTTGTTCAGCTCATCCTTGCCGATCTCTCCACGCTCATGTCTCTTGAGCTGGGTACCGTAGTTGGCTTCGTACCACTGGTGCTCGTCTTGTCGTTCCCGCACGTTCTTCGCAGCAACCTCGCTTTTCTGCACCACAGCCAGATTGAGCTTCGCGTTTTCCAGCTCAGCAGAAGCATCTGCGACCGCTCCCTCAGCCGCCGCCAGGTCTGACGCTGGTGGGCCAGCCTTCGACTGATCTAGCTTCGCCACGGCCATCTGCAAATCAATCTCGGCGACAGCAATGTCGGCATGCCTTGGACCGGATTCCACCCGACTGAGGGCCATTCGCTTTTGATCGAGTTCGGCCTCGGCTCGCGAAACTGCTTTCTCAAGTGTAGAAGTGGATATTCGAGCCAGGAACTGGCCATCGGTCACGTCGTCGCCAGGGCTTACGCCTACCTCAGCAAGCCGTCCGCTGACAGGAAAGCTGAGCTTGCGCTGGCGAGGGGCTGCCGCTTCACCAGGCACTGTCAGGACCTGCCGGACAGTTCCCTTAGCAACGGCAACTGTCTTTGCCTCCGGTTGCGGTGTAGATTGCCTTGCCGCGCCGGCAGAGCCGATGGCCCGCTGGTATCCTAGCCAGCCGGCAGCAACAAGTATAGTCAGAGCCACAGCGCCGGTGAGTATAGCTGCTCGTTTCACGGCTATTCGCTCGCCTGGTTCATGGATCGGGCAACCTTCAGTATCTCTTGCTCCGGCAGGTTGGAGAGGATCTCAACGCGAGTCTCCCGGAAGTGCCAGATGACCCGCGTGGCATTCTCATAGCGCATCGCTCGCCATCCTGAGGGTCGCACAGCAGACGAGTCCGAGGGGGGCGGCACTTCAGCCGTGCCGGTCTGGTTCGCAAGCAGCGTACCTTCCTGCCCATTCACCACCACTCGCTTGCCATCAGGAAGCGGCCGATCCGCTGAGGCCCGGCCCTGGTCCACGATCAACCACTCGCCATCAGGATTGCCGAAGAACAAACGCACGCCTTCCTGCGCAACGGTTACCCCACCGAAGTTCGAAAACGCTTCAGGTAGATAGGCCGGCCTCAGGGGTGTGAATCCCGGCGGTGTGCCTCCGACTTCGACCTTGACCGCTCCGAGCTCCAGGCGGAGCCAGACGTTCAGCATCTCCCCCACCTGGGCTCGCACCGTAGGTACGAATGCCAGGGTGCCCAAGACGAGAAGCACTGTTCCAAGCGCGGCAAGCGCGAGACCGCGTCGCAACGATACAGTAGAGCGAAGGTAGCGCAGGAATAATGAAGCTGCGAAGATCCCCTCCCCTTCCCTTGTGCTCCTACCATTCCCATCGGTCGACGCCGCTAGAGAGACGAGACGGTCCCGCAATTGTGATCGAAACGACTCCCGATAGGGAATGAGACCGGCAAGCGCGCGCATATCCTCGCCGATCGATTCCAATTCGGCGTCCAGCACGTGCTCATCTCTCTGGTGCATCTCTTTCCTCCTCTCCGGCGAGCAACCTGTCTCGCAAGTCATCCAGCGCACGGTAGACCATCATCTTGACGGCAGCCTCGCTCTTGCCCACTACGTGGGCGATCTCGGAGTACTTCAGTTCGGCAAAGAAGCGCAGCGTCAGGACCTCCTGCTTATCCACCGAGAGCTTCCGCAGCGCTGACGCCAGAAAACGGAGTCGCTCGTTGCGGATAACCAGATGCTCCGGCAGAGGGCTGGACGATTCCAGTTCCGGCTCACCTGTGCTGTCCAGGGGAACCTCTGCCTTGCGCCGGCGATAGTGATCCGCTATCTTGTTCCTGGCGATAGTGAACAGCCACGCGGCGAACGAGTTTCGGTGCTTATACTCGCTCAGGCCATCCAAGGCCTCAATGAAAACTTGCGCCGCCACGTCCTCCGCATCCTGCTGGGTGCCAACCCGCCGCGCAACGTAGCGGTACACCCGAAGAAAGTACTTGTCGTACAGAGCGGCAAACTCCGTCTGCCGATGCTGCGCAGCCGCCACCAGGCGTGCGTCTTCGTCGGTGGTGTCCCCGTGTCCAAGTGCTATCGGAAGCCTCAATACTTCCACCTCGCCAACTGTCCAAGCCTTCCTTGTTTCAGGGTTTCACTTACTTATATCGCAAAAACGCGGAAAAAGTAACAGATAAACGCACTCGGGGGTCGCAACTGCTCTGCCAACTGGATAGAGTGGGGGGATGGCAGCAGCAACTTCTCCTCGCTATAGACAAAGATGATCTATAGGCCGAACCCCTTGACAAATACATAGTGTTGCTATATGCTGCTATATGTAAATATCCATGCCTAGATACAGTCAGGAGCGAGAAGTGGCAGATGAAAAGAAGCTGATGCGCGTCGGGGAATTGGCCGAGGCTACCGGAGTTTCAGTGCAGACTATCCACTACTACCTGCGCGAGGGTCTGCTGCCACCTCCCCTCAAGACTGCCCACAACATGGCCTACTATGGCCCCAAATACGTCGAAGACATCCGGCTCATCAAGGAGCTTCAGGGCAGGCGCTATCTGCCCCTTTCGGTCATTAAGATGGTGCTGGAACACAAGCGGGAGGGCAAAGACGTGAGTCACCTGGAAGATATGCGCTTGAGTTTGGAAGATATCTTCCGCCCTCTGGGTCCAGAAGAGGAGCTGGAGCCGGTGTCGATGGTAGAACTGATAGCGATGACGAGCCTGCCGGCGGCGACGCTGGTGGAACTGGAGGGATTAGGCATCCTAATGCCTGCCGCTACACCGCAGGGCGAGCGCTACGATGGCCTCGACGTGCGCGTGGCTCGGATGATCAAGAAACTGCTGGATCTGGGCCTAACGCCCTCGGACCTGAGCTTCTATGGCACATACGTCGAGGCTCTGCGAACCGAGGCCCGGGTGATGGAGGAGAAGGTAGTCCACCGTCTGGCCGGCCGTGGCCAATTCTCGGGCAAGGAACTCAAGGACGTACTCGACAGCCTCAAGGCTTCACTGGCTGCCAAGATCTACCGCCAAGCCGCGCTGAAATCCCGCCGCCAAGAGAACGCCCGAAACGAATCGGATCGAAACGATTCGTGAGAACGGCATAGTCCTCGGGGGTAGCAGCATCCTATACAGGAGGACAGTTCAATGTATCGCGTACCCACAAAGACGGTGCCCAGGTTGGACAAGCACAATTGCGAAGGCCTCCGTCCGCGCGTCCTGACGTGCAACAAAGGCGCGATACAAATGCGAGGCTTCCATTTCTCGTCTCTCCGGCACGAGCACTCCGTGCTAGCCCATCCCGGACGATGCTCCGGCTATGGAGCGTGCGTGCGTGCCCTTCGGACGCCTGGGAGCTTTGAATCGATTAGCTTGAGACCAAACGATGACGGGGAGGCGATATGATGGCAAAAGAACAACGAGTTGCGCGTAGCGAATGGACGGGAATAAAGGGAAGAATCGGGGGTTGGTATCTCAACAGTCCATTCAGACGGTTATCCGAAATGCTGTTCCTGGGTGATTGTCGAAGCGCTTTTCTGAGAGCGGTTTCCGAAATCGCGAGAGGAAACGAAGTCGTCCTGGACGTTGGGGCTGGCTCAGGCTACTTCAGCCTGGCGTTGGTCACAAAGCTGAATGCCGGCAAAGTCATTTGTCTCGACCTCTCGGAAGAGATGCTCTGGCGTCTAAAGCGGAAGGCCGAGGAACAGGGCCAAGCGGACAGAATTCAAATAGTCGAGGCGCCGGCGACAGCCTCCGGGCTTGAGCCTGAATCCGTGGATCTGGCCGTTTCTAACGGCCTTTTCCACGAGTTGCCGACTCCGGACGCGGTCGTAACAGAAATGCTCAGAGTTTCGAAATCCGGCGGATGGGTTATCATTACCGATTTCCGGGACACGCGAGTTGGCAGGCGGATTGGCGCCGCGCACCGGGAAGGATCACACGGGCCCTTCAGCGTCGGCGAAATGGAGATACTCCTGATCAATGCCGGTCTGAGGAATGTGAACGTCAGGCCCGTGAGACACTGGGTCGTTGGAGTTGGGCAGAAGTAGGATTGCACTCTCTCGCTCCGGGGTACTCCCATTCGTCGCACGGTGAACGCGTGGCAATCAGCTGTTACGCTTCAGCCCTCGGACGACTGCGACGTTGCACGTACTTCGACTACCAACTGAAGCGAGCAATGACCCGAGGAGCAACTTCCGCATTATGATAGCCTGATACACGTATAAGCCGTCACGAAGTCATCTTCCTCCTTCCTCTCTATCTGAAAGCCTGCGCGTCGTAGCATCTCCTCCAGCACCCAATCAAACGTCGAATACTCCTCACGGATGTGGACGATAATCTCGTAGGCCAGTTTTTCGCCTGCACTATGTCTGACCTGGTCGATGATCCGTGAGAAGAATTCGTCGTAGTCGTCCAGGTCGCCGGGGAATACGACATCCTTGAGATAGAACCGGCCCCCTGGGTTCAGGAAGGCTGCCACGCGCCGCAGTGCCGCCATTTTCCAGAAGTCTGGTAGATGGTGTAGTGCCAGCTGAGAAACAACTGCATCAACCGTGTGGTCTGGGGCAAGACCTTGCAGGAAGCCTCCCAAACCGAACACAACATTGTCCTGCCCACGTTCCTCAGCTTTCCTTCTGGCGAATTGCAGCATAGCCGGGCTCACGTCCGAGACCCACACCTTCGAGCAATGGACCGCTAAGCCCAGCGCCAGTTCACCGGTTCCTGTCCCGATTTCCCACACCGTCGATTCGGCTCGAAGACGCAGAGCCCTCGCGGCAATCTCAACCTCCTCAGCAAGGTTTCGTATTTGCCGCATGCTTTGGTCATATTCCAGCACTTCGCGGTCATCCCGGTAATTGGTGCCAACCTGGAGGTTTTCGTCGTAAACCCACTGTCGCTGCATTTCTGGTCTCCTTTTCAGTGCAATCAAGCTTTCTCACGTCGACAAACGATCCGCCGAGCCTTCGAGCCTTGTGCTGGTCACGTCTACGCGCTCTGGATCACATTTGCCAGCCTTTGTATGGCGTCCACGAGTTTGTGTTCATCTGTATTGGAGAAGTTCAAGCGCGTTGTATTCCTGCCGCTGCCGTCGATGTGAAAGAACCTGCCAGGCACGAAAGCCACTTTGCTCTCGATGGCTTTCCAGTAGATCTCCTCAGTGTCCATATCATCCGGCAATGTCACCCAGACGAACATACCTCCTTCCGGCCGGGTCCATGTAGCCACTTCGCTTAGCTGATAGTGCAGAGCGCTAAGAATCGCCGCCTGCCTTCGTCGGTACAGATCGAGGATGGCAGGCAAATGGGCCTCAAAGTATCCCCCAGCGAGGTACTCGGCGGCGATCACCTGCGAAAGCGCGCTCGTGTGCAGGTCTGCGCCTTGTTTGGCTATCACCAGCCATTGGCATATCTCTTCAGGTGCCACCACCCAGCCTAGACGAAATCCTGGCGACAGCACTTTGGAGAAGCTGCTCAAGTAGATTACGTTGTCGGGCGCCAGCGACTTTATCGGAGGCATTCCGTCTCCCGCATACCTGAGCCGCCCGTAGGGATCGTCCTCTACCAACAACGCTTCGTGCTGCACGAGGATCTTCGCAATCGACCACCTCCGCTCCAGCGTGAGCGTTCGGCCAGTGGGATTCTGGAAATTGGGTATCAGGTAGATCAGCTTCACGCGGTTGCGTCGTAGTATCTCGTCCAGCGCCTCGGGATTGGCTCCTTCATCGTCCGTCGGCAACGGGAGGTAATTAGGCCGATAGGTGTTAAGCGACTGCAGAGCTCCCCAGATAGGTCGGGTTCTCCACCACCACATTGTCGCCGGGGTCCAGTATGATTTTGCCGAGCAGGTCCAATACCTGCTGGGAGCCGGTAAGGACCAGCACTTCCTCCAATGAGGCCTTGACGCCCAGGCGACCGGCGTATTCCACTAGTGGGTCATTCGTGATGGCTGTTGCCATTGAAGTGTGAGAATGGGTATGATTGATGTGTATGTCAATTCACTTGTCCAGGAGTGGCCCATGTCTCGACCTCAGAAGGACCCGCTACGATCCCTTACAGACGAGGAGCGAAGCTTTGTTCAGCAGATTAGTCGCGCCCAGAGTGAGCCAGCTAGCCACGTGGCCCGTGCCAAGGCGATCCTCGCCGTCGCCGAAGGCCATACCTTCACAGAAGCGGCTAGAAGTGCAGGCCGTTGTTCTGGGGATGCGGTAGCAAAGCTGGTGGCTCGCTTTAACCGAGAGGGATTAGCCGCTATCGAGCCTCGTCACGGAGGCGGGCCCGCGGTGATCTACGGGGAAGCAGAGAAGGAACGCATCCTGGCCGAGTTTCGTCGCACGCCGGACCGGGAGATGGATGGGACGGCCACCTGGTCAGTGAAGACCTTGCAGCGGGCGCTACGGAGGGCAGCGGATGGCTTGCCCACGGTGAGCGGGGAGACCATCTGGCAAGTCTTGCACGAGAGTGGGATTACTTGGCAACGCGGCCGCAGTTGGTGCGAGACGGGGAAGGTGGTGCGAAAGCGCAAATCGGGTCCTGTCACGGTAATCGACCCGGATGCCGCTTCGAAAAAAAGCTGATTGAGCGGGCATACGAGGTAGGGGAAAAGCTGGGACTTGCCGTATGGGGGCAAGACGAGGCAGGACCGTTTCAGACGATGCCGTATCCGGGCAGCAGTTGGCAGTCGGAGGGTAATCCTGCGAGGCAGCCTCACGAGTATGTGCGAGAGGGGACAGCCAAGCTACTAACCTTGTTTCATCCGGTCGACGGACAGGTGCTGGTCAAAGGAGTAGAGAGCTGCACTAACGAGGTGCTGCACGGGTGGCTCAAGACGGAACTGGCTGATATCGTAGCGCGGTTGCCCGAGGCGATGCCGCTAAGTGCAGATGAGAACCGGGCAGCCTGGGAAACGTGGCAGGAAGGGCTAGGCATCTGCCCTACCTTAAGCGCCGAGTTGCCGTCCCTGCGAATGCTGCTCGTTATGGATAATCTGAAGGGGCACAAGACGCCGGAGTTCGTGTTGTGGCTATTCGACCACGGGATTATGCCGTTGTACACGCCGTTGGGAGGGTCGTGGCTCAATATGACGGAGTCAGTTCAGAGGATATTGAAGCGGCGAGCGCTAGATGGGCAATATCCGAAGACGAAAGATGAGATCATCGCCTGGCTGGAAGCGGCAGCTAGAGGTTGGAATGCCGACCCGACACCATTTGAGTGGGGCGGAAAACGGCTGGCGCGCCGGCAGCGGGCACGAGCACGACAACATCGGATCGGGGGATCAGGAGCATGCACTCGTCGCCCTATCCGTCGCACGGTCGTAGATAAATGGCGATACTCATGTCGAATGACCCACTAGTATCCCGTCGGTGCGGCGGTTCGGGGGTGTCCCCGGAAATTTCCCAAGTGTGACGTAGGGTCGGGCGGAACCATTGCCGCAGATGTGTCTTGATTGTGCACTAGCCATGCGATATAGCAATGCAAGAAACTGGAGGAAAGCATGCTCAACGTCGACGAACTTGCGGAACTGGTGAGAACTAGAAGGACCATTCGCGGGTACGACAATGACCGCGATGTGCCGGAGGAGTGCATCCAGAAGATTCTGGATATCGCCCGGTTGGCGCCTTCGGGAGGCAACGGACAGCCTTGGGAATTCATCGTCATTCGCGATCCGGAGATGAGGCAGCGCATTGTCGACTTCTACCAGAAACAGACCGAAGATAAGCTAGAAATGGAGCGCGCCATACGAGGAAAAGCGAGCATCGGCGGTGCCGGCTTCCGCAATGCGCCGGTCTTCATCCTCGTCGTGGGCGACCCGAGAGTGAACCAGTGTTACCCGATCAGGACCAACCTGGAGAAAGGCAATCAGCATTTCATCAGCGGATTGGCCAGCGCCACGCTCCTCATCCATCTGGCCGCCACCACGCTTGGCCTGGGCTCGCAGTGGGTAAGCGATGCGAACTCGCCCTACATGGGCACGATGCTCAAGGCCTGGTTGGGCATTCCTGAAGAATTGCGCATCTATGAGCTCATCCCCATTGGCTATCCCACCCGCCGTCCACCCGCACCACCGCGTCGCTCGCTTGAGGAGATCGTCCATCGCGAGCGCTACGAGCCCGCGAAGAGAAGAACCGACGAGGACATGCAGAAGTTCATTCAGACCATGACCAGGGCAGGGAACTACGGCAGGTCCAAATCCACGGGTGAAAATGCCAGCCCTGGCTCATCAGACCAGTAGGGGAGGTAGAGACGTGAATCAGGTATCTGCTGAAGCTGAGTTATTCCTCGACATAGTGCGGCGGCGACGAAACATCCGCCGTTTTAAACCGGACCCGGTCCCTGATGAGTACATAACGATGATCGTCGAGGCCGCGCGGCTGGCCCCTTCGGGCGCCAATTCCCAGCCCTGGGAGTTCATCGTCGTCAAAGACGCGGAGCGCAAGAGACAGATCGCCGACGCGTTTATCGAGGCGGCCAGGAAGGGACGCGAATTCGATCCCAAGTTTCCCGCCGCCGCCGAGGGCACGTTGCTCAAGAAGGTCGCCGAGGCGCCGGTCCTGATCGCGGTCTGCTGCGACCCGAGGTTCAAAGAGGCCTATCCAAGCTACGCCAACCGGGATGGCACCTTTTTCGTCAGCCTGGGAAACGCCATGGAAAACATGCATCTGATGGCGACCGCGCTTGGCCTGGCGATGGCCTGGGGCACTACTAATCGGTTTAGCGATGGGCCGATAAGCGGGCTGCTCGGCGTGCGTCCACCGCTGTACGTAAAGGAAGTGTTTTCGTTCGGGTTCCCGGTGGCAACACCCCCGGCGAAGTATCGACGGTCGCTGAGCGAGGTCATCCACTTCGAGCAAATGGACTCGAGCAAGGTCCGCACCGACGAACACGTGCGCGACATGATCGAGAATCGCCGGGTGTCCGATGTTTACGCCGCCAGCGAATCGGCCGGCGCTGAATAACCGCCGCCAAGAGAGGTGAAACCCAATGGAAATCGACGAGTTCCTTGCGCTGGTCAAGCGGAGAAGAAGCATACGCAAGTTCAAGCCAGACCCCATTCCCGACGAGTACGTCGAGAGAATCCTCGAGGCGGGACGGTGGGCGATGTCAGGGGCAAACGGGCAACCCTGGGAGTTCGTCGTGGTCAAAGATCAGGCGACAAAAGACAAGCTGGGGGATGCGCTCGACGAGGAGATGAAGCTGGCCGCGGCAATCGAGTCGAGCCGGGTGAAGGAGATGAGACAGCCGCAGATGCGCGATATCCCGGACGTCATCCCTGGCTCTGAATGGAAGAACGCTCCGGTCGTCATCGCGCTCTGCGCCGATCCGAGAACCGCTCAGGCCAGCGTGCTCTCGCGACTGTTCGACGATCGCTGGATAATACCGGAGAATATGGGCCACGTCGCGCAGATCATTCACCTCGCCGCAGCGGCCTGCGGGCTGGGCTCTCAATGGGTGACGGTGAGCCGGCTTCCCGAGGAGCTGATCAAGCCTATCCTGGGCGTGCCCACCATCCTCAGGATATTGAGCCTGGTTCCGATCGGCTACCCGGCGTACCAGCCGAAGCCTACCTTTCGGCGAGAGTTGCGGGAGATCGTCCACTACGAAAGATATGATATGTCCAGGGCCAGATCGAATGAAGACGTTCAGGAATTCATTCGTAGTCTGAGAGAGCATTCACGACCTGCCTATCCCATTTATAAACAGGCGGATTCCAGCCTCCGTGAGTGACGAAGCCCGAACGCCAGACCGTGGGGAACAAGATGTCCGAACGAATCTCTAACCCTGAGGAGACGAAGCTACAATTTCGCCCGCGCAGTGAGCGGGTGACCTTCGAGGTGCTGCGGCATCGCCTCTGGCAGATCAACGATGAACAGGGACACACTATCGTGAATGTCTCGGGGTCGCCGGTGGCCTCGGAGGGCAACGACTTCAACGTCGCCATCGCCGACGCCGATGGTGCCCTGGCCTTCGTCGGCCCCTACATAACCATGCACATGAGCTGTCTCCCCGCGATCATCGGCAACTGCCTGCGTCTCTTCGGGCGAGAAGGCATCGACGAGGGCGACATGTATCTCACGAACGATCCGTGGATGGGCGCGGTGCATCAGAACGACGCCTGCATCGTGAATCCGGTTCATTGGCACGGAAAGCTGGTGGCGTGGACCGCCTCGACGATACACCTGGTCGATGTGGGGGGGAGCCTCCCAGGGAGCTGGAATCCACACGCTACCGATACCTTCCAGGAGGCGCCGCGCTACCGCTATCTCCGGGTGATTAGGGGCGGTAAGGTCCAGCCCGAGGTCGTGGAGACTTTTCTCACCAACTCGCGCATGCCCCAATCGGTGGATCTGGACCTGAGGGCGCAGATCGCCGCGGCCAATGTGGCTAAGGACCGTCTTTTCGACCTCTTCAAGCGTTACGGGATCGAGACGGTACTGAATGTGATGCAGGATTGTCTCGATTACTCCGAGGTGCTGGTGCGCCGCAAATTGATGGAGATACCGGATGGCCAATGGTATGCCGAGGACTATCTGGACCACGATGGGCGGGAAGACCGCGTGTATACCGTCAGGGTGACCCTCACCAAGAAAGAGAGCGAGCTGACGTTCGATTTTCGTGCCACGGACGATCAGTCGCCGGGGTTCATCAACTCGACTTATGCGGGGGTGGAGGGCGCGGCCTTTGGTGCGGTGCTGCCATATCTGTGCAACGATATCCCCTGGAACTCCGGGGCCTTCAGGCCGGTGGTCGTACAGGCCAGAGAGGGGACGATCCATCACGCCAGGTTCCCCGCCCCGGTCAGCTCGGGTGGCGTCAACGCGATCTGGAGCACGCGGAATGCGGCCACCCTGGCTATGGCGAAGATGCTATCCTGCAGCGAAAAACACCGCCAGAACATGATGGCAGTGTGGGCCGGGGCGACGCTCATCTACAATGTTTTCGGCGTCAACCAGCACGGCCAGCGCTTTGGAACCGTGCTGCAAAACAGCGCGCTGCAAGGGGCAGGGGCACGCTATTTCGCCGATGGGTATGACAACTCGGGATCGCTGGGGATGGTCAGGCCCAGCTCGACGAACGTGGAGTCGGCGGAGGCCCTCTACCCGATACTCTACCTGTTCCGCAAGCGCGTGATGGATTCCGGTGGGGCCGGAAAGTTTCGTGGCGGGGTCTCCTCGGCCACGGCCGTGACCCCTTATGATACCGAGAGCCTCGAAGCGAATCTCGTCACGTCCGGTACCGATCACTCGTGCACGAGCGGCGTCGACGGCGGCTATCCAGGAGGCGGCTCGAACGCCGTTCTCAAGACCGGAACAGACGTCTGGGAGCGGCTGAGGCGCGGCCATTTCCCCGGAAGCGCCGAGGACTTATCGGGCGAGCTTCATTACCTACCGGCCAAGCACCTCTTCGATCTGCGTTACGGGGATGTCTTCATCGGCGTGCCGCACGGCGGCGGTGGATTTGCCGATCCCTTGACCCGTGACCCTGAGCGGGTGCGTCTGGACGTCCGCGACGGCAGCGTATCGCTTCGAGGGGCGAGAGATATGTATGGCGTGGTCCTGGACCACGAGACGTTGGCGATCCTCTGGGAAGAAACGAGATGTTTGCGCGACGAAATCAGAGAGCGAAGGACGGTTAACCTATTTCTGCGTTAGCAAGGAGGTTTGCGATGAGGAGTCGGCACTTGAGGTATCTGGCGCCATTAGGCATCTTGATCCTGGGCATGGGATTAGTCGCAGCCTGTTCCCAGGGCCCGAAGGCGATCGCTCCGGAGGAGTTCTACCGCGGAAAGACCATCACCTGGATAGTGGGGAGCGATCCTGGTAGCGGCACAGACTTAGTAGCCCGAGCGATCGCCCCGCACCTGGCTGAGGAGATCGGCGCCACAGTTAAGATCGAGAACCAGGGCAACGACGAAGGCCTCAACTCCGTGTATACCGAGGCCAAGCAGGATGGGCTCACGCTGGGCATCAACAGCACCGGGGCCGCGATATCCAACGATATTCTGAAGGCTCCCGGCGTGCTCTTCGACATGGGCAAGTTCAATTCTCTGGCCGACGTCAGCCCCGGAGGATCGGTGTTTCAGATCGCTCCCAAGCTCCCTCACAAGACCGTCGAGGCGCTGCGGCAGGTCAAAGGTTTGAAGGGCGGTGCGACTTCAGCCAGGGGCTCAATGGCTACGAGCGGTGCCGTAGCGGCCGAAATCATGGGGCTGGATGCCAAGATTGTCACAGGCTACAAAGCGAAGAAAGAGCTGACGCTCGCGCTGGGCCGTGGCGAGATCGATTATATGGTCTCCAGCGATAACTCGGCCAAAAGGGACCAGGAGGATGGCAACCTGATAAACCTGTTCGTTGTGGGCAAGGACAGAGCCTCGCCCATCCCAGATGTGCCGACGCTGTTCGAGGCTGGGGTAACGCTGCCGAAGGAATTGGAAGCTGCCCTGCAGTTCGTAGCCAGCAACGGGTACATCGTGGTTTTAGCGCCTGATGTGCCCCAGGACAGGGTCAGTTACCTAAGAAAGACATTCAAGACGCTGAACGATAACAAGAAACTGCAGGGCGATGTGGAAAAAGTGACCAATATCTGGCGTCCGTTTAAGCCTGGCGAGCAAATTCAGGCGGAAATGCTGGCGATCAAGTCAAATCAGGGCCTGGCCGGGCAGATCGACACCATCTTCAACAAATACAGCGCGACGCAATAAGCGCGCTGGCCAGGGCATTCGAAGAAAACAGCGTGACCGATGGGGGCGGTTCATAAACTGCCCCCACACTTGTTCAAGGCCTCACCATTCGCAGAGCTTTGCCGATCTGGCCCCAATACTTGTTGACGGCGAGAAACACGCCGAGGATGAGCGGCAGGACGATCAGTTGCGGTGACTCGCCGAGCCACCAACTGAGAGCCATGAAAGGTATCAAGAGAAAGGCGGCGGCCTCGCCCATGCCGATTCTGCGTCCCACCGTTGCCCCAATCAGCACATAAGGAACGATCAGAATGGCCGTTTCTCGCGGCAACGCCACGACAAGCACCCCCAAGGTGGTGGCGAACCCCGCCCCACCGCGAAACCCGAGAAAGACGGGCCAGATGTGGCCGCTGACGGCCGCCAGAGCGACGAGGATCAGGATTGTGTCCGATACCCCCAGCGCCCTGGCCACGAGCATCGCCACCGCTCCCTTCGCGATATCGCCAATCGCCGTGGCAGCCGCCGCGCCGGCGCCGACGACGTAGTAGACGTTCGTCGTCCCCATATTGCGGTCCCCAACTTCCCTGATGTCCACGCCCTTCAGTTGCCGCGTGATCAGGTAGGCGGTGGGGATCGAGCCAAGTAGGTAGGCTACGAGGATTGCCAATACTTCGATAGCATCATTCCTTTCCCCCGTCGCATTCGCCCGCACCACGTTTATGGTCGTCGAGCGCCCTGCAACCTTATCCTAGCACGGCACCACTGCTAATTCAAGGGCACGGATATTGACGGCAGGCTTGCTGAGCATTATACTGGCAGGCAAATAAAGCGCAACCGTGTTAGCGCTTTCGCTCCCTCGACCGCACGCTCGGAACAAGGCTCGCGCCCACCGAAGAAGCTTAATGGCGTGGAGATACGATTAGGAGGAATTCGATGGCAGATACAGCTACCACAGGCACCCAGGTTATCGGGAAAGGGGTACCCAGGAACGACGCCAGGTTGAAGGCTACGGGAGCGGCTCGCTACGCGGCCGACGTCAAAGTCGGTAAGCGTGAGCCCCTGTGCGGCAAGATCCTGCGCAGCCCCCACGCCCACGCCAATATCGTGTCGATCGACACAAGCCAGGCCGCCGCTTTGCCGGGCGTCTTCGCTGTGGTCACGGGAGAGGATGTGACTTCAGCGCGCATGGGCCGCTTCCTGCGAGACAGACACGTGCTGGCGCGGGGCAAGGTGCGCTACATAGGGGACCCTGTAGCAGCGGTCGCGGCGATCGACGAAGAGACGGCCACGGAAGCTCTGTCGCTGATTCGGGTGGAGTATGAGCCTTTGCCTGCGGTGTTCACCACCGAGGAGGCGCTGGCAGCAGGAGCCTCGTTGATCCACGACGATGTGGCCAGTTACCAGGATGTGGCGCCGACCAATCGCTGTGGCAATCAGCGCAACCTCTCCAAAGTCGAGCGTGGCGATGTCGATGCCGCGTTCGCCCAGGCGGACGTCATCGTGGAAGGCACCTTCTCCACGCAGCCGGTGATTCAGGGGTTCATCGAGACGAGATCGTGCATCGCGGACGTCGGCAAGGACGGCAGGGTCACGATCTGGGCCTCGAACAAGAGTCCGTTCCGAAATCAAGTGATGGTCAGCGATGGGCTCGGCATACCTCATTCAAAAATCAGGTGCGTTAGCCCCATGATCGGCGGGGATTTTGGGGGCAAGGGCGCGACGACCATCGAGCCGATCTGTGCCCTGCTAGCGATCAAGTCAGGACGAGCGGTCAGGCTATCCCTGAGTCGCCGTGAAGATATGGCGGTGGGCTTCGTGCGCCATCCAAGTCGGTCCCGTCTGAGGTTAGCCGCCAGTCGCGATGGACGATTGCTCGGTATCGAAGGTGAAGTCATTTACAACTGCGGCGCATACTGCGACGGCGCTGCCGGTATGTCGCCGAATTGCGGGAACTTGCAGGGATCTTACAACATCCCCGCCGTGCGCCTGCGGGGGCAGTCCGTTTTCACCAACAGCATCCCGGCCGGCCACGTGCGAGGGCCTGGCGTGCCGCAGGTGATGTTCCCCATCGAATCCCTGATGGATGAGCTGGCGCGGCGGCTGGGGCTCGACCAGTTCGAGATCCGGCGCATCAATGCGTTGCGCGAGGGCGACACGTCGCCAGGGGCTAAGAAAGGGGTGATGGGCAAGCATGGGCTGGTCGAGACCATCGACAGCACGGCCGAGTACGCCCGCGAGAATATGACTAAGAGCAACTTCAAGCAGGGCTTCGGCATCGCATGCGGCTCACTGCACGTCGCCGCGGGCATTCAGCCCAACGACTCCCAGTGCATCATCAAGCTGAACGAAGACGGCAGCGCAACCGCACTTACGGGCATGCCCGAGGTCGGGTCTGGTCATCACATCGTGGTGGCCCAGGTGATCGGCGAAATCCTTGGCTTGCGCGCCGACGAGGTTAACATCACGTTCGGTGACACCGATACCACCCCTTTCGATACCGGGCCTGGCGCCAGCCGAGGCACGGTGCGTGCCAGCCACGCGGCGAGGTTCGCGGCCCTTGACGCCCGCCGGCAGTTGCTGGAGCTGGCGGCCTCTAAGCTGGAGGCAAATTCTGAAGATCTGGAGACTGCCAACAAGAAGGTGTACGTCAAAGGCTCACCGGACAAGTCCGTAGGTTACGGGGTGTTGGCGCGGTTGGCGCTGACCTCGCCTCACGGGGCGATCATCGGGGTCGGGGCGCGCGAGCGCGAGCAATGGATGGCCAAGCTGAAGGACTATGAGAACGTGACCGCTGAAGCCATCTTCTGCACCCACGCCGCGCTGGTGGAGGTCGACACCGACACCGGCAAGGTTTCCGTTCTGAAGTATGCGTTGGCGCAGGACGTGGGATTCGCCCTGAATCCGCTCACCGCGCAGGGGCAGCTAGACGGGGCCGTCGCCTTTGGATTGGGCTACGCGCTCAGCGAGGAGGTAGTGATTAACGATGGGCGCGTGGCTAACCCCGGCCTGGTCGATTACCATCTGTTCGCCGCGGACACGATTCCAGAAGTGAAGACGATAGTCGTGGAGGCCCCGGGCGATATCGGCCCGTTTGGCGCCAGAGGACTGGGAGAGGCGCCGACCGGTGGGGTTGCGCCGGCCATCGCCAACGCGATTTACGACGCGGTCGGCGTGAGGATCACGGACCTGCCGATCACCCCGGAAAAGGTCTTGAGGGCGTTGAAGGAGAAGGAAAAGGAGAAAGCCGCCAGTTGATTCCTGCGCGGTCTGATAGCGTCGGCTGAATCGACATTGACTATCCACAGCGGTTTTCATTTGTCTCGGTCGGTCGGCCCCCTGGTAGGGACAGGTTTGCAACCTGCCCCTACCAGTGACGGTTGCTGTCTCAATCACTGCAAACCGCTGATAAGTCAGGTACTCGGCAAGGCAAAAGGCGTTGGGCCTTCGAGACACAACGCCACAAGCGTTAGTCTCCAGCAGGCACAGCAGCTAAGTGAACAACAGGCCATATAGCGCCGGCGTCTTTAGACCCGACTCGTCGACTGTTTGCCTGGCCACTGCCCTACTCTCCGTAGAGCTTCTTGATGAAGCCGCTGTCGTCCAGTTCTTTCACCCAGTGGTTATCGATCAAGTTCTCCACCCTGGCATCCTTGGCCTTTGGGTTCTGCTGCGCTATCTCGTCCAGAATAGTTTGCATTGATTCGACCGGCACGTACGGCACCTTCGGCATAACCTTGTCCACGCATATTCTGTACGTTTCCTCTAAGACCTCTCGATCGCTGGTTTGCGTATACTTGCCGATCATTTGCATCGCGAAGTCTTTGTCTTTCCTTGTCGCGGCGACACCAAGCTGGCTCATTATCCAACGTCTGGTACTTCCGCTATGGAGAAACTGAGGCTGCACAATCGATCCAAGGTTGTGCAATACGCCATTCCCAAACGACTGATCACCAGTGGCGGATGATGTGGTCTCCTCAATTCCTTGACCATGGCATCCCCTGAGATTACGTGCGGCCGGTTGCTGCATAGTTTTCCTCGCATGTTCTCCATATCTTCCGACATTAACCTGCATTGTTTCCCGTTATGAGCTACACGGGTTTACGGATTGACGGTGAAAGCCTGCTAAGGTACCCTCTAAATGTTCAGCAGCATCAAAGTGGGTTGTGCGCTGAGCGATATATCAAAGGAGGAGGCGATAGTTGTGACACTGTCCCTGCGGAATCGAACAGTGCTCTTGATAGCACTGGCCACGGCCATGGCGGCTGCGATGGCTGTGATCCAATCGACGCCTAGCGCAGCCATGCCAGACTACAGCGCGAAGACAGGCCAGACCTGCGCCACGTGCCACATCAACCCATCAGGCGGTGGCACGCTGACCGACAAGGGAAAAGCTTTCCAGGGTATCCCGACGCACTTGGCCGATCCGCTTGGTGCTTGGAATCAGGTATCTGCCGGACCGGCACCAGCACCGGCACCTGCTCAGGCACCGGCACCTGCTCAGGCTCCCGCGCCCAGTAGCGACATTACAGTTTCGCTTTCTGGCGCAACTACCAACGATTCAGTAGTTTACTCTATTATGGTCAGCAACTCCGGCGACAAGCCTGTCTCAAACATTTACGTGGCTGGCTCAATCCCCGCTGGTACAACCTTTAAGAACGCGGTCTCTACGCCTGGCGGCAGTGGCTTCTTAAGCTCTAACGGCGGAGCGGCATCCTGGCTGACGAACTCCATCGCAGCCAAGGGCAAGGTCGGACCTTTCGTGTACACTGTTGCCAAAGGTGCCGCGCGAGATCTCTCCGCCAGCGCCTTCATGCGTTGGCTTGAGCCCAGCGAAGGCACGGCTGCGTCGGCCATGATAGCTCCTCTCTCGGATGCCGAAAGGGTAGCTGTAGATCAAGCCATTAACAACAAGCTAAGTGCCTACGTTGCGGATTTGCCCCTGTGGCGGATTCAGTTGGGTACCGCACCTCGGATGATGGAGCTAACAGATCATTTCAATCAGATGTGGTTTGCGGCCCAGGCCGGCAATTGGACCTTTGCAGATTTCGAGGTTTATCGCTCTGACGAGACGCTGAAGGCCATAGAGGTCACGAGACCCGCGAGAACTGCGGCGCTGAGGGCCTGGTGGCAGCCCGCCCAAACAGAATTAGAGGAAGCCATCGAGGCCCAGGACCTGACGGCCTTTACGGCAGCTTACGATAAGGCAATAGCAGGCTGTAACTCCTGCCACGCCGCGTCCTCGGGTGGAGGCATCTCGCTAAAAGGCGTTAAGGTAATCCGCCCCACAAAGCCAATCTTCGATAATCTGGACTACGCAGGCAACTAACCAGGAAGCCAATTCAGCTATCGCGACCTGCTGATTGGGCTGCTCGCGCTGTTATATCGGCGGGATGGGGAGAAAACCTCCTCCCGCCGATACACGTTACTACTCTATCAAGATGTTCGTGTTTGCTCTGGCCAGCGTAGAGCATGATTTATCCACAGATGCCGCAGATGCCAATCACACCATCTTGACCACGCAATTCCACTATGATATATTATCGCACAACGATATCGCAAACCGATACTGCCGAAGTAACTTTGACGGAAGACGCTTATTAGATAATACTCTTTCCCATCGATCTCTTCGCAAATGGTGTGTGGGAGGGAAAAGTATAAGGATGGAGGGATATTTCCCACCAGGCAATGCTCGTGACCTAAAGAAAACGGCAACGTGTAACACCTGCACCATCAAGCTGGTGCGCCTCGCCTATCGACGTGCAACCTGGTTCCGAGTGATACGCGAGCCCCTCTGGTACGCCACACGCGCCATGTCTGCCTGGCACCGGGTCGATCTCTCAGACTACGATGTACGCACTCCCACTTGCTACGGCTGTATGCGGTTCTACAAAGTAGCTCTCAAGGAGCGGTCAGCGACATTTCGCCGGCTGCACCACTACGTCAATCCCGTGTTCGACGCTCTGCTCTACCGCTTCGTTACTCCTGCTGAGCGAAAAGAGGCTCAGGCATACGCGCGGGCCGCGATGGTTGGCGATGCTACTATGATCAGTATTGACACCAAGGAGGAATTACAGTGAGCGAGACTCTGACTCTGGTTGGGTTTTCGGCAATCTCCTTCATCGCGGCTACCGTGGCTACGCTGATGGGCTTCGGCATTGGCACCTCCCTCACACCTTTCTTTGCGCTGGCCTACCCAACGCACATCGCGGTGATGCTGGTCGCCGTGGTTCATTTCTTGAGTAACCTTCTAAGATTGACGTTGTTTCGCCATCACATGGACTTAGCGCTGGTGCGGCGCTTCGGCATCCTGAGCATCGTCGGAGCGTTAGGAGGCGCTTTTGCCCAGGGATTCATCCAGAGCGACTGGCTGAAGGTCGCGCTGGGTGTGTTGCTGGTCCTTGTAGGAGTCAGCGCGCTTTTGCCGAATGGCTCGGGCTGGCACTTCCCCCGCCGCTTTGACCAGGCTGGGGGGCTAATCTCGGGTGCGCTGGGTGGGCTGCTCGGAAATCAGGGCGCCGTTCGCGGCGCCTACCTGGCCAATTACGACATCCCCAAGGAATCATTCATCGCCACTGCCGCGCTCATCGCGGTCTTCATCGACAGCACGCGTATTCCCATCTACGTGGCGACCCAATGGGAACAGCTCGTGCTGGCCTGGCCCGTGCTCTTGAGCGCGACCATCTCGGCCTACATCGGGACCTACGTCGGCCAGAAGCTGGTAGGGCGTGTATCCCAGGAGAGCTTCAAGCAGCTTGTCAATGCTATGATTGCCGTCTTTGGTCTGGTCATGATAGCTCAGGGGACCTGGACTGCGGCCGGAGAAATGCCGGCCATAGCTGTTTCTACGCTAGTTGCCCTCGGGCTACTCCTCGCGGTCCTCACATGGAAGGGCGGACGCAAAAAGTTGCCACGTCTAGACCAGAGATCAAAGAGGGGCGTGTAGTTCGCGGATCAATATGGAAGGCCAGACGAAGCCCCAGGCAAGTCTCACTAGACAGGAAAGCGTTCAGGGGCAGCCAATGCTGCGCGAGTTCTTCCTTGGTTTTATCAAGATCCACATACTCCACCACGCCGTTCGGGAATCTGTCTACGGCCTGCAACTGATCGAGGAGCTGAGCCGTCACGGCTACCATCTTTCGCCGGGCACGCTTTATCCCGTGCTGCACGAGCTGGAGAAATCTGGCTACTTGATGCGAGAGGAACGGCTGGTGGATGGCAAGGTCCGCAAATACTACTGCGCAACCCCCCTGGGCGAGCAGGCGTTGGAAGAGATACGCCCGAAGATCGACGAGTTAGTCGCCGAGGTCTTGCGGAATTAGGTGTGCAGATGCATCTCGTGGCCGGGGCGGAACTTCTGAAAGACCGCCTCGCCGACGATCACCTCCGGCGGATGCGGCAGCAGTGTTGCCACGCTCTGTTTGATCCAGTCAGCTTCCTGCCTGTTGGCTTTCTCCACCTCTGCCTGCGTCTCGAAAACACTGACGAAGACCACTTCGTCGGCACCCGACTTCAGGACGTAATAGGAAATGAAACCCGGCGTTTTGTCGATCATCGTGACGAAGCTGCCTCTGACCTTCTTGATCACCTCGTCAAGCGATTTGGGCTCTACCTTGTATCGTCGTATGCTCGCGTACATCACTTGCTCCTTCTCTCCACGAAGATCGATCTACGCTTCGCGAACCAGGTCCGCCAGGTCGCGGCGCGGCGCTAGGCTCGGCGACTCGGCCGGATAGCCGATCAGGATTATCGCGACGGGAACCTCGTCTGCAGAGATGCCGAGTGCCTCTTTGACGGCATCCTCGTCGAAGGCGCCTACCCAGGCGCTGCCAAGGCCGAGGGCGGCCGCGGCTAGCTGGGCGTAGGCTGAGGCGATGGTGGCATCCTGCAGGGCATAAAGCGCCTCTCCCCTTTGTCCAATCTTGATGCTGGACCTGGTCGGCACGGCACAAAAGACGAGGAGCATCGGCGCCGCGGCGATGAAGAGTTGGCCGAGCGCTGCGCGGGCCAGAGCCTCGCGCAGATTACGGCTCCGCACCAGGTATACCTGGTAGGTCTGGAGGTCGCCAGCCGAGGGGGCACGGTTGATCGTCTCGAGGATTTGATCGATCTTGTCGCGCTCGAACTCTTTGTCTTCGAAGGCACGAATCGAATAGCGTCGTGCCACGGCATCAAAAAAATCCATTCAGGTTTTCCTATGCTGTGGGTATTGCTGTTATCACAGCAATATCCGCGCCAAGGGACCAGCAACGATTGATAAATGGGGCCTTGTGCAGCTATAATGACGGAAGAGGCGAGCTACTACCGCCTCCACTTGAATGGAGCTGAAGTTGTTGGAGCGAGCCACCAGGGAAGTCTTCTGGAACGTCAGCCTTGTCTGGTTTTTCTACACGCTCTCCGCGCTGGCTATCGGCGCCTTCGTCCTCGGCGCCTACCGCATCGTGAGCATCTGGCGGCGGGGCTGGAAGGATAGCCGCCGCGGCAAACCCTCAGCCTCTTTGTCGCGCACCGTGGCCGATGGCCTGCTGAATCGCAAGATATTCAGAAACGACCGCATCGCCGGTTTGATGCACCTCTGCATCATGTGGGGGTTCATCGTTCTTTTCGTCGGCACCGTTCTTCTGACGATCCATCACGACGTCGCGCCATTTCTCTTCGGAACGACCTTTCTGGTCTACTCCCTGGTTCTCGACATCGCGGGCCTCGTGTTGATCGTCGGCGTCACCACGGCGCTGGTGCGAAGGTACGTGATCAAGGCCAGGCCGATGAACAACCTGTTCGACGATGGTGTCGTTCTGGTGGCGCTTCTGGGCATCGCGGTGACGGGCTTCGCCCTCGAAGGGCTGCGGCTGACGGCGCTGGAACCCTTTCAAGACGATTGGTCGCCGGTCGGCACGGCGTTCGCCGCGATTCTCGATGGCTTACCTGGGCAGCCTCAAGCCTGGCATGGCGTTATCTGGTGGACGCACGCCGCAGTGAGCCTGGGGTTGGTGATCTACATTCCGCTCTCCAAGCTCTTCCACATGTTCGCCGCGCCGACCAACATCTACCTGGCCGCGGCCGAGGCAGCCACGCTGACGCTCGAAGAGCGCGAGAAGCTCGTGGGCGATTTCGAGCGCACCCAGATGGTGTCTTTCGACGCCTGCACGAAGTGCAATCGCTGCGAGAACGTGTGTCCCTCCTTCGCCGCCGGCGAGCCGCTCTCCCCCCGGGGCTTCGTCTTGAATGTGAAGGCATTCGCCAGGCGGAAGTACGGCATTGAGACAAGGCTCCCCGGCAAGGCGAGGGAAAGCGTGACCGCGCTGCAGGTCGGCGATATGATCGAAGAGGATGCCGCCTGGTGGTGCACGACCTGTCGCGCCTGCGTCGAGGAGTGCCCGGTGTCGATCAGCCCGATGGATGTGATCAGGGAGACGCGGGTAGCGCAGATGGCCGATGGGCGCAAGGTTCCGCCGACCGTGCGGGATATGTTGCGCACGATGTCGAAGCACAACAATCCGTGGGAGGCGGGCGGAAGCAAGCGGTCACGCTGGCGACAAGAGCTGGGTGCGAAGGATCTCTCGGCGGGTGACGAGGCAGAGGTCTGCTACTGGATAAGCTGCATCGCCTCCGACGATCTGCGCAACCAGGAGGTGGCCAGGGCCTTCATCCAGGTGCTGAGCCACGCCGGCGTGGATTTCGCCCATCTGGGCAAAGAGGAGGGGTGCTGCGGGGAGTTCGTCAAGCGACTTGGCGAGGATGGCCT
The DNA here is from genome assembly GCA_016189905.1 of Chloroflexota bacterium. Lineage (GTDB taxonomy): Bacteria > Chloroflexota > UBA6077 > FW602-bin22 > JACPRP01 > JACPRP01. The sequence continues at coordinate 2,894 of JACPRP010000113.1, read as the reverse complement.
TTTCGAGGCGATCGTCGAAAACAATTACGCGACGTTCGCGGCGTATGGCGTTTCGGACCTGGTCACGACATCGCCGCACTGCTTTCATACGATGCGGCGCGATTATCCGGCCTTGAGGGAGAAGCTGAACATCGACGGCGCTCCTCAACTGCACGTCAGGCATCACACGGCGGCCATCGCCGATCTCCTGGAGAGCGGCAAGCTCACCTTTACGCGCCGGCTGGACAGTAGAGTGACTTTCCACGATCCCTGCTACATCGGCAGGCACAACGGACTCTACGAGCAGCCCCGGCGGGTGCTCCGTGCCCTCCCCGGCGTCGAACTGGTGGAGATGCCGCGATCGAGGGAGAACAGCTTCTGTTGCGGCGGCGGCGGCGGCCGAATGTGGCTGGAATCGACGGCGGACCAGCGAATGGCCGAGATACGTGTCAGGGAGGCGGCAGCCGTCAAGGTGGATGTCCTCGTCACCGCCTGTCCGTTCTGCATGAGCAACTTGCACGACGCGGCGAAGACCGCCGGGTACGCCGAGGTGATGGAAGTGCGGGACATTGCCGAGCTGGTCGCCGAGGCACTGTGAATTCATGGCTAAGAGGTGATCTGAGCATGGATATCATCGTTTGTGTGAAGCGGGTTCCGGATCTCGCGGAAGCCGATATCGTCATCGACAGGAGCCAGAGGGATATCGAAAAAGACGATCTGGTCTTCGACATCAACGAGTGGGATAACTACGCCCTCGAGGAAGCTGTGCTGCTGAAGGAAAAGCTGGGCGGCACGGTCACCACGATCACCCTGGGGGATGAGGATGCCGAAGAGGTCCTGAGGAGGGCCCTCGCGGTGGGAGCGGATAACGCGGTCCACCTGGACGACGCCGCTTTCGCCGGCGGCGACGCCTACGCCACGGCAAAGGCGCTGGCGGCCGCCATCCGTGAGATGCCCTACGACCTGGTCCTGGCCGGCGCGCAAGCAGGAGATGACGGCTACGGCCAGGTCGGCGCCACGCTGGCGGAGTTGCTGGGCATCCCTCACGCGACATTGGTTACCAGCCTTGAGGTGGACGGGAAGATTGCCCGCGTTCGCCGCGAGCTGGAGGCGGGCCTCGAGGAGGTTATGGAGCTCGGCCTGCCGGCGGTGCTCACGATTCAGACCGGCATCAATGAGCCAAGGTACGTCTCCATCGCCGGCATCCGCCGTGTCGCCAGAAGGGAGATCGACGTAAGGAAGGCGAGCGACCTCGGGCTCAGCGCCGCCGAGGTCGGGGCAGCCGGCTCGAAGACCGAGATAGAGAAGCTGTCGCTGCCACCGGCCGCGCAGAAAGGCGATATCCTGGAAGGCTCGACTGCCGTCGTCGCCGAGAAGCTGGCGGCCATCTTCGCGAGCAAAGGATGGTTGGGTTAGATGAACGAAATACTCGTGTTAGCCGAGCATCGCAGAGGCGAGCTGCGCGAGATTACTTTCGATCTGATCGCCAGGGGACGCCAGCTTGCCGAGAAGGCGGGCGCCGAGCTCGTGGCGGTCGTACTGGGGCGTGGCACGGATGGCTTTTGCGCGACGCTTGCGCAATACGCGGACCGTGTGCTGGTGGTCGAGGACGACGCGCTGCGTGACTTCAACTCCGAACCCTACCAGGCTGTTCTGGCGCAGCTTATCTCCGAGCGCCAGCCCTTGCTTACCCTGATCGGCCACACTGCGTGCGGCCTCGACCTGGCGCCATCGCTCGCGGTACAGTTGGACGCGGCGCTGGTAACCGACTGCCTGGAGGTCGAGATCGACGGCGGCAAGCTCACGGCCGTGCGTCCTGCTTATGGCGGCAGGGTAAGGGCGAGCTTGCAGGCCCGCGAGGCCACGCACCGCATCGCCACGATCCAAGCGGGGAACGCCCCGAGCCCACGGGCACGGGACAGCGCCGGCGAGATCGTAAAGCTGCAATCGCCGTTGGCGGAGGAGATGGCCTACAAGAAGCTGCTCGAATACGTCGACACGGCGGCAGGCGAGATCGATATCTCGCAGAGTGAGATCATCGTCTCCGTTGGCCGCGGCATCGGTGACCCGAAGAACATCACGCTGGTCGAGGACCTGGCTAACGCGCTTGGCGGGGTTCTAGCCTGCTCCCGCCCGGTCGTGGATAAGAAATGGTTGCCGAAAGCGCGGCAGGTCGGCATTTCGGGCAAGACCGTGCATCCCAAGCTCTACCTGGCAATCGGCATTAGCGGCGCGTTCCAACACGTAACCGCGATCAAGGGTGCGGGGATGGTCGTGGCCATCAACAAGGACCCCAAAGCGCCGATCTTTCGTGTGGCAGACTATGGCATCGTCGGCGACCTGTTCGCGGTGGTCCCAACGCTTAAGGAGAAAATCGCCAGGGCAAAGGCAGGGAAATAGGAAGATGGCTTTCGAGTTCCCGAAGGAGCAAAAGGCGATACAGAAGGCGGCCAGGGTTACGACCTGATGGAGCACGTCCTGGTCTGCGAGGAGTTCTGCCGCAAGGACCCGGGGCTCGCGGTCGCCGTGATGCCGGCCGACTTCGGGTCGGAGATAATCCTCAGATGCGGCGACGAGGAGCAGAAGCGGAAGTATCTGCCGCTGGTGGCGTCGGGCCAGGCGATATCCCCTTTGTTGGAAATCATCATAGACGATTGCCTGGTTTACGTGCCTGATCACACTCAAATCAACAGCAGTCGATTGGGACCATCTCGAGAAGTCCAGGCTTGAGTCGATTTTCCCGCACGTGCTACAATCATCACACTCGAAGTGACATGAGGCTATCAAATGCGCCCTCCAGCGATCATCCCATTCTTGATGTTCTCCGGCAAGGCCGAAGAGGCCATGAATTACTACGTCTCCATATTCGACCGATCAGAGATCATTCTCTTGCCTCTCCACAAATAACGGCGTAT